>NZ_JBSKHQ010000012.1:0-153387 GCF_057128665.1 Zestomonas ipomoeae
AACCATGCGCACGGCACGTTCACGGACTTCGGGGGAGTAGGTCGTGGATTTTCTCATAGCCTCATCTTCTCAAGAGTTAAGGCCTCCACGAAACCCGGGGCGATTCACAGAAGGTTCTTGAAGCGGATCGGGTCTTGTTGGCGGCCGGGGAAGCTGCGGTGAGTCGGCTGGTACAGGGTCAGGCACGGGTTCTGGCGAACGGCCAGCAGTCGTTTCAGGCTTTCGCGATTGAGCAGAGCGTTCATGGCAAACCTCGTTCGTTCGGGTGTGGTCGTTCCCTCTCTGGTGGTCGGGGGAAGGGCTCAGTCGCGCTTGAGTTTGCCCAGGGTATGTTCGAGTGCGTGGCTGAGCTTGGTGGCGGCGCCATCGATGGCCAGGTGCAGGGAATCGGCCATGTGGGTGACCGAGACCGGCTCATGCGACTTGATCCGTGCCTCCATCTGGCAGCGCTTGTCCTTGGGGCCGCTCTTGCCGCTGTTTTCGTCGTTCAGATGAACCTCGATACGGGTGAGCTGTTCGCTGAAGCGCTCCAGCTCGCTTTCCAGGTTGGCCCGGATGTGCTCTTCCAGCCCTTGGGTAACGTCGATCCGGTTACTGCTGTTCACCAGAATCTGCATGGCAACCTCCTCCGTTGTCATGGTGCTCCCGGCGGGATGCCGGGAAAGAAGGCCTTACGCTTTTCGACGAGGGGGGAGGGTTCGGGTTCAACGGTTTTTACGGTGGCGGACGAGGGGGCATCAGCGTGTCTGCGCCTGGTACTCCGGGCAGCGGGCGAGCCCGTTTCGCAAGGCTTCGACCAGGCGACCGACCTTCGGCGAGAGGTAGCGTCGCTGCGGGTAGACCGCCCACACCGCGGTATTCGGCGGTCGATTCTGCTCCAGCAGTGCGACCAGTTCGCCGCGGCGCAGCGGTTCGAGCACATAGTAGTCCGGCAGTTGGCACAGGCCGAAGCCGCGCAGGGCTGCGTCCAGCACCGCCTGCCCGCTGTTGCAGCGCCAATTGCCGCTGGGCCTGAACGGATGCTCGCGACCGTCCTGCTGGAACATCCAGGTATCGCCGGTGCCGATCAGGCAGTTGTGCCGTGTCAGTTCGGACAGACTGTGCGGCCGGCCGTAGCGTTCCAGGTAGCCGGGCGCAGCGCACAGGTACATGGCGCGCGGCGCGATGCGTGTGGCCACCAGACTGGAATCGCTCAAACGGCCCAGGCGGATGGCCAGGTCGTAACCTTCCTGGACCAGGTCGAGGGTGCGATTGGAGAGTTCGATCTCCACCCGCAGTTGTGGATGTTGCGCCATGAACTCGTTGACCAGCGGCACGATGAAGCGCTCGCCATAGGCCACGGCGGCGGTCATGCGCAGCAGGCCGCGAGGTTCCTGCTGCAGGTCGCCGACGGCGAGGAACGCCTCCTCTCGATCTTCGATCAGGCGCTGGCAACGGCTGAAGAAGGTTCTGCCGGCTTCGGTCAGCGATACCTTGCGCGTGGTGCGGTAGAGCAGTCGCGCCTGCAGGCGCTCCTCCAGGCGCGCAACCTGTCGGCTGACGTGGGAAGAAGAAACCCGCAACCGCTCGGCGGCGCGCTGGAAGCTGCCCAGTTCAACCACAGCGACGAACTCATCGAGACCTTCCCAGCGTGGGCTCATGGATTATCCCTGCACAGCACTAATGTTTTCTCAGTTGGCGAATTATCCCTGTTTAGGCATGAATTACACTCCTGCTTTCGTCCTTCATCCAGGAGCACCGCCATGATCAAGTCGCGCGCCGCCGTCGCCTTCGGCCCCAACCAACCGCTGCAGATCGTTGAAGTGGACGTGCAGCCGCCGAAGGCCGGCGAGGTGCTGGTGCGCATCGTCGCCAGCGGGGTGTGCCACACCGACGCCTACACCCTGTCCGGCCAGGACAGCGAGGGCGTGTTCCCCTGCATCCTCGGCCACGAGGGTGGCGGTATCGTCGAGGCGGTGGGTGAGGGCGTCACCTCGCTGGCGGTGGGCGACCATGTGATTCCGCTGTATACGGCCGAATGCCGCCAGTGCAAGTTCTGCACCTCCGGCAAGACCAACCTCTGCCAGGCGGTGCGTGCCACCCAGGGCAAGGGCCTGATGCCGGACGGCACCACGCGCTTCAGCTACAACGGCGAGCCGATCTACCACTACATGGGCTGCTCGACCTTCTCCGAGTACACCGTGCTGCCGGAAATCTCCCTGGCGAAGATTCCCAGTGAGGCGCCGCTGGAGAAGGTCTGCCTGCTCGGCTGTGGCGTCACCACCGGCATCGGCGCGGTGCTCAACACGGCCAAAGTCACCGAGGGCTCCACTGTGGCCATTTTCGGTCTGGGCGGCATCGGCCTGGCGGCGATAATCGGCGCGAAGATGGCCAAGGCCGGGCGCATCATCGCCATCGACATCAATCCGGCCAAGTTCGAGGTAGCGCGCGAGCTGGGCGCCACCGACTTCGTCAATCCGCAGGATTTCGCCAAGCCGATCCAGGAGGTCGTTGTCGAGATGACCGACGGCGGCGTGGACTATTCCTTCGAGTGCGTCGGCAATGTGCAGTTGATGCGCGCGGCGCTGGAGTGCTGCCACAAGGGCTGGGGCGAGTCGACCATCATTGGCGTGGCGCCGGCGGGGGCCGAGATCAGCACCCGTCCCTTCCAGCTGGTGACCGGTCGCGTCTGGCGCGGCAGCGCGTTCGGCGGCGTGAAAGGGCGCACCGAGCTGCCTGGCTATGTGGACAAGGCGCAGAAGGGCGAGATCCCGCTGGATACCTTCATCACCCATACCATGCCGCTCGATGAGATCAACACCGCTTTCGACCTGATGCACGAAGGCAAGAGCATTCGAACCGTCATCCATTTCTGAACAACGGCGAGCTTCCAGCTGCAAGCGACAAGTGTGCCCTCCTGCAACTTGTGGCTTGCGGTTTCGTAGCTGCCCAGGAGGGGCCCATGACTCTGGAAAATCTTTCGTGCCAGAAGAGCTTCGGCGGCTGGCACAAGCGCTACCGCCATCATTCCGCCACCCTCAATTGCGATATGACCTTCGCCGTCTATCTGCCGCCGCAGGCCGAGCAGGAAGGTGCCAGGCTGCCGGTGCTGTACTGGCTGTCGGGGCTGACCTGCACTGACGAGAACTTCATGCAGAAGGCCGGTGCCCAGCGCCTGGCCGCCGAGCTGGGGCTGGTGTTGGTGGCGCCGGATACCAGCCCGCGCGGCGCCGACGTGCCGGGCGACCCGGACGGCGCCTGGGATTTCGGCCTGGGGGCGGGTTTCTACCTGAACGCGACCCAGGAGCCCTGGGCACGCCACTACCGCATGCACGACTATGTGGTGGAGGAGTTGCCGGCGCTGATCGAGGCGAACTTCCCGGTGTCCGATCGGCGCGGCATCAGCGGCCATTCCATGGGCGGACACGGCGCCTTGGTTTGCGCGCTGCGCAATCCGGGTCGCTATCACTCGCTGTCGGCGTTCGCACCGATTGCCAATCCGCTCAACTGCCCCTGGGGCGAGAAGGCGTTCTCTCGCTATCTCGGCGAGGACCGTTCGCGCTGGCGCGAGTGGGATGCCTGTGCGCTGCTGGCCGCAGCCGCGGAAAAGCTGCCGATCCTGGTTGACCAGGGCGACCGTGACGACTTTCTGCAAGGCCAGCTCAAGCCGAGCGCTCTGGAGGCCGCGGCCAAGGCCGCCGACCACCCGCTGAGGTTGCGCCTGCAGCCGGGCTATGACCACAGCTACTACTTCATCGCCAGCTTCATCGACGACCATCTGCGCCACCATGCAGCCGCTTTGCAGCAGCCTCAAGCCCCACGCTTCAAGTGATGCAAAAGCACAGCTTGGTGTCAGGAGTTCGGCCCTCACATTGCTTGCGGCTTGCAGGGGGCGGCCATCCGCCTCGCAGCTTTCAGTTAGAATCTCGCCCTGACTTTCTCAGGGCGTTCTTTATATGCGTATCGGCCACGGCTACGACGTGCATCGCTTCGGCGCGGGCGACTTCATCACCCTCGGCGGCGTGCGCATTCCCCATAGATTCGGGCTGATCGCCCACTCCGATGGCGACGTGCTGTTGCACGCCCTGAGCGATGCGCTGCTCGGCGCGGCGGCGCTGGGCGATATCGGCAAGCACTTCCCGGACACCGACCCGCAGTTCAAGGGCGCGGACAGTCGAGCCCTGCTGCGCCATGTGATTGGTCTGGTCCATGACCAGGGCTGGCGGGTCGGCAACGTCGACGCCACCATCGTTGCCCAGGCGCCGAAAATGGCCCCGCATATCGAGACGATGCGCGCCCATATCGCCACCGACCTGCAGGTCGGCCTGGACCAGGTCAACGTCAAGGCCACCACCACCGAGAAGCTCGGTTTCACCGGCCGCGAAGAGGGCATCGCCGTGCATGCGGTGGCGCTGCTGCTGCCGTCATGAACGAATTCGAACTGTTGGGCCCGCGCGCCCATGGCGAACCTTGTGGCACGGCGCAGTTGAAGGCAGTCGCCGAGGACTTCCAGGTCGACGAGGTGCTCGACATCGAGTTGGCAGGCGAGGGCGAGCACCTCTGGCTATGGGTCGAGAAGCGCAACCTGAACACCGAGGAAGCCGCCCGTCGCCTGGCCCGCGCCGCCGGCGTGCCGCTGAAGACCGTCAGCTACGCCGGCCTCAAGGATCGCCAGGCGCTGACCCGTCAGTGGTTCAGCCTGCACCTGCCGGGCAAGGCCGATCCCGATCTGTCAGCGGCCGAAAGCGACAGCCTGCGCCTCCTGAAAAGTGCGCGGCACAAGCGTAAATTGCAGCGCGGCGCCCATGCCGCCAATGGCTTCACCCTGCGCCTGACCCAGCTCGCCGCAGATCGCGACGCTCTGAACGCACGTCTGCAAGCGATCAGGGCCGAAGGCGTGCCGAACTATTTCGGCCTGCAGCGCTTCGGTCATGCTGGCGGCAACGTCGAGGAGGCTCTGCGCTATGCGCAGACCCTGGCCTTGCCGAGCCAGCGCAATATTCGCTCACGGCTGCTTTCCGCCGCCCGCAGCCATCTGTTCAACCGGGTACTGGCCGAACGGGTCGCTGCGGAAACCTGGAATCGGGCCCAGGTCGGCGATTTGCTGGCCTTCACCGACAGCCGCAGCTTCTTCCTGGCTGGCGAGGCGGAGTGCAGCGATCCGCGCCTGGCGCTCCTCGACCTGCACCCCACCGGCCCGCTGTGGGGCGCTGGGGAATCGCCCGCGGGGCAGGCCACCCATGCCTTGGAGCAGCAGGTCGCGCGGGGGCTTTCCCCGTTGCCCGCCTGGCTGGCGGAAGCGGGTATGTCGCACGAACGGCGAATCCTGCGCCTCCCCATCGGCGCCCTGACATGGCATTATCCGGCCCCTGACATTCTGCAACTGGAATTCGTCCTGCCGGCCGGATGCTTCGCCACCGCAGTGGTGCGCGAACTCGTGGATCTGCCGCCGGTAGGGCAGACGGACACTTCATGCGTATTCTGATCGCCAATGACGACGGGGTGTATGCGCCCGGCCTCGCCGCGCTGTACGACGCGCTGGCTGACTACGCCGAGTGCGTGGTGGTCGCCCCGATCCAAGACATGAGCGGCGCCAGCAGCGCCCTGACGCTCGATCGCCCGCTGCATCCGGTGACCATGCCCAATGGCTTCATCGGCATCAACGGCAGCCCCACCGACTGCGTGCACCTGGGGCTCAATGGCCTGCTGGAACATACGCCGGACATGGTGGTGTCGGGCATCAACCTGGGTGCCAACCTGGGCGACGACGTGCTCTATTCCGGCACCGCCGCGGCCGCCATCGAAGGCCGCTTCACCGGTCGCCCGGCATTCGCCTTTTCGCTGTTGTCGCGGCTGCCGGACAACCTGCCGACCGCCGCCCACATCGCGCGCAAGCTGGTGGAACAGCACGACAAGCTGGACCTGCCGCCGCGCACCGTGCTCAACGTGAACATTCCCAACCTGCCGCTCGACCACATCCGTGGCATCCAGCTGACCCGCCTCGGCCATCGCGCGCGAGCCAAGGCGCCGGTCAAGGTGGTCAACCCGAGGGGCAAGGAAGGCTATTGGATCGCCGTGGCCGGCGACGCCGAGGACGGCGGTCCGGGTACCGACTTCCACGCGGTGATGCAAGGCTATGTGTCGATCACGCCGTTGCAGCTCGACCGCACTTACCACGAGGCTTTCAAGAACCTCGACAGCTGGCTGGAGGGCTTGCTTTGATCAATCGAGAGCAAGACGACATGCTGCGCCGTGGCATCGGCATGACCTCGCAGCGCACCCGCGAACGACTGGTGCAGCGCCTCTACGAAGAGGGCCTGTCCAACGCCCATGTGCTGGAAGTGATTCGCCGCACCCCGCGCCATCTGTTCGTCGACGAGGCGCTCGCCCATCGCGCCTACGAAGACACCGCCTTGCCCATCGGCCACAACCAGACCATCTCCCAGCCCTACATGGTTGCCCGTATGAGCGAGCTGCTGCTCGCCGCCGGACCGCTGGACAAGGTGATGGAAATCGGCACCGGTTCCGGCTACCAGACTGCCGTGCTGGCGCAACTGGTCGAGCGGGTATTCTCGGTGGAACGCATCCAGGCGCTGCAGGATCGCGCCAAGGAGCGCCTGGCCGAACTGAACCTGCGCAACGTGGTCTTCCGCTGGGGCGACGGCTGGGAGGGCTGGTCCGCGCTGGCCCCTTACAACGGCATCATCGTCACCGCGGCGGCGGCCGAAGTGCCCCAGGCGCTGCTCGATCAACTGGCCCCTGGTGGGCGCCTGGTGATCCCGGTCGGTGCCGGCGACGAGCAGCAACTGATGCTGATCATTCGTGAAGAATACGGTTTCTCCCGCCATGTGCTGGACGCGGTGCGTTTCGTTCCGCTGCTCAGCGGCCCCTTGCTTTGAAGTACCTGGAAGGATCCATGAAGAACTACCTGCTCCTCTTCGCCAAAGGCATCGCCATGGGCGCCGCCGACGTGGTGCCCGGTGTCTCCGGCGGCACCGTGGCCTTCATCAGCGGCATCTACGACGAGCTGCTGCGCTCGATCGCGTCGGTTCCCAATGCGCTGGCGCTGCTGGTACGCGGCAAGGTGGTCGAGGCCTGGCAGCGGGCCAATGCCACCTTCCTGCTGGTGCTGTTCTCCGGCATCCTCACCAGTGTGTTCAGCCTGGCTCGGCTGATCACCTACCTGCTGGAGCACCAGCCGATTCTCATCTGGTCGTTCTTCTTCGGCCTGATCCTGGTGTCCACCCACATGGTGGCGCGGGAAATCCAGCGCTGGAACTGGAGCCGCGGCGTCAGCTTCCTGCTCGGGGCAGCCTTCGCCTACTGGATCACCGTGGCGGCGCCCATGCAGTGGAGCAGCAGTCCACTGAGCCTGTTCTTCGCCGGCGCCATCGCCATCTGCGCCATGATTCTGCCAGGGATTTCCGGCAGCTTCATATTGCTCCTGCTCGGCCTGTATCCGGTGGTACTGGCTGCGGTGAAGGGCCTGGATATCGGCGTCCTGGCGGTGTTCGCCGCCGGCTGCCTGCTCGGCCTGCTCAGCTTCGCCCGTCTGCTCAGCTGGCTATTGGCGCGCTGGCGCGACCTGACGCTGGCCTTTCTGACCGGCCTCATGCTGGGCTCGCTGAACAAGGTGTGGCCCTGGAAGCAGACGCTGGTCTGGCACACCGGCAGTCACGGTCAGCAGGTACCGCTGTTGCAGGAAAACCTCCTGCCGTCGCGCTTCGCCGAGGTCAGTGGGCAAGACCCGCAGCTCCTGTTTGCGATCCTGCTGGCCATCGCCGGCATCGTCCTGGTGCTCGGCCTGGAATGGCTTGCTCGTCGGCGTCAGCCGGCGAACGCTTGATACCGACGAATACGAACTTGTCTTGAACTCGCAAAAGAGAGCAGCAGTGAGCCTCACCATCTTGCAACAGCGGATTCGCTGCAGCCGCCTGAACTGTCTCGGCAGCCTGCTCTTTGCCGTCTTGTTGAGCGGCTGCGCGGGGTCGCCGTCTTCCGTGCAGGTGGTGGATCGCAACCAGAGTTCCCGCGAGCCGCTGAGAAGCGGGCAGCACACCGTACAGCGTGGCGACACACTGTATTCCATCGCCTTCCGCTATGGCTGGGATTGGCGCGAGCTGGCGGCCCATAACGGCATTGCCGCGCCCTATGTGATCTACCCGGGCCAGCACATACGCTTCGGCGGTTCTCCGGTGCGCGCGGTGTCACCCAGTACCACCACGGCAAGGGTATCGACGCCCACGGCGCGCCCGGCTCCGAAGATCACCCCGCTGCCATCCCAGCCGCCGGTGTCCCGCACGCCGACGCCTGCGCCCGCACCGAGCACACCGGCGCCGGCAAAGCTGCCAGCCAACACGACACCGACCAGCGGCACGGCGAGTCCGCCGGTCACCCGCTCCGCCAGCGGCTGGGCTTGGCCGGCCGAGGGGGCTCTGATCGGGCGCTTTTCCTCAAACGGCAGTTTGAATAAAGGCGTTGATATAGCAGGGGATTTAGGCCAGCCTGTTTTAGCTGCGTCTGATGGTTCCGTGGTATACGCCGGAAGTGGTTTACGGGGCTACGGCGAACTGGTGATCATCAAGCACAGCGATACCTACGTAAGTGCCTACGGACATAACCGCAGGCTGTTGGTGCGGGAGGGACAGCAGGTCAAAGCCGGACAGAAGATTGCCGAGATGGGTTCCACAGGAACCGACCGGGTGAAGCTTCACTTTGAGATTCGCCGCCAAGGTAAACCTGTAGACCCCCTGCAATATCTGCCGCGACGTTGACCCGCAGCCGCCCGTCCCATTACGTGGAAAGGGCTCGGGTGCTGCCATGGAAGAGGTGCCGCCAGAGCTTGTTGTCGAACTCAACATAGGACAACAACAATGGCACTCAATAAAGAAGCGCCGGGGTTTGACGTAGACGATGAAGTACTCCTCATGGAGCCGGGAATCGTCCTGGATGAGGTATTGAACGACGAGGCGGAAACACCTCTCGGACGCACCAAGTCCAAACACTCCACCTCTCCGAAGCAGCACAAGTACATCGATTACACCCGTGCACTAGATGCGACCCAGCTTTACCTCAACGAAATCGGCTTTTCCCCCCTGTTAACCCCGCAAGAAGAAGTGCATTTCGCGCGCCTGGCCCAGAAGGGTGATCCGGCGGGCCGCAAACGCATGATCGAAAGCAATTTGCGACTGGTGGTCAAGATCGCTCGGCGCTACGTCAACCGAGGTCTGTCTCTGCTCGACCTGATCGAGGAAGGCAACCTGGGGCTGATCCGCGCCGTGGAAAAATTCGATCCTGAACGCGGTTTCCGTTTCTCGACCTATGCGACCTGGTGGATACGCCAGACCATCGAACGGGCCATCATGAACCAGACCCGCACCATTCGTTTGCCTATCCATGTGGTCAAGGAGCTGAACGTCTATCTGCGCGCTGCGCGTGAGCTGACCCAGAAGCTCGATCACGAACCGTCCGCCGAAGAGATCGCCAACCTGCTGGAGAAGCCGGTGGGCGAGGTCAAGCGCATGCTGGGTCTGAACGAGCGTGTGTCATCGGTGGATGTCTCTCTTGGTCCGGATTCGGACAAGACATTGCTCGACACCCTCACCGACGAGCGTCCCACCGATCCCTGCGAGCTGCTGCAGGACGATGATCTCTCCCAGAGCATCGATCAGTGGCTGTCGGAACTGACCGACAAGCAACGCGAGGTCGTGGTGCGTCGTTTCGGTCTGCGCGGCTATGAAAGCAGCACCCTGGAAGAGGTTGGCCAAGAGATTGGCCTGACCCGCGAACGGGTACGGCAGATTCAGGTCGAAGCTCTCAAGCGCCTAAGGGAAATTCTGGAAAAGAACGGGCTGTCCAGCGACGCCTTGTTCCAATAGTTCCCTGTGCTTTGAGAAAAACCCGGCGCCGGCCGGGTTTTTTTATGCGCCTCGCTGTCAGTCAACGCCTACATTGCTGTACGCGACGAGCGTCAGCGATGGCCAGCGAGCCGCCTCTTCGCTGTGTTGTAAAAAGCTAAATTATTGATTTTGAAGAATATATTTTCTGACGAATCGGGTGGGTGCGAAGTAAAACAGCGGTCTTCTCGGATTGCATGGCCCGCTGGGAGCGCTAATATCACTCCCGTGTCTGGGACGACACGGATCGACAGGAAGTTGATCAGGGACATCGCAGGATGCGATTCATCAGGATGATGAGTTAGGAAATACAGGGACTAGGGACTAAAAGTGGGCGGGGTCATACCCGCCCCTTTTTTTGCCCGTGAAAAAGTGCCAGGAGCAATGTAAGCGGTACCGCTCTCTGTGCGACCGCAACGGCATCTGAGAAAGTTCCTGCTCAATCGTGTAGGAAATCGCTTACAAATGCGGTACGCCTTTGTAGATGGATACGGCACGCCGAAGGCGATTTCCCTATCGTAACTTGTGTAAGTGAATGATTTAAAAAGCTTTAATTTTATCCGTTTGGCTTGGATAAGGGGGCGCAAAGGGATTTTTTCACGCTTGCCGTGGTCAACGAGAGCGCTATTATCACTCCCGTGTTCAGGAAAACACGGGCTGGTAGGGAAGACGGCCAGGATGTCGCGGGATGCGATACACCAGGATGGTGAGTTGGGAAAGAAACGGACTAGGGACAGAAAAGAGTGGGCGGGGTAAAACCCGCCCCTTTTTTTGCCTGCTGAAAACAAAAGGCCCGCGCAATGCGGGCCTTGGTGTATCTGGCGGGTATCAGCGCTCCAGATGTTGCAGCTTGTCCTTTACTCCATCCCACTCTTCGGCATCGGGCAGTGGGTCTTTCTTCTCGGTGATGTTCGGCCAGATTTCCGCAAGATCGGCATTCAGCTCTATGTATTCCTGCATGTCTTCCGGAACTTCGTCCTCGGAGAAGATGGCCTGGGCTGGGCATTCCGGCTCGCAGAGCGCGCAGTCGATGCATTCGTCCGGGTGGATCACCAGGAAGTTCGGGCCTTCGTAAAAGCAGTCCACCGGACAGACTTCCACGCAGTCGGTGTATTTGCACTTGATGCAGTTGTCGGTGACGACGAAGGTCATTTCTCACTATCTCCTCAGGCGGCGGCAGGGAAGCCTTATCTAGGCTGGCTTCTCAAGCTCGGAAAGCGATGTCGACGGCCCAGGCTGAGGCCGTCGCATCCAGAGCGCGCGCGATTCTAACAGCTTGTTCGAGCAGGGCGTTAGAACCGCGTCTTCCATGTATATAACAGCTCAAGGGCAAGGCGCGGAGTTAGATCATCCGGATTGATCTTAGCCAATTCTTCGAGCAGCGGATGCGGCAGGCTGGCGAACAGGTCGCTTTGCTGGGGCGGCGCCGGTTGCCCCGGTGCGGCACGGGGCGCCTCATGGGGCAGGCTGGTGGTTTCCAGGCGGGCCAGGTGCTCGCGCGCGCGCAGGATTACGCTGTTGGGTACGCCGGCCAACTGGGCGACCGCCAGTCCATAGCTCTGGCTGGCGGGCCCGGGCAGCACATGGTGCAGGAAAACGATACGCTCGTTGTGCTCGGTGGCGTTCAGGTGAACGTTGGCCACCACCGGCTCGCTTTCCGGTAATACGGTCAGTTCGAAGTAATGGGTGGCGAAGAGGGTCCAGGCGCGCAGTCGGGCCAGGTGTTCGGCGGCGGCCCAGGCCAGGGACAGACCGTCGAAGGTACTGGTACCGCGGCCTACTTCGTCCATCAGCACCAGGCTGGCGGCGCTGGCGTTGTGCAGGATGTTGGCGGTCTCGCTCATTTCCACCATGAAGGTGGAGCGCCCGCCCGCCAGATCATCGGAAGAACCGATGCGGGTAAAAATGCGGTCGACCATGGACAGCTCGCAGCTAGCCGCCGGGACGAAGCTACCGATATGCGCCAGCAGCACGATAAGCGCCGTTTGCCGCATATAGGTGGATTTACCACCCATGTTCGGCCCGGTGATGATCAGCATGCGTGTGTCGTCATCGAGGGTGAGGTCGTTGGCCACGAATGGCGTGTCCAGTACCTGTTCGACCACCGGATGGCGCCCCTGGCTGATGCGCATGCAGGGTTCGTCGACGAAGCGCGGCCGGTTCAGGTCGAGCGTCAGTGCGCGTTCGGCCAGGTTGCTCAGCACATCCAGTTCGGCGAGGGCGGCCGCAGTGTCCTGCAGCGGCGCCAACTGTTCGATGAGCAGGTCCAGCAGCCCGTCATAGAGCATCTTTTCCCTGGCGAGTGCGCGGCTCTTGGCAGATAGCGCCTTGTCCTCGAACTCCTTGAGTTCGGGAGTGATGAAGCGCTCGGCACCCTTGAGAGTCTGTCGACGGATGTAGTCCGCCGGGGCCTGTTCGGCCTGTACACGGGGCAGTTCGATGTAGTAGCCGTGGATGCGGTTATAGCCGACCTTGAGATTGGGCAGGCCGGTGCGGGCCTTTTCCCGGGTTTCCAGGTCCATCAGGTATTGGCCGGCGTTCTCGCTGAGCGACTGCAGTTCGTCGAGCTCGCCATCGTAGCCGGTCTTCAGTACGCCGCCATCGCGGATGACCGCCGGGGGATTATCGATGATGGCGCGCTGCAGCAGTTCGGCGAGTTCAGGATAGGTGCGAATGCTCGTTGCCAGCGCTCCCAAGTGCGGAGCCTGCAGATTTCCGAGAGCCTGTTGCAGCGTGGGAAGCGCAGCCAGCGCATCGCGCAGGCGGGCCAGGTCCCGGGGGCGCGCGCTACGCAAACCGATGCGGGCGAGAATGCGCTCGACATCGCCGATTTCTTTCAGCTGCGGTTGCAGGCCTTCGAAGCGATAGCTCTCCAACAGACAGGCGATGGCATCCTGGCGGGCCTCCAGTACGGTGCGGTCGCGCAGCGGGCGATTCAGCCAGCGGCTGAGCAGGCGGCTGCCCATGGCCGTCTGGCAACGATCCACCACCGATTGCAGGGTGTTGTCGCGGCCGCCAGCCAGGTTGATATCCAGCTCCAGGTTGCGGCGGCTGGCGCCATCGAGAATGACGGTGTCGTCCAGACGCTCATGACGCAGGCTGCGAAGGTGCGGCAAGGCGGTGCGCTGGGTTTCCTTGGCATAGGCGAGCAGGCAGCCGGCCGCGCCGAGGGCCAGGGTCAGCCCTTCACAGCCGAAGCCCTTGAGATCCTGGGTGCCGAATTGCTGGCAGAGGCTCTTCAGAGCAGAGTCACGGTCGAAGTCCCAGGGGGCGCGACGGCGCACGCCTCGACGCTTCTCGGCGGGAAGCCCTTGCGGCCAGTCATCGGGGATCAGCAGTTCGGCGGGGTTGAGTCGCTCCAGCTCGGCCAGCAGGTTCTCCCAGCCCTTGAGCTCCTGCACGCTGAAGCGGCCGCTGGCGATATCCAGCATCGCCAGACCGAACAGCTTTTCATCGCCAAGCACGGCGCCGAGCAGGTTGTCGCGACGCTCGTCGAGCAACGCCTCGTCGCTCACCGTGCCGGGCGTGATGATGCGCACCACTTGGCGCTCCACCGGCCCCTTGCTGGTGGCGGGATCGCCGATCTGCTCGCAGATCACCACCGACTCGCCGAGCTTCACCAGCTTGGCCAGGTAGCCCTCGGCGGAGTGGAAGGGGATGCCGGCCATGGGAATGGCCTTGCCGGCGGATTGGCCGCGTGCTGTCAGGGTGATATCGAGCAGCTTGGCGGCCTTTTTCGCATCCTCATAGAACAGTTCGTAGAAGTCACCCATGCGATAGAACATCAGCTGATCCGGATGCTCGCGTTTGAGCTTCCAGTATTGCTGCATCATTGGGGTGTGATCGGAGAGGTCAGATTTTTCCTTTAACATCAATAGCTTATGTTCGTGTGTTGATTTTATGGGGTGCCGTTTGGGCAACTGAGTGACTGCCGGCATGATCTGACAGGCGAAGCTAGATCGGGATCAATCAGATAGGGAAGGAGATGTCGAGTTGCCTCACCTATACGGGGTATGGGGATAAGAGTATCACGCGTAAGTTGCTGCGATCAGTGATAGGGATGTCTGTGCTCTGTTGTTGCTGATAGGCTGAAATAGCCGCTCATTTCTGGCTGACTTCCGTAACCGCCGATTTTGAAAGTCGCGCAGCAGGTTTAGCATCTTCTCGAAGCGGTACAGCGGGATGCCATCGGCGTACTTGGTGGTCAGCACGCTGGAACTGGCCTGGCTCTTCTCGAGCAGTTGCGCCGGCTTGTCGGCGGTGACTGGGGCTGCTTCGCAAGCCTTGTAGGTGTAGGTCCTGCGAATGTGACGGAGAACCCGCACCTGCGTCGGGATCATCTCAAAGTTGCGGCGCCGGATTGTACCGGCTCAGGTCACGAAGCGCAGCGTCAGTATCTGGTGCGGCCGGTTACGCCACAGGTCGATGCCGTCGAACAGCCAGTTCAACTCATCGACCGCCAGCTCGATGGCCTCGTCGCCGGTATCGTCTTGGTCTTGAAATGCTCGGCCTCCAGGCGCTTGAGCCACAGACAGAAGCCGTTGTGCTCCCAGTAGTGAATCATGATCTGGCAGCGGGTACGGTTGGAGAACACGAATAGCACCGGGTTGAACACCTCCACCTTGATATCCAACTCGACCAAGGCGACCAGGGCGTTGATGGATTTGCGGCAATCGACGGGCTTGGGATAGAGGTAGACCTTCTGCACTTTGGTGTCGGGACGCATCATGACGGGGCTCCGTAGGTAAAATGGGAGCCCAGCATCCAGAAGTGGACAGGTCACTTGAAGGTGGGGTTTGTGGAGCGTTTAGTGCGCCAGTTTAAGCTGGCGGAGGATAGTCGATGAAAGTTCGATACTGGTAAGAGGCATGGTCGTTTACTGCTTGAAAGCACCTTAACCTATGGGGTTGGGGTGGCTTCGCTGAGTTGCGCGGCGGGATAGTGGCGGCGGCGCCAGGCCTGGATTTCGGCGTTCTTGCGCAGACGGTTGGCGATTTTTTCCAGGGTGGCGGCGACCGGCTTCTCGCCTTTGAGCATGGCGCCAAAGCGCGAGTTGAACAGAATCCAGAAACGCTTCATCTCGGGAATGTCCGGCATGATCTCGCCGCTGGCCGCCGAGGCGTAGGTGTGGGCGATCAGCCGGTCGTGGCGTAGTTCTTCCATCAGTTCCAGGTTGGCCACGGCGCCCAGCGGTTTGTCGTCGTTGATGGTGCGCAGGCCGTCGACGGTGCTCAGGTAGTCTTCGATAAAGCGTTGCGCCTGGCGCTTCTGCGGGCTGTTGCTGTTGACCGCGGCGGCGAGGATGCCGACGAAGGGCTTGCTACGACGTGCGGGTGTCGGGCCGGGCACGTAGTCGATGGCGAAGTCGATACCGGCGGCGCGCAGCTCGTTCCATACCCAGGGGCCGTTGACGATCATCGCGGTGCGGCCCTGCTTGAAGCCTTCCATCATGCCGGCATAGTCGTCGCCGACTTGCAGCACGCCGCGATCCAGCAGTTGCTTGATGGCCTGCACGCCCTCGATGGCGCCTGGCGTGTCCACGCCGACGTCGGAGAGATCGTAGATGCCGTCGTTCTTGCGCAGGCTGTAGCCGCCGCTGCCGGCAATGATCGGCCAGGAGAAGTACAGGTTGTTGTAGTCCCAGGCGATGGCGCGCTTGCCCTGGCTGCGCAGGCGTTTGTCCAGGTCGCTGACCTCGGCCAGGGTCTGTGGCGGCTTGGCCACCAGGGCGCGGTTGTAGATCAGGCTGACCACTTCGGTGGCCAGTGGATAGCCGAAGCGCTGGTCGCCGACGGTCATGGCCTCCCAGGCAAAGACCGGTGCCCGGCTCAGCGCCTCTGCGCTGGGCTGCAGCGGTTCGAGCAGGCCGTTGTTGATCCAGGAACCGAAGCGATCATGGGCGAAGATGACGATGTCCGGCCCCTTGGCGGTGGTGGCGAACTTGTCGTACTGGCCGGGCAGGTCTTCGGGGGTGGCGACCTTGACCGACATGCCGGTGGCGGCGGTGAAGCGTTCGCCGATCCGGGCGAGGCCGTTGAAGCCTTTGTCGGAATTGATCCAGACGGTCAGCGTGTTCTTTTCGAAAGCCGGGCTGGGCAGGGGGGCGGTGCTGAGCAGGAGCAGTGTCGCGAGGGTTATTGTTGTTCTCATCTCGACCTCGGGTGTGGTGCTGCAGTTAGGGGTAACGGTCTCCGGGGGCTGGAAAGAAACGGGGCGGCTTGTGGCCGCCCCGGTGGACGCATGCGCTTACTTGATCTGGATGCGTTCGAGCAGGTAGTGCTTGGCACTGCTGTCGCCAACCCGCGCGGCTTCGTCGGCTAGACGTAGCGCACGCTCCAGGTCCTTGCCGGCGAGGGCGGCGTCGATGGCCTGACGGTAGTAGGCCTGGGTTTCCGGCAGCACCGCGGGTGCCGGAGTGGTGGGCAGGGTGTTGCCCATTTCCATGCCGATGCTGCGCGGCGGCACGTAGCTGTTGGCCTGCTGGCCGGCGCTGCCGTCTTCGATCAGCACCATCTTGATCACGCCGACCGGGGCGTGCTCTGCCACCGGGTCGGGGATGCTCGGCGGCTCGTTGCCGTGTGCCTTGGCGAAGGCCTTGGCCGGGTGCACCAGGGTGGTCTGGCCGGCCATCTGCTTGTCGCTGGTGAAGAGGATCAGGTACTGCTCGTTGCCGGGGTTGTCCAGGTAAAGGCGGTCGACCCGCAGGCGCGCATCGAGGCTGTCGCCCTTGAGGCCGGCGGCCGGCTCGTAGACGAAATCCTCGGCGCCGAGCAGGCGGGTCATGCGGAACTGGCTGTCGAGCAGCATGGCGGTGGGCGCCAGCACGGTCTTGCCGGCCTGGCTGTACAGGCGGATCTCGAAGGAGCGGCTATTGGTCGGCAAGCGGAAGGCGCGGAAGAAGCTCTTGCCGCTCTGGAACTCGAAGGCTGGCGCGTTCTGGTCGATGACCACGTCGCCGGAAAAATTCGCCGGGATCGGCGTGTAGGGCAGCTCGCCCAGGCTGGCGCAACAGGGCGTGGCGGCCTCCAGGGCTTGCCGGGCCTGCTGCTGCGAGGTTTGCAACGGGGCGGGTGTCTGAGTCAGTACATCGACGCGGCGCAGCGGCTCGCCGGCGCAGCCGGTCAGCAACAGGCCGAGCAGGGCGAGGCTGGTTGTCTTGAGATGCGGCATGGTCGTTCCTCTTATTGTGTGCACGCCTGGGAACCGGTTCGCGCGTGGGGGATCGCGCAATGGGCTCCTGGAAAAGGGCCCCGGCCTGTTGCAGGTCCGGGGCAAAACCACTGGAGCAGCGTTGAAGCATCGAGCGGCATCCGGATGCAACGGATGCCTATTCGGTCACCACCAGGCTTCGGCCTGTACGCCGAAGGTCAGGCCGTTGTCGTCGCCGGCTTCGATGGATTCGCTGGCGGCGTTGTACTTGCCGCCGTCCCACATGGCGTAGGTGGCGAACACGCGGATTTGCGGGCGGGCCCAGAAGCTGCGGCCGGCGGACCACTGCTGGGCGAGGGTGATTTTCTTCAGGTCGCGGGAGTCTTCGCCGTCGGCCTGCGGGTTGATGTAGTCGTAGCCGAACTCCAGGGCGGTGCTCATGGTGTCGTTCCACTTGTACACCGGGCGCACGCCGAAGGAGGCCCATTTCTGGCCGGAGTCGTTATCGAAGTCCTTATCCTCGTAGATCTGCACGTACATCATTTCGATGTCGTCGGAGAGGCCGACCACGCCCTGGTTGACCAGGCGGATCATCTTGCCGTCGCTGTTGCCGGTGCTGTTGCGCCCGGTGCTGCCGATGATGCCGTCGGTGCCGTATTGCAGGGCCAGCTTGTTGTAGCCGCCGAACCAGTTGCCCTGGGTGTGCTGCACGGTGATCAGGTGGCCTTTCTGGTTGGTGTAGCCGGGGTCTTTCTCCTGGATATCGGAGAGGTTGGCCTTGCCGTAGTCGTAGCCGAATTCGAGGGTGCCGTCGGTGTTGGCGGCGATGTCGGTCAGGCGGAAGTCGAGGGTGTCGTTGGCCACGTTGGTGCCGGTGCCGGCGCCGTTGTAGGTCCAGTCGCCATCGGTGTTGCGCATCCAGGCGATGTGCGCCTTGCCGAAGCCGACGTCGATGTCCTCGATGCCGGCGCCGGGGCCGGAGACGTCCCAGTAGTAGTAGTCGTTGATGTGCACGTCGTTGCGCTTGTAGTAGCGCTTGCCGGCCCAGAGGGTGGCGCCGGGCAGGGCGGGCAGGAAGTTCTTGGCCTGCACGTTGAACTGGCGGATCGAGCTGGTGCCGTCGGCGTAGGGATTGTCGTCGCTGTCGGTGGCTTCCCAGTCGTTCGACTGGCTGGATTTGTAGGCAATCATGCTGTCGATGTAGAAGCTCTGCTCGCCTTCCTTCCACACTTCGCTGCCCAGGCCGATCTCGGCGTAGGTTTCGCACTCGTTGCCCAGGCGGTACTTGGCCGGCGCGCCAGCGGCCTGGAAGCACGCCTGGTCGCCACCGCCGCCCGTGGCGCCGATGCCGGAGCGCATGTAGCCGTGGAAGTCGACGGCCAGCGCCGGGCTCGCCGCGAGCATGGCGGCGACCAGGATGGAGGGCTGGAACAGGCGTGCGGGATTCTTCGTGTTCATGGCGGGTCCTTGTTTTTGTTGTGAGACTCGTTGGCGAAACCGCTGCAGGGCTTTCATGCCCTGCGCTGCCGGACAGCGGGCTGCCGCCTGGACCGGCTGCCCTATCGTCTGGGGCGTCGGGCCGAGCGGGGCGGCTGCGGCAAAGAGTCGAGCAAGGTCACCGCGCCCACATCCTCCCCGGCGGTTTTTTTCGAGGCGGAGCGGCAGGGCGTAGCATTCGCGTCTTGATCGGCGCCGAAGCGGGGAGATGTCCGCCTATTAGCTACAGGCCGCGCGCTAGGTAAGGTCTGGGGAGGGAGGAGACTGTGGCCGTGGCTATCGGCGCCTCAGGCCCGTCGTCCCGGCGAAGGCCGGGACCCAGGATGGGCAGCGCGGAGACTCCTGCGTTGCCGGCTCTCTGGATACCGGCCTGCGCCGGTATGACGGGGTGGGGAATTGATACGGTGCTTCAGGCCCGTCGTCCCGGCGAAGGCCGGGACCCAGGATGGGCAGGGCGGAGACTCCTGCGTTGCCGGCTCTCTGGATACCGGCCTGCGCCGGTATGACGGGGTGGGGGATTGATACGGTGCTTCAGGCCCGTCGTCCCGGCGAATGCCGGGACCCAGGGTGGGCAGCGCGGAAATTCCGGTGTTGCCAGCTCTGTGGATACGGCCGGAGCCGGGTATGACGGGTAGGGGAGTTGGCTCCGTGCCACAGGCCCATCGTCCCTGCGATGGCCGAGGGCCTGGATGGACTCGGCTTGGGCGCACTGCTGTTGGGCTTCGCTGCGCTCAACCGCAACCTACGGATGTGGGCCAGGTAGGTTGGGTCACGGCGCGTAGCCTGAGGGTGCAACGGACGTGGTTTGGCGGGACTTCGCTGCGTTGGGCGCTTCGCTCAACCGCAACCTACGGTGTGCGGCTGGGTGGGTTCGAGTGGGTCAGGGTTGTTGCTCGTCCTGGCTCGGGTGGCGGGTGGGCAGCAAGCTTTCCTTGATCTTGCGCAGGTGCGGCTGGAAGTCCGGGCCGCGGCGCAGGGTGACGCCGGTGGCGAGCACGTCGAGCACGGTGAGCTGGACCAGCCGCGAGGTCATCGGCATGTAAATGTCGGTGTCTTCCTGGTCGGGGATGTCCAGGCTGACGCTGCAGACCTTGCTCAGCGGCGAGTGGGCGGCGCAGATGCCGATCACCGAGGCGCCGTTGTCCCGGGCCAGACGGGCGATCTCCACCAGCTCGCGGGTGCGCCCGGTGTAGGAAATGATCACGAAGACATCGCCGGTATGCGCCACCGAGGCCAGCATGCGCTGCATCAGCACGTCGGACTGGGCGGTGACCGCCAGGTTGAAGCGGAAGAACTTGTGCTGCGCATCCAGCGCCACCGAGGCCGAGGCGCCGAGGCCGAAGAAGTAGATCTGCCGGGCCTGGATCAGCAGGTCCACGGCCTTGCTGATCTGCTGCGGGTCGATGCCCTGGTAGGCGGCTTCCAGCGAGGCGATGGTGGTGGTGAAGATCTTGCGCGTGTAGGCCTCGGCCGTGTCGTCCGCCTCCACCGCGCGGCTGACATAGGCGGCGCCGCTGGCCAGGCTCTGCGCCAGCTGGATCTTCAGCTCCGGATAGCCGCTGATGGCGAAGCTGCGGCAGAAGCGATTGACCGTCGGCTCGCTGACGTCGGCCACCTGGGCCAGCGAGGCGATGCTGTAGCGGGTGGCCTGTTCGGGATTGGCCAGGATGGCTTCGGCAACCTTGCGCTCGGCCTTGCTCAGCTCGCCGAGTTTTTCGCGAATGTTGTCCAGCAGATTCTGTGAGCGATCCATTCCGTTTCCTTGTTATGCCGTGCCGTGGTGGAAGCAGGAGTGCGATTTTGCCGTTGCGGTTCCCTGCCACCAAGCAAAAAACCGGCGAAGCTGCGGAGTATTACTACTTTTTTCCCTCCACGGTCGAGCAGGGCTACTACGCCCAGCTACTACGCCGGCGAAAAAAGCGCCAGGGAGGAAGGCGCAGACCGACCTTGACGGCAGTCTCAGGGTGGCCGCCCCACGCATGGGCGGTTCACCTGTCATCCCGGAGGTACGCCTCCCGCTGTCGGATGCTCGAAAACAATTACAAGAACGGAGCTTTACGATGAACCGATACCTGCGACTCGCCGGTCTCACCCTGGCTTTGTCTCCCCTCGCGTTTCCCTATGGCAATCTGCTGAAAGCCGCCGATGCGGTGGGCAAGAGTCCCAACCTGGTGCGCTACCACGGTGGCGATGAAATCATCCTCCAGGGCTTCCACTGGAATGTCGTGCGCACCGATCCCAACGCCTGGTACACGCGCCTGCGCGACATGGCGCCGACCATCGCCGCCGACGGCTTCAGCGCCGTGTGGATGCCGGTGCCCTGGCGCGACTTTTCCAGCTGGAGCGATGCCGGCTCTGGCACTTCCGGCGGTGGCGAAGGCTACTTCTGGCACGACTTCAACAAGAACGGCCGCTACGGCAGCGACAGTCAGCTCAAACAGGCCGCCAGCGCGCTGAACAATGCCCAGGTCAAGGTGGTTTACGACCTGGTGCCCAACCACATGAACCGCGGCTACCCGAGCAAGGAAATCAACCTGCCCGCCGGCCAGGGCCTGTGGCGCAACGACTGTGCCGACCCCGGCAACTACCCCAACGACTGCGACGATGGCGACCGCTTCATCGGTGGCGATGCGGACATCAATACCGGTCACCCGCAGAATTACGCGATGTTCCGCGACGAGTTTCGCAACCTGAATAGCAACTACGGCGCGGCTGGCTTCCGCTTCGATTTCGTGCGCGGTTACGCCGGTGAGCGGGTCAATAGCTGGATGGCCGACAGTCACGACAGCGGCTTCTGCGTCGGCGAGTTGTGGAAGTCGCCCAGCGAGTATCCGACCTGGGACTGGCGGCATACGGCGAGCTGGCAGCAGATCCTCAAGGACTGGTCGGATCGTGCGCGTTGCCCGGTGTTCGATTTCGCCCTCAAGGAGCGCATGCAGAACGGCGGCCTCGCCGATTGGAAGAACGGCCTGAACGGCAATCCGGATGCACGGTGGCGCGAGGTGGCGGTGACCTTCGTCGACAACCACGACACCGGCTACTCGCCGGGGCCGAATGGCGGCCAGCACCATTGGCCGCTGCCGGATGCCCTGCGCAAGCAGGCCTATGCCTACATCCTCAGCAGCCCCGGCACGCCGGTGGTGTACTGGTCGCATATGTACGACTGGGGGCTGGGCGACTTTATCCGCCAGTTGATCCAGATACGTCGCGCGGCAGGCGTGCGCGCCGATTCGCCGATTCAATTCCACAGCGGTTATTCGGGATTGGTGGCCACCGTCAGCGGCAATCAGCAGACCCTGGTGGTCGCCCTCGGCTCCAACCTGGGCAATCCCGGCCAAGTGGCCAGCGGCAGCTTTACCCAGGCGTTGAATGCCGACAGCGGGCAGATCCGCATCTGGCGCAGCGGCAGCACTGGCGGCGATCTGGTGAGCGTCAACTTCCGTTGCGACAACGGCGTGACCCAGTGGGGCGATAGCGTCTATGCGGTGGGCAATATCGCCCAGCTGGGCAGCTGGAGTGCCGCCAATGCCGTGCGCCTGACCGACACCAGCGCCTATCCGACCTGGAAAGGCACCCTCAGCCTGCCGGCCCAGCAGAGCGTGGAGTGGAAATGCGTCATTCGCAACGAGAGCAACCCGACCCAGGTCAAGACCTGGCAGCCGGGTGCCAACAACGCTGTGGTGACAGCGGTGGGCGCGACCACGGTGGGGACTTTCTAGCCAGTGCCAGCGCGCGGCCCCCAGTTGCCTGCCCCTGGATTCCGGTTTGCGCCGGCATGACGGGGTAGGGGATTGGCGTGGTGTTTCAGATCTCCGTCGTCCCGGCGAAGGCCGGGACCCAGGGGCGGGCAGCGCGAAGATTCCGGTGTTGCCGGTTTCCTGGATACCGGCCTGCGCCGGTATGACGGGGTAGGGGATTGGCGCGGTGTTCCAGGCACCGTCGTCCCGGCGAAGGACGGGACCCAGGGGGCGCCCGCCGGGCTTGTGTGTTGCCGACCGTCCGCAGTCATGGCGTATCGATGGGTTGGGACGAAGGCACCCTCCGATACCCTGCGGATAGCGGTTTGGCGAAATCCCGCTGTTGGGCTTCGCAGGCCCAACCCAACCTACGGCACGGTTCACGTGCCGAGCCCGCAACACACAGTTTTCTCCGTTGGCTGTGTCTGTCGCCACCGTCGCCTTGCCCCTAGACTGCCCGTTTTGCGTGGAGCGGCTGGGGCATGGCGGGGCAGGGGCGTGGTTTTGCGATGGGTTGCCTGATAGTGGCCATGGCACTGTGGGGCAGTTCGTTCATCGCGCTGAAGCTGGCCTTCGCCGAGCTGCCGCCGCTGTGGGTGATCTTCGGGCGCATGGCCTTGGGCAGCCTGGTGTTCCTGCTCGCCTGGCGGTGGCGCGGGCGTATCGAATACCGTGCCGGCGACTGGAGGTACCTGCTCGGCCTGGCCGTTTGCGAGCCCTGCCTGTATTTCGTCTTCGAGGCCATGGCGCTGCAGAATACCAGCGCCTCCCAGGCCGGCATGATCACCGCGCTGCTGCCCTTGCTGGTGGCCATGGGCGCCTTCCTGTTCCTGCGCGAGCGCATCACCCTGACTACCCTCGGCGGCTTCCTGCTGGCGGTGGCCGGGGCTGTATGGTTGAGCCTGGCCGGCGACGCCCAGCCCCATGCCCCCGCGCCGTTGCTGGGCAACTTCTACGAACTGCTCGCCATGCTCTGCGCCACCGGCTACACGCTGCTGCTCAAGCACCTGTCGTCGCGCTATTCGGCATTCATCCTCACCGCCATGCAGGCGATGGTCGGAGCGGTGTTCTTCCTGCCCCTGGCAGCAGTCAGCGAGCCTTGGCCGCAAGCGGTCAGCGGTCTGGGCCTCGGCGCGGTGATCTATCTTGGAGTAGTGGTCACCGTCGGTGCCTACGGTTTGTACAACTTCGGCGTCAGCCGGCTGCCGGCCAGCCAGGCTTCCGGATTCATCAACCTGATTCCGGCGTTTACGCTGGTTTTCGCCGTGCTGCTGCTGGGCGAGAGCCTCAACGCCATGCAACTGCTGGCCGCCGGGCTGGTCTTCGGCGGCGTGGCCCTGAGCCAATGGCGCGGCACGCCGCCGACCCCCGCCGGTGTGCTCGACTAAAAACGACAAGGTGCCGTCATGACCGATCAACGCCAATGGACCCGCGAGGCGATCCGCATCATCGAAGCGGATTTCCAGCGCAGTGCCGATACCCACCTGATCCCTCTGGAGCTGCCCGGCCTGCCCGGCATCGAGCTGTACTTCAAGGACGAATCCAGCCACCCCACCGGCAGCCTCAAGCATCGCCTGGCCCGCTCGCTGTTTCTCTACGCGCTGTGTAACGGCCGGCTCAAGCCCGGCGCGCCGGTGATCGAGGCGTCCAGTGGTTCGACGGCCATTTCCGAGGCCTATTTCGCCCGCCTGCTCGGGCTGCCGTTCATCGCGGTGGTGCCGGCCAGCACCTCCAAGGAAAAAATCGCGCAGATCGCCTTCTACGGCGGCCAGAGCCACTTGGTGAGCGACCCGACGCAGATCTACAGCGAATCCGAGCGTCTGGCGCGGGAAACCGGCGGGCACTTCATGGATCAGTTCACCTACGCCGAGCGCGCCACCGACTGGCGAGCGAACAACAACATCGCCGAGTCGATCTTCCAGCAACTGCGCTTCGAACGGTTTCCCGAGCCGGCCTGGCTGATCTCCAGCCCCGGCACCGGCGGCACCCTGGCTACCCTCGGCCGCTACGTGCGCTATCGTCAACACAGCACCCGTGTGCTCTGCGCCGATGCCGAGCGCTCGGTGTTCTTCGACTACTACCAGAGCGGCGACGCCAGCCTGCGCCTGGATTGCGGCTCGCGCATCGAAGGCATCGGTCGGCCGCGGGTCGAGGCATCCTTCCTGCCGCAAGTACTCGATGCCATGTGCAAGGTGCCCGATGCGCTCTCCCTTGCGGCCATGCATTACCTGGCGCGGCGTCTGGGCCGACGGGTCGGCGGCTCCAGCGGCACCAACCTGATCGGTGCGCTGCTGGTGGCGCGACGTATGGTCGAGGCGGGCGAGTCCGGCTCGCTGGTGGCGATCCTCTGCGATGGCGGCGAACGCTATGCGACCACCTATTACGACGACGCCTGGCTACGGGCGCAGGGTTTTGCGCTGGCGCCGCTGATCGAGCAGATTGCCGCCTGTGCCGAGCGGGGCGCTGAGCTGCCGCCGGGGATTGGCGAGGCGGGGCTCTAGCCACGTGGGCGAGCTGCAGTTCCGCCTGGCTGATGCTGCGGATATTCCGCGTCTTCGTGAGCTGGTCTTCGAACACGGCCCCAACCCCTGGAACTACCTGCCAGAGGCGGCGGTAACCGAACACCTGAGTCGAATCGCCGACGGGGAAGTGGAAGCCGTTCTGGTCGAGCAGGCGGGAGGGCTGGCCGGCTTCGTCAGCTTCATGCCCACCCGTGCCTTCACCGGAGACCAGCCCTCGGAGCGCCGCGATCTGCCGCAGGGCTACATCTGCGAGGCAGTCGTACATGGCGACCTGGCCGGCCGGGGGCTCGGTGCGCAGCTGCTGGGCCTGGCCGTCGCTCGCCTGGCGGAGCGCGGTCTGCACGATGTGTACATCGATCGCCACGAGGAAAATGCCGCGTCGGCCGGCATGATGCGCAAGGCCGGCTTCGTCGAAATCCGCACCTACGCCGATCCTGAGCGGCGGCCCCATGGCTCAGGGCGAACCACGCTGTGTTATCGCCAGGCGTAAGCGTGCGCCAGATCACTCTTTTTATGGGGCTGGTTGACTGGCCCCTGGCTATTTCGTAAAAGAAGCGGCCGCTCTAACTGGGTGGGTCTAGGGACAGACACCATCGCCTGCTTCCCTATCTTTTTCTTCAATTTCGCGCTCGTTCGACCCGCATTGCAGGCCGAGCCAGCCTTCGCCTTTCGCTTGCCAAAGCAGGGACGCAGATGTCAGAAGTACCTGATTCCACCCAGGCGGTGGTCGATACCGGCCTTGCCTGCCTGGTCATGCTCGCGCGTTTCCACAACGTCGCCGCCTCGCCCGAACAACTTGCCCACGAATTCGCCGAAGACGGCCGCGCCTTCGGCAAGCCCGAGCTGCTGCTGGCCGCGAAGAAGCTCGGCCTGAAGGCCAAGGCGGCGCGCAGCAGCGTCGAGCGGCTGGATCGCACGCCGTTGCCGGCCATCGCCGCTGACCGCGACGGCGGCTTCTTCATCATCGCCCGCATCGACGACGGCAAGGCGCTGATCCACGATCCCAAGGCCCAGCGCCCGGAAGTCTTCAGCTTCGAGGAGCTCGAGGCCCGCTGGAGCGGCGAGCTGCTGCTGGTGCGCTCCGAGGCATCCGTTGCCGGCGAGCTGGCCAAGTTCGACTTCACCTGGTTCATCCCGGCCATCGTCAAGTACCGCAAGCTGCTTGGCGAAGTGCTGATGGTGTCCTTCGTGCTGCAAATCTTCGCGCTGCTCACGCCGCTGTTCTTCCAGGTGGTGATGGACAAGGTGCTGGTGCATCGCGGCCTGTCCACGCTGGACGTGATCGCCATCGGCCTGCTCGGCATCATGCTGTTCGAGACGCTGCTATCGGGCCTGCGCAGCTACGTATTCGCCCACACGGCGAGCCGCATCGATGTGGAGCTGGGCTCGCGGCTGTTCCGTCACCTGGTGACCCTGCCGCTGGCCTACTTCCAGGCGCGGCGGGTCGGCGACTCGGTGGCGCGGGTGCGCGAGCTGGAGAACATCCGCAGCTTCCTCACCGGCAACACCATCACCCTGATCCTCGACGTGCTGTTCTCGGTGGTGTTCATCGCCGTGATGTTCGTCTACAGCGGTTGGCTGACGCTGGTGGTGCTGCTGTCGCTGCCGCTGTACTTCCTGCTGTCGATGTTCATCACCCCGCTGCTGCGCGCGCGCCTCAACGAGAGCTTCAGCCGCGGCGCGGAGAACCAGGCGTTCCTGGTGGAAACCGTCAACGGCATCGACACCCTCAAGTCGATGGCGGTGGAGCCGCAGATCACCCGCAAGTGGGACAACCAGCTGGCCGGCTACGTCGCCGCCAGTTTCAAGACCCAGACCCTTTCCACCCTGGCCAACGAAGGCGTCGGCCTGATCGGCAAGCTGGTCACCGTCAGTACCCTCTGGCTGGGCGCGCGCTTGGTGATCGATGGCGATCTCTCGGTCGGCCAACTGATCGCCTTCAACATGCTCGCCGGTCGTGTCTCGCAACCGATCATGCGCCTGGCCCAGCTGTGGACCAATTTCCAGCAGACCGGCGTCTCCGTGCAGCGCCTGGGCGATATCCTCAACGCCCGCACCGAACTGTCCCAGGCCACCCGCAGTGCCTTGCCGCCGCTCAAAGGCCAGGTGGAGTTCGATCAGGTGCAATTCCGCTACCGCCCGGATGGCAGCGAAGTGCTGCGCGGCATCAGCCTGACCATCCAGGCGGGCGAGGTGATCGGCGTGGTCGGCCGCTCCGGCTCCGGCAAGAGCACCCTGACCCGGCTGTTGCAACGCCTCTACACCCCCGAACGGGGCCGAGTGCTGGTGGACGGCATGGACCTTGCCCTGGCCGACGTCTCCTCGCTGCGCCGGCAGATCGGCGTGGTGCTGCAGGACAACATGCTGTTCGCCCGCAGCATTCGCGAAAACATCGCCTTGACCGACCCCGGCGCGCCCATCGAGGTGGTCATGCAGGCGGCCAAGCTGGCCGGCGCCCATGAATTCATCCTCGAACTGCCGGAAGGCTACGACACCGTGGTCGGCGAACACGGCGCCTCGCTCTCCGGCGGCCAGCGCCAACGCATCGCCATCGCCCGTGCGCTGATCGGCAACCCGCGCATCCTCATCTTCGACGAGGCCACCAGCGCCCTGGACTACGAGTCCGAACGCATCATCCAGCAGAACATGCAGGCCATCTGCCAAGGCCGCACGGTGATCATCATCGCCCACCGCCTGTCCGCCGTGCGCGACGCCAACCGCATCGTCGTCATGGACCGCGGCCAGATCGTCGAGCAAGGCACCCACGCCGAACTGCTGGCCCACCAGGCCGGCCATTACTCGCGGCTGCATCGCCTGCAGCAAGGCGGTGCCGCATGACACTCAAGCCCGCACGGACCTATAGCCCCTCTCCCGCCGGGAGAGGGGTTGGGGAGAGGGGAGCACGGAACAACCAGGGAGCCCGCCCATGAGCGCCAAACGCGACCTCCTGAACCGCTACCGCCAGGCCTGGCGCCACTCCTGGCGCCAGCGCAAGGCCATGGACGCCCCCGCGCGCCTGAACCATGAAGTGCAATTCCTGCCCGCCGCCCTAGCCCTGCAGGACGCCCCTGTGCATCCGGCGCCACGCATCATCCAGTGGGCGATCATCGCCTTCGCCGTGCTGGCGCTGCTCTGGGCCTGCCTGGGCGAGATCGACGTGGTCGCCACCGCCAGCGGCAAGATCGTGCCCAGCGGCAAGAGCAAACTGATCCAGCCCAGCGAAGTCGCAGTGGTCACCTCCATCCACGTGCAGGATGGCCAGGCGGTCAAGGCCGGCGACCTCTTGGTGGAACTCGACGCCAGCCAGACCGGCGCCGACGTCCAGCGCCTGGAAAGCGACCTGCTCGCTGCCCAGGTCGATAGCGCCCGCGCTGGCGCCTTGCTTGACGCGATCCAGAGTCAACGGGAGCCGACCTCCCTGGCCGAGCGCCTGCCCCAGGCCAGCGTTGAACAACAACGCAGCGCCGAACGCTGGCTGCTCGGCCAGTACCTGGAACTGACCAGCCAGCTCGACCAGGTCGACGCTGAGATCGAACAGCGCGCCGCGGAAATCCGCGCTGCCCGAACCAACGTCGCCTCCCTCAAGGAAACCCTGCCGATCACCCAGCAACTGGCCGCCGACTACAAGCGCCTGCTGGACAAGCAGTACATCGCCAAGCACGCCTACCTGGAAAAGGAACAACTGCGCCTCGACCAGGAGCGCGAACTGGCCATCCAGCAAGTGCGTGTACAGGAGCTCAACGCCGCTCGCAAAGCCGCCGAACGCCGCCGCGCCGGCGTGCTCGCCCAGACCCGCCGGGCCATGCTCGACCTGCAACAGGACGCCGAACAACGCATCGCCGCCCTCAGCCAGGAACTGAAAAAAGCCGAACGCCGCGACCGCCTGACCCGCCTCACCGCCCCGGTGGACGGCACCGTGCAACAACTCGCCATCCACACCGCTGGCGGCGTCGTCACCGAAGCCCAACCGCTGATGGTCATCGTGCCCAGCGACCAACCGGTGGAAGTGGAAGCCATGCTGGAAAACAAGGACATCGGCTTCGTCCGCCCCGGCCAGGAAGTCGAGATCAAGGTCGAGACCTTCACCTTCACCAAATACGGCGTGGTGGAAGGCACCGTGCAGAGCATCTCCAACGACGCCATCGAGGACGAAAAACGCGGCCTGGTCTACAGCACCCGCATCCACCTCAAGAGCGACCGCATCCGCGTCGGCGACCAGGACATCGCCCTGTCACCAGGCATGGCCGTGCGCGCGGAAGTGAAGACGGATAAGCGCAAAGTGATCGATTACTTCTTGAGTCCGCTTAAGGAGTACGCCGACGAGAGCTTGGCCGAACGCTGAGCCCAACAGGGACAACAAGAACGGGCACATGAGGGAGCCTTTTTCCATCAGAGCTTTCAATGGATACAGCGTATCCACGCGCCTAGTGGGGTGCACATGTTCAATCTAGATATTGTTGCCAGTCGTTTTGCTATGCGCTCAATGTGTGGCTTGTGATAACAGAAATCGTGGAGGTTAGATGCTGGGTTTCGAGCCTAAACTGGATTTCGAAGGTGCCCTTTTAAAGGTGCTGGTTGCTAACTTTGTGCTCTCTTTGCTTTTTTATTTTCTTATCAAGGCGGCGGGGTTGGATGGTGGAGTTGCCTTGCGGAATGCTTCGTCATATGTATGTGGTCATCCTGCTCTTGTGAGCGAGGGGCAGATATTGCAAGCGATATTTAGCTATCTGCTGTCATTGATATTTGTGTTGGTGTTCTTGGTGTTTGGCCGCTTCGATAAAAATTTTTATATAGAAAGACCGCTCAAGGAGGCTCCCGTTGCAGCGCTTCTGGGTGCTTCTTTGTGTGTCTTTTTTTCGTTCTATTTTATTCCGTGCGATATGGCTGAGGAGGGTGGCAATGGAATGGGGTTGGCGAAGCTTGGGGAGATATTCGCCAGTGGGGGAGGAGTTACAGTTTTGCTTCTGAATTCAGCCCTTGCTGCTCATTTTTTCTATGCTGTTGTTGTGTTCGTGAAACTGAAATGGAGATCTGCTGGTGTCTGAGGTTAATGCGCGAGATATAAGGGAAGTGTTTAGTGATCCGGAGTATCTCTCTGAAATTCAGAACTTAAACGAGAAGCTTGGGGCTGCATTTTATTCTGCCTATGGGGGTGGGCTGAAGTCTGAATCTCAGAAAATGCAGGAGATGGCGCGAGCGCTAGATTCTAGTCTGATACAGCAGTCGAAACTTGCCGCTCGTTTTGCAGATAAGGCCCGGTTGTCGGGTGATGTCGCTCGGCAGAGGCTATATTCCACCATTTCTGCAGACTTGGAGAAACTATCAAAAGAGACGAGCTCGCGGATAGATTACCTGCAAAATAGATCGGATTTTAAAGCATATTTTGGTGATGTGGCTGGCAAGCTCCCGGTTGGGGAAGCTCTAGATGTATATAAGATCAGTGTGGCAATAGATCAGGGGGACTGGAATAAGCTCGGAGAGCTGTCTACCGGGCTTTTATACTCCACCGCTCTTGGCTATATGGCTGCTGAAGTTGCAGCAATGTATGGGGCGGCCTCCAATCCAGTTACTCTGGCTGCGGTAGCATTAGCTGGCATCGCTGGAGCTATTTGGGGTGACAAAGTTGGTGGGCGAATTTGGAATATTCTGAATCCTGACGCATGGAAAGGTGGTTCGAATTCTGGCGGGGCAGGCAATAATAGTGGCATAGGTGACTCTCCCTCAGGCGGAGTAGGCGAGGGAGGCCATCTAGTAATTGATGGGGGTAATGATGATGCGGACTCAGCTGGCTCCGGTGGCTCATCCAATGAGACCGTTACAGTAGATCCAAGGGGTTATGTTACAACTGAATATAAGAAAGGAGACGTGAAGAAGGAGGTTCGAAAAGATGGGGGGCTTACTTATCGGGAGTATGCTGACGGAACAATTGTGCAATATGTTGGGGAGAGTTGGAAGAAGACCTCGCCTGATGGGACGGTAACTTGGTTTTCCGCAGATAGCAATAAGACCAGAATCATAGACCCTGACGGAAAGATTACTGACCTCAATGGTGAAGTTGACGGAAATGGTGCCTTGTCGGGCGGCGACACAAGCAATATCCCGCGTGACGGCAATAGCTTCGGCAATGGCGGCTCGGCGGATGGCAACTACAACCCGCCGCCAAGTGGCGATGCTGATGGTAACGGAGTTCGCGATGGGGACATGACCGGCGGAGATACCAGCAATATTCCGCGTGACGGTAACAGTTTCGGCAATGGCGGTTCGGCGGATGGCAACTACAACCCGCCGCCAAGTGGTGATGCTGATGGTAACGGTGTGCGTGATGGGGATATGACCGGTGGGGACACCAGCAATATTCCACGCGACGGTAACAGTTTCGGCAATGGCGGTTCGGCGGATGGCAACTACAACCCGCCGCCAAGTGGTGATGCTGATGGTAACGGTGTGCGTGATGGGGATATGACCGGTGGAGACACTAGTCACATACCACGTGATGGTAATAGTTTCGGTAATGGTGGCTCTGCAGATGGCAAGTACAATCCACCGCCAAGCGGCGATGCCGATGGTAACGGAGTGCGCGATGGTGATATGACTGGTGGTGATACCAGCAGTATTCCTCGTGATGGTAATAGTTTTGGGGATCCGCATAGGAAAGGTCCTGATAATGAACGCTCCGTACCTCCATATAATGGAGTGGGTGATCAGTACATCGATACCGGAACCAGTTGTGTTAGTACCGATGTGAACGTGCATTTTGATGCGGCAAACCGATGGATAGTTCGTGCAGATCCTCTAGTGCTGGATTTGGATGGGGATGGCGTCGAAACGATATCTACTAATGCTGGGATAGTATTTGATCATAATGGGAATGGGGTGAAAACCGGCACCGGCTGGGTCAAAGGTGACGACGGTTTCTTGGTTCTGGATCGCAATGGCAACGGAACTATCGATAACGGCAGCGAATTGTTCGGTGTGGATACCGTCAAGCGCAACGGCCAGAAAGCCACCGATGGTTTCGATGCGCTGCGCGATCTGGATAGCAACTCCGACGGCATTTTCGATGCTCAAGATGCGCAATTTGCCAAAGTGCGTGTATGGCAGGATCTGAACCAGGACGGTATCGCGCAGGCCGGTGAATTGAAATTGCTCGCCGAACACAATATCACCGCGATCAATCTCGGCTCGACCCAGGCCAATCAGAACTCCAACGGTAACCTGATCAGTGCGGTCGGAACCTTTGTGCGCGGCGACGGCAGCGAAGGCGCCGTTAACGGCAACCAGAGTCTGGCTGCCAACTTGGACCTGGCCAGCAACCCGTTCTTCCGTCAGTACACCGACCGAATCGAGTTGGACGACAGTGTCAAAGCTTTGCCGAGCATGCAAGGCTCCGGTGCGGTGCGCGATTTGCGCGAGGCTGCGATGCTCAATGCGGGGTTGAAAGCCCAACTCGGCCAATATGCGCAGGCGCAAACCCATGAACAGCAGGTCAATGCTATCAGTGGATTAATCGCGGCGTGGGCCAAGTCTTCCAGCTATCAAACCTTTGATCAGCGTGTCAGCGTCATGGACACCGAGCGTGTGCGTTTCGTCTTTTCCTATTCCTGGGAAGTACCGAAAAGCGAGTACGGGGTGGGCTCTGGCAGTTCCGGTGGCTCCTCGGCGCTGGCCGAGGGCGAGGCTGAAAAGAAGGGGCCTACCGCGGAGCAGCTCAAACAGAAAGAGCTTCTGGAGCTGGTCAAGTTGCTGGAAGTATTCAACGGGCAGAACTTCTTCAATTTCGAAGCGCGTGAATCGACGAACAGCGATGGCAGCGGCCGGGTCGATGGCAAGCTTCGGGTCGGTGCTTCGACGTTCTCCGTAGGTACCAGCTACGCACGCGAAGCCGGGCAGCGGGTGTTCTACATAACAGAAGAGCACTTGCGTATTAATGCCGGGCAAGCCCAGCTCTTGCAGCAGTCTTATGACGCGCTGCGTCGTTCGGTTTTCCAAGCGCTGTTGCCACAGACTCGCATGCAACCTTATATCAACGAGCTTGATATCCGAGTCACTGACGAAGGGTTGGAGTTGGATTACAGCGGAGTTCAACAGAAACTGGAACAACGCGCTGCGGCGGAGCCGGTTCAGGCTCTGATGGATACCAAGGACTTTCTCTCGGTCGTTAAGCCTGAAGGCCCGGCGGCGTTGGATTGGGGGGTATTTACCTCCAAATTGGTAAACCGGCTGAATGCGGAGCAATTTAGCGAATTCGCCCGTCAGAACAGCCTGTGGTTCGATCAGGAAAGTCCTTGGCGCGCAGGAACGACCGGCGCCGACAGCCTGAACGGCTGGGCCGGCAAGGATCATCTGTTCGGTGGTGCGGGCGACGACACGCTGGACGGGGGCGGTGGCAGCAACTTCCTGTATGGCGGCGAAGGCAATGACGTGCTGAAGGTGGACTACAACAACGCCAAGGACAATTTGTTCGTGGGCGGTAAGGGTAACGACACCCTGCATGGCAGCTACAACAGCGACACCTATGTGTTCGAGCTGGGCGACGGTCACGACACCATCATCGAAATCGGCAATGTCACCGGCGCGGTGGACGTGCTGCGCTTCGGCGAAGGCATCGTGGCGGCTGACCTGGAGCTACGCAAGATGGGTGCGGACCTGGTGTTCCTGCACCGCAACGGTAGCGACTCGGTGACCGTCAAGAATTGGCTGCAGGGTACTGCCAGCAACTCGCGGGTGGATGGGAGTAAGAGCCTGGAGCGGATCGAGTTCGCTGACGGCAGCAGCTGGAGCCAGGCCGATATTGACCAGTTGGGGCTGATCAGCCGCGGCACCGACGGCGCCGACAGCCTGAACGGCTGGGCCGGCAAGGATCATCTGTTCGGTGGTGCCGGTAACGACACGCTGGACGGGGGCGGTGGCAGCAACTTCCTGTACGGCGGCGAAGGCAACGACGTGCTGAAGGTGGACTACAACAACGCCAAGGACAATTTGTTCGTGGGCGGTAAGGGTAACGACACCCTGCATGGCAGCTACAACAGCGACACCTACGTGTTCGAGCTGGGCGACGGCCAGGACGTCATCAATGAGTCAGGTGGCAACGATCTGTTGAGCTTCGGCCAGGGGTTGTCTCCCGAGCAGCTCTGGTTCCAGCGCAGCGGGAACAATCTCGCGATCTTGGTGGAGGGCACTTCGGATAGCGTGACCATCAACAACTGGTATTCCGGCAGCAGCTTCCGCGTCGAAAAGATGCAGGTGGCCGATGGCCGGACGCTGACGGACAGTCAAGTGCAGAACCTGGTCAATGCCATGGCCGCGTTTGGCGCCCCGTCCGGTGGGGAGTCGAACATGACGCCTGACCAGCGCGATCAGCTGAACCTGGTGATCGCCGCCAACTGGCAGTGATCGCTCTGCGGTAGGAAAGAAGAGGCCCGGCTTATATGCCGGGCCTTTTTCTTTTCGGGCGATGAACGCTCAGCGTTTCAGCCAGGCCAGGGCCACGTCGAGCATGCGGTTGGCGAAGGCCCATTCGTTGTCGTACCAGGCCATGACCTTGACCAGGTCGCCCTGCACGCGGGTGTGGTTGAGGTCGACGATGCAGGAGACCGGGTAGCCGTTGAAGTCGGTGGAGACCAGGGGCAGGTCGTTGCATTCCATGGTGCCCAGTGGCAGGCGGCGGGCGCCTTCCTGCAGGGCGGCGTTGATGGCGTCACGGCTGGTGGGGCGTTCGGCGGTGAATGTCAGGTCTAGCAGGGAGACATTGGGGGTGGGGACGCGCACGGCCATGCCGTCGAGGCGGCCTTCGAGTTCCGGCAGCACCAGGCCGATGGTCTTGGCCGCGCCGGTGCTGGTGGGGATCATCGACTGGGCGGCGGCGCGGGCGCGGTAAAGGTCCTTGTGCGGCTTATCCAGCAGGTTCTGGTCGTTGGTGTAGGAGTGCACGGTGGTCATCAGGCCCTGGCGGATACCCACCGCCTGGTGCAGCACCTTGGCCAGTGGCGCCAGGCAGTTGGTGGTGCAGGAGGCATTGGAGACGATCTGCTGGTTGCCCAGCAGGTCATGGTTGACGCCGTAGACCACGGTGAGGTCGGCGGTATCCATCGGGTGGGAGAGCAGGACGCGTGAGGCACCGGCGGTAAGGTGCTGCTCGGCCTGCTCGCGTTTCTTGAATCTCCCCGTGCATTCCATTACCAGGTCGACGGCCAGGTGTGCCCAGGGCAGGTTGATCGGTTCGCGCTCGCGCAGCAGGCGGATGGACTGGCCATCCACCTGGAGCACGTCGTCATGCTGGTTGAGTTGGCCTTTGAGGCGGCCGAAGGTGGAGTCGAAACGGGTCAGGTGGGCGAGGGTCGCGGCTTCGCAGAGGTCGTTGATGGCCTCGACGTGGATCTTCTTTTCCAGCCCGCGTTCGAACATTGCGCGTAGCAGGGCGCGGCCGATGCGTCCGTAACCATTGATGGCGATACGCAGCATGGAACACCTCCTTCGGACTAAGCTGCCTTCAGCTTAGGTGCTGGATGACGGAGGTGGTTCGCAAATTCGGCCAATGTTTGCGGGGCGGGCGATAGCTCAGTCCTGGCGGGCACCGCCGAAATGGCCGCAGCCGCGCAGGACCTGGCCGTCCAGGCGCAATTCGGCGGCCAGATGGTGGACGGCGCCGCTCATGCTATCGACGCAGCGTTGCGGGGCGACCCAGAGCTCCAGAGTCTGGCCGTTGGCTTCGCTGCTGAGATTGAAGCGGCCCTCGGGCAGACGCTCTTCCAGGTAGGGCAGGGCCAGTGGCTCCTGGCCGGGACGGTCGAGCACCAGGCCGCCGCGGCTGACGCTGAGGCGCCAGTCTGGTTCGTGGCCGCTGGCGCGCAGGGTCAGGCTGCGGAAGTTGGGGTCATCGCAGCTGTGGCCTTCCGGCTGGATGCGGTAGAAGCGCTCCACATCGAGCTGGCCGTCGACGCCTTTCTCCTGGCTGGCGCCGAGCTGGCCTTGCAGGTCGGCGAACAGCGGAAGGGAGGTCTGCGTCATCAGCTCGGCGGCCTCCCTATAGAAGTCGCCGCCCTGGTTGAGTACCACGAAGCGGCGTTGTTCCTGGCAGGGACGGAACAACAGTTGTCCGTCCACTTGGCTGACTTCGCCTTGCAGGCGCTGGTTGGGAACCGAGGGGACGGAAGATTGTTCGGTGAACAACTGGCAGCCGGCAAACAGCGGCAGCAGGGCGAACAGCAGGGAACGGGCGGCGGTCATCGTGGGTCTCCAGGCGCGAGCGGCCCACGTTACTCAGGCGCAACGGCGATCACAAGGGGAAGGCGGATGATCCAGTGCAAACGTGTCTATACGGAGGCAGCGCCTGAAGACGGTTATCGGGTGCTGGTGGATCGCTTGTGGCCGCGGGGCTGCCGCAAGGACAGCCTGGCGCTCGATGAGTGGGCTCGCGATCTCGCACCTTCGACCGAGCTGCGCAAGGCATTCCACCAACATCCCGAGCGGTTCGCCGAGTTCGAGCGGCGCTATCGCGCGGAGCTGGCGGCCCACCCAGAGCACTGGTGGGGGCTGCTGGAAAGGGCGCAGCAGGGGCGGCTGACACTGCTCTATGCGGCGCGGGACGAGCGGATCAACAACGCACGGGTGCTGGCAGAGTTTCTCGAAGAAGAATTGGAACGCATGGACACAGGCAGTTCGCCCGTGTGCTATGGGGATGTCTGACGTCGGTGCCGCTCTGCAGGAAGCGTTGCGAGGCCGGTGGGGCTGTAGGGGCGAATTTATTCGTCGATGGAGTCTGGATAGGCGAATCAATTCGCCCCTACAGAGTCAGTCCTGCTGTCCTCAGAGCAGTGCCTGCACCAGCAGCCAGGCCCAGTAGAGCTGGATCGCCATCTGCACCAGCAGGAAGGTGAAGCGCAGCATCACGGCCGGCACGCTGGTGGACAGCACATGCACCAGCGACTGCGCGACCCTGGCGGCGAGCACCCAGAGGGCCAGCGGGGCGAGCAACACGGCCTGGTCGGCAACCACGCCGACCAGCAGGATGCCGGCGAACACCGGCAGGTTCTCGTAGCAGTTGGCGTGGGCCCGGCACAGGCGTGCGGAGAATGGCGATACGTCGTCGCCGTTGACGGCGAAACTGTTGGCGGCCCTGCGCCCCGATAGCGTCAGGCCGGTCCGCATGAAGGTGATGACGACGAGCAACAGCAGGGTCCAGGTGGCGTAGCCGAGCAGGGCCAGCAACGCGGTGTTCGTGGCGCTATCCATTGGGTTCCGATCCTTGCAGGTGGTGATGGGCGGCAGGAGGTTGCCGCCAGCATCTTGGCCAATCGCTCAGGCCGATGCACTCGGCGTTCTCGACAATTGCCAGGGCGATCATGCCAGCGGCTGAGCCGGCCCCGGCAGGCTCAGCCGCAATAGAGGCGGGTGATCACCCCGGCGGCGTCGACTTCCAGGGTCAGGCGCTGGTCGTTGTATTCCATGGTGATGATTTCCCCCGGCTTGATGGTGCGAACCAGCTTGGCGCCGGCGGCCTGGCTGGCCTGTTGCAGCAGTTCGGGGGTGGCGAACTCACCGACCAGTTTCTGCACGGGGGCGGGGTCGCAGTGGCTGTCGGTCATCTGTTCATGCTCCGTCGATTCGTCCGGTGCACCGGCCGTGGCACAGCCGGTGAGCAGGGCTCCGCTTAGCAGCAGGGCGAGTGGGGTCAGTATGTGCGACATGTGGCCTCCTTCGAGTGGGCAGTTTCGACCATGGCAACGCAAGCGCCGTTCGCCAGGCTTCAGTTCTTCAAGCGGTAACCGGTCTTGAACATCCACCAGACGGTGGTCAGGCACAGCGCCAGGAACCCCAGCACCATGCCCAGGCTGACCGCCACATTCACATCGGCGACGCCGTAGAAGCTCCAGCGAAACACGCTGATCAGGTACACCACCGGATTGAACAAGGTGATCTGCTGCCAGAGCGGCGGCAACATGCTGATGGAGTAGAAGCTGCCGCCGAGAAAGGTCAGCGGCGTGACGATCAGCGCCGGCACCACCTGCAGCTTTTCCCAGCCGTTGGCCCAGATGCCGATGATGAAGCCGAACAGGCTGAAGGTGACCGCGGTGAGCACCAGGAACACCAGCATCCACAGCGGGTGCATGATCTCGAAGGAGACGAACAGCCGTGCCGTGGCGAGGATGATCAGCCCGAGGATCACCGATTTGGTGGCAGCCGCGCCGACATAGCCGATGACGATCTCGGCGAAGGAAATCGGCGCCGACAGCACCTCGTAGATGGTGCCCGAGTACTTCGGCATGTAGATGCCGAATGAGGCGTTGGAAATGCTCTCGGTCAGCAGCGCCAGCATGATCAGGCCGGGCACGATGAACGCGGCATAGCTGACGCCTTGGATAGCCACCATGTTGGCGCCGATCGCCGAACCGAACACCACGAAATACAGCGAAGTGGAAATGACCGGGGTGGCGATGCTCTGCAGCAGCGTGCGCCAGGTGCGCGCCAGCTCGAACAGGTAGATCGCGCGGATCGCATAGACATTCATGCCCGTGCCCTCACCAGGTTGACGAAGATCTCCTCCAGCGAGCTCTGGCTGGTCTGCAGGTCCTTGAAGTCGATGCCGTGCTGGGCGAGGGCCTTGAGCAATTCGGCGATGCCGGTCTGCTCGCGCTGGGTGTCGAAGGTGAAGACCAATTCGTGGCCGTCGGCGGCCAGTTCCAGCGGGTATTCGGCGAACTCGGCTGGTACCGTCGCCAGCGGTTGCTTCAGGTGCAGGGTCAGTTGCTTCTTGCCGAGCTTGTGCATCAGCACGGACTTGTCCTCAATCAGGATGATGCGGCCCTGGCTGATCACGCCGATGCGATCGGCCATTTCCTCGGCCTCTTCGATGTAGTGGGTGGTCAGGATCACGGTCACCCCGCGTGCGCGCAGCCCTCGCACCATGTCCCACATGTCGCGGCGCAGCTCCACGTCCACCCCGGCGGTGGGTTCGTCGAGAAACAGGATCGAGGGCTCGTGGGACAGGGCCTTGGCGATCATCACCCGGCGTTTCATGCCGCCGGATAGCTCGAAAATCTTTGCGTCCCTCTTGTTCCACAACGACAGGTCCTTGAGCAGTTGCTCGAGATAGGCCGGGTCCGGCTTTTTGCCGAACAGGCCGCGGCTGAACTGCAACGTCGCCCAAACGGTCTCGAACACGTCGTTGACCAGCTCCTGGGGCACCAGGCCGATCTGCGCGCGTGCCGCGCGGTAGTCGTGCACGATGTCGTGGCCGCCGACCTGCACGCTGCCGGCGCCGGGATTGACGATGCCGCAGATGATGTTGATCAGGGTGGTTTTACCGGCGCCGTTGGGGCCGAGCAGGGCGAAGATCTCGCCCTTGGCGATATCCAGGTCGATATGCTGCAGCGCACTGTGGCCTGAGGCGTAGGTTTTGTTCAGCGCACGAATGGAGATGACCGGCTCCATAGGACCTCCTGTCGAAGACAAGCGGGCAGAGTAGCAGGCCGGCCAAATGGCTGACGAGGGGGAAGGGAAGAAGGGAGCGGGACGGGACGTCCCGCTGGGTGAATCAGAACAGCAGCATCAATACACCGATGACCACCAGCAGGCCGATCAGAAAGATGATGCCGACGGTGCTACCGAGAAACTTCAGCATAGGGTCGCTCCTGAATGGGTGGGCCTATTACTAGTGACTGGGCATCGTCGAACGCGTTCCATCGGCAAGACCGGTTGCGCGGCGTGTGCGCAGCTCGCGCTAGGAGTGGCGTTGCTTGCCGGCGGTTTGCGGCTGGCTGGACGGCGCTGCCCCCCGGTGGAAGAACGCGCGGTTCCTGCCACTGCGCTTGGCTGCGTACAGGGCCTGGTCTGCAAGCTCCAGCACATCGCTCAGTTCTTCGCCGTCCTGCGGCCAGAGGGCTCCGCCGATGCTGCAACCAATGCCGACTTCATCGGCGCCGGGCAGGGCAATCGGCTGGCGCAGTGCCCGTAGCGTGCGTTCGGCGATGAGCCGCGCCTGCTCCTGGGCGGCATCGCCGGCAACCTGCAGCACCATGATGAACTCGTCGCCGCCCAGGCGCGCGACCAGGTCACCCTCGCGCAGGCAGACGCGCAGGCGCTTGGCGACGGTCTTCAGCAGTTCGTCCCCGGCGGCGTGGCCGAACTGGTCGTTGACCGGCTTGAAGCCGTCCAGGTCCAGGTACAGCAGCGCCAGGCTGTGATGCAGGCTCTGGCTGCGTTGCAGGGCGTGACGCAGATGCGTCTCGAGGGCGATGCGGTTGGGCAGGCCGGTCAGGGCGTCGTGGTGCGCCAGGTCCTGCATTGCGTTCAGCTCGCTCTTTTGTTGGGTCAGGCTTTCCACCAGGTGGCGGATCGATTGGCTCAAACGGGCGATCTCATCGTTGCCTGGCAGGTCCGGAATGACGGTGATCTCGCCGGCGCTGAGGCGGTCTGCCGCCTCGCTGATGCGTCGCAGCGGTCGGGTGATGTAGCCGGCCAGCAGCCAGCCGAGCAGGGCGAACAGCAGGGCCAGACCGCTGCCCCACAGACCGATGGCCTCGCGCTGCTGCTGGGCGGGGGCGAAGGCCTGTTCGAGGGGCTGCCGGGCGATGACGATCCAGCCAAGCCCCGGGTAGTCCTGGTGGCCCCGGCTGTAGGCGACGCCGGTCAGGTAGTGTTCGCGGTCGGGCCATTGTTCGACCGTCCAGAAATTATCCCGCCCCGTCGATTGCAAGGCGTGCAGCGACAGCTGCTGGCCGACCATGTCCTTGGGGCCGAGCAACACCGTGTGGTCCTTGCCCAGGACCAGGAACTCCACCTGCCGGCGGCGCTGCATGGGCTCCAGCAGCGAGCGACGGACCTCGTCGGCCCAGCCCCAGGACAGGTGCATGGCCAGTACGCCGCTGAGGGAGCCGTCCTTGCCCTGTACCGGCAAGGCGATGTCGACGAACTTCATGGCTTCGCCGGTAGGGTTGGGCAGCAACTTGGCGAGCAGTACCGCTTCGTGCACATCGCCGATGAAGCGGCCGTTGCGGCCCTCAAGGTATACCGGTCGCTGGGCGATGCTGACACCTTCGAGCACGCCGTCGCTGGAAGCGAGCACCGTGCCATGCGGATCGGTGAAGCCGACCCAGGCGACTCCGCCCAGTTCCTTGTGCAACTGGTCGAGCAGGCGCCTGATTTCGCTGACGTCGTCTGGCTGTCGCAAGGCGGCGAGTTGGCTGAGCAGTTGCAAGACTCTGGCCCGCCCCGCCATGTCGCGATCCAGGCGGTCGGCCATCTGGAAGGTGATCTCGGCCAGGTCGTGGCCGATTTCCTCGCGCAGGCGGGTACTGGAGTCATGGCCGATCAACGCGCCGAGCAACCAACTGAGCAGGCCGACCAGCAGGGCGATGAGTAGGGCGAAGCGATTGCGAAGACTGCTCGGGTAGCGCATGGCGGGATCAGGCTGCGAGGGCATGGCATAGTGCTACAAGTCTAGGCGGTTGCCTAGATTGCGTAGGAAAAGTGCCCGCGTTGCCGATGGGCTGCTGCAACCGGTGCGCGCGACTCAGGTGGTCGGTCTTTGCGGCGGCGCCGGGCCGGGGCCGCCTGGCCTCGCAGCGGCCAGCCGAACGTCCGTCTAATGGAGCGTGGACGGCGAGCCGGAAGCGGGAGGCGTGGGCCTGCTCAGTGCGCGGACCACCAGATAGAGCAACGGGCCGATGGACACGAACACTGCGGTGAGCAGGATGTAAGGCAGCACGCCACGCCAGGAGCCTCCGCGCCCGACATGGTCCCGGTACATCCACACGCAGGCCAGCGTAGCCATGAGGTAGAGGTCGATCACCACCTGGGCGGTATCGGGGCGGCCCATCAGCTGCAAACCGAAGGCCAGCAGCGATTGCTCGGCGATGGCCATGGTGTACCCGGTGTAGGTCGAGAACAGGATCAGCGCAATCAAGGGGACGATCAGGCGCATGGGGCTCTCCTCGCAAGGGCGGATGTCAGATGCTGCCTTCGCGCTCGACGACCAGGATCCTCGCGGCTCCCCGTGGGTGGGCGACGTGCTCGCAGCCAACCGTGGCGAAGAAGATATCGCCGACATGGAGGGTGGCCACTTTTTCCGCGCCCTGCTCCCGGTAGTGCATGTCGACGATGCCATCCAGCACGGCAAACACTTCCTCGCCGTCGTTCACATGCCACTGGTAGGGCTGGTCGGTCCAGTGCAGGCGGGTGGTGGTGCCGCCCATGTTGGCGATATCCAGGGCGCCCCAGGCTCGGTCGGCGGTGAATTCCTTGCTGCGAATGACCTTCATCCCGGTACTCCGTGTAGCAGTGCTGTGTGTCAACCCGCGGGCGGCAGTCGACCTAGGCCCGCGTCTTCCTGGCGTCTTCCGCCACCGGCCCCTCGTCGTACTGCGGCAGGTCGTCGTCGATCTCGTACCAGGGCGCCTTCGAACCGACGAAGACGTGTGCCTCCGGCCTTACGCCGGGGTCCTGGTCGAGGCCGCCCAGGGGGATGCCGACCACATCGGGATTCTGCGCGTAGAAGCTGGCCAGGCTCGAACCGCAGAACGAGCAGAACGTCTTGATCACGTTGTCGGACGAATGGAAGTGGGTCAGCCACTGTTCGCCGCTGAGCCAGCGGAACTGGCTGCGCTTGATCGAGGCGCGGGTTCGGAACGCCGCGCCATGCCAGCGCCGGCACTTGCTGCAGTGGCAGTGATAGACCGGGCCCAGCGGTCCCTGGACTTCATAGCTGATGGCTTCGCACAGACAGCGTCCGGTGAATCGATCCTGGGTCATCCTTCCTCTTCTCTTGCTGGGGCACGGTGGAGCAGGGCGGCACTATGCACGTGCCGGGCAAAAAAGTCGCGAAGGACCGCTGTTCGGGCGGCCCTTCCGTTGTTTTCTCAGGGCGTCGCGGGTTGCTCTTTCGCCAGGCACACCGCCGCGGTGAACAGTGCGTCGGTGGAGGAGTTCAGCGCGGTCTCCGCGGAATCCTGCAGGATGCCCACGATGAAGCCGATGGCCACCACCTGCATGGCGGTCTCGCTGGGGATGCCGAACAGGCTGCAGGCCAGCGGGATCAGCAGCAGCGAACCGCCGGCTACGCCAGAGGCGCCGCAGGCGGAGACCGCCGACACTACGCACAACAGGATCGCGGTGGGTATGTCCACGACGATGCCCAGGGTGTGCACGGCCGCCAGCGTGAGCACGCTGATGGTGATGGCCGCGCCGGCCATGTTGATGGTGGCACCGAGCGGAATGGACACCGCATAGGTGTCTTCGTGCAGGCCCAGGCGCTCGCAGAGCTGCAGGTTGACCGGCACGTTGGCCGCCGAGCTGCGGGTGAAGAACGCGGTGATGCCGCTCTCGCGCAGGCAGGTGAAGACCAGGGGGTAGGGGTTGCGGCGCAACTGCCAGAAGACGATCAGCGGATTGACCACCAAGGCGACGAACAGCATGCAGCCGATCAGCACGGCCAGCAGGTGGGCATAGCCGAGCAGAGCATCCAGGCCGGCTTCCGCCAGCGAGGTGGCGACCAGGCCGAACACGCCCAGCGGGGCGAAGCGGATCACCACCTTGACGATCAACGATACGCCGCTGGCAAGGTCGGCAAACACCTCGCGGGTGGTGTCACTGCCATGGCGAATGGCAATGCCCAGGCCGATCGCCCAGGCCAGGATGCCGATGAAGTTGCCGCTGAGCAGCGCGTTCACCGGGTTGTCGACCACCTTCATCAACAGGGTTTTCAGAACCTCGGCGATGCCGCCGGGCGGCGCCACCCCGCCGGCGGCCTCGGTGAGCACCAGCGACGAAGGGAACAGGCTGCTGGCGGCCACGGCAATGATGGCGGCGCTCAGGGTGCCCAGCAGGTACAGCAACAAAATCGGGCGAATGTGGGTTGGCTGACCGTGCTTGTGATTGGCAATCGCGGCGGTCACCAGCACGAGCACCAGTACCGGTGCCACTGCCTTCAAGGCGGAGATGAACAGTGTGCCGAGCAGGCCGACTTCATCGGTGGCCTGGGGAAACAACAGGGCGAGCAGGATGCCGGCAATCAGGCCGATGGCGATCTGCACGACGAGGCTTGTGCGGCTGAGCAGTTGCAGCAGGGGACGATGGATCATGATGACCTTCCTGTTGTCGGCGGCAACGCGGATAGCGAGCCTGCCGGATGGCGGCATGCGGGAGCACCGGCGGTGGCCGATGCCGAGATGCTGCCTCATTGCTTGATCCGCCGGATCGCGACGGTGCGAAAAACGAGGCGGCGATTATAGAGCCTCAACACGCTCCGGGCTTCAGTTGAGTGAGCGATGCGCGGATAAATGAAAACGGCCCCGAAGGGCCGTGTTCATCGCAGTGTCGGCCGTCACCCACCCAGGTAGGCGTCGCGTACCTTGGGGTCGTTGAGCAGTTCTTCGCCGCTGCCTTGCATGACGATCCGCCCGTTCTCCAGCACATAGCCGCGGTCGGCCAGCTTGAGCGCCTGGTTGGCGTTCTGCTCGACCAGGAACACGGTCACCCCGTCCTTGCGCAGCTGTTCGATGATGTCGAAGATCTGCTGAATGATGATCGGGGCCAGCCCCAGGGACGGCTCGTCGAGCAGCAACAGCTTGGGCTTGCTCATCAGCGCGCGGGCAATGGCGAGCATCTGCTGCTCGCCGCCGGACATGGTGCCGCCACGCTGGCTGTAGCGTTCCTTCAAGCGCGGGAACAGGTGCAGGACCTTGTCCATCTGCTCTTCGTAGTCACGCTTGTCGGTGAAGAAGCCACCCATGGCGAGGTTCTCTTCCACCGTCAGGCGGGCGAAGATGCGCCGGCCTTCCGGCACCACGGCGATGCTCTTGCGCATGATGTCCGGGGTTTGCAGGCCGACCAGTTCCTCGCCCTGGTAGCGAATGCTGCCGCTGGCCGCCTGTGGGGTGCCGCAGAGGGTCATCAGCAGGGTCGACTTGCCGGCGCCGTTGGCGCCGATCAGGGTGACGATCTCGCCCTGGCGAACCTCGACGCTGACATCGTGCAGCGCCTGGATCTTGCCGTAGAAGGTGGAAACCTTGTCGAAATACAGCATGGTCTACGCCTCCCCCAGATAGGCTTTGATCACGTCCGGGTTGCCACGGACCTGGTCGGGCGTGCCGTCGGCCAGGGGCGTGCCCTGGTTGATCACGAAGATGTGGTCGGAAATGCTCATCACCAGCTTCATGTCGTGCTCGATCAGCAGCACGGTGACGTTGTGCTGGTTGCGCAGCATGCCGATCAGCTCCTTCAGGTCCTCGGTTTCCTTCGGGTTGAGGCCGGCCGCCGGCTCGTCGAGCATGAGGATACGCGGGCGCGTCATCATGCAGCGGGCAATTTCCAGGCGGCGCTGCTGGCCGTAGGCGAGGGTGCCGGCAGGGCGGTTGGCGCAGTCGGTCAGGTTGACCTGTTCCAGCCAATGGGCGGCGTACTCCATGGCCTCGCGCTCGCTGCGGCGAAAGCCCGGGGTCTTGAACAGGCCTGCCAGGAAATTGGTGTTGAGGTGCCGGTGCTGGGCGACCAGCAGGTTTTCCACCGCCGTCATTTCCTTGAACAGGCGAACGTTCTGGAAGGTGCGTACCACGCCCTTGTGGGCGATCTTGTGGCCGGGCAGGCCCTCGATCTGCTCGCCATTCAGGCGAATGCTGCCCGACGTCGGCTGGTAGAAGCCGGTGAGACAGTTGAATACGGTGGTCTTGCCGGCGCCGTTGGGGCCGATCATCGATACCACCTGCTTTTCATGCACGGTCAGGTTCACGTTGTTGACGGCCAGCAGGCCGCCGAAGCGCATGGTCAGACCGTTGACTTCGAGAATCGGTCGGCTCATCGCTTAAGCTCCAAGTGCGGGCGTTGCATGGGCAGCAGGCCCTGCGGACGCCAGATCATCATCACCACCATCAGGGCACCGAACATCAACATGCGGTACTCGCTGAATTCGCGCATGAGTTCCGGCAACAGGATCATGACGACGGCGGCGAGGATCACCCCGAGCTGCGAGCCCATGCCGCCGAGCACCACGATGGCGAGGATGATCGCCGACTCGATGAAGGTGAACGACTCGGGGGTCACCAAGCCCTGGCGCGCAGCGAAGAAGCTGCCGGCGAAGCCGGCGAAGCAGGCACCGAGGGTGAAAGCAGAAAGTTTGATGATGGTCGGGTTCAGGCCCAGGGCACGACAGGCGATCTCGTCCTCGCGCAGTGCTTCCCAGGCACGGCCGATCGGCATGCGCAGCAGGCGGTTGATCACGAACAGGGTCAGCAACACCAGCAGCAGGGCGATCAGGTAGAGGAAGATCACCTTGTTGATGGAGTTGTAGGCGATGCCGAAAAACTCATGGAAGGTCTGCAGGCCCTCCTCGGCGCGGCGCTCGAAGGACAGGCCGAACAGCGTCGGCTTGTCGATGTTGCTGATGCCGTTGGGGCCGCCAGTGAGCCCAGTGAGGTTGCGCAGCAGGATGCGAATGATCTCGCCGAAGCCGAGGGTGACGATGGCCAGGTAGTCACCGCGCAGGCGCAGGACCGGGAAGCCGAGGATGAAGCCGAAGAACGCCGCCATCAGTCCGGCGATCGGCAGGCAGGTCCAGAATCCCAGGCCGTAGTAGTGCGAGAGCAGGGCATAGCTGTAGGCGCCGACGGCATAGAAGCCGACGTAGCCCAGATCCAGCAGGCCGGCGAGGCCGACCACGATGTTCAGGCCGAGGCCGAGCATCACGTAGATCAGGATCAGTGTGGCGATGTCCACCGCGCCGCGCGAGCCGAAGAACGGCCAGGCCAGGGCGACCACGATCAGGCCCAGCATGACCCAGCGCTGGGTGGACTGCTGGGTCATCAGGTCCTTCACATTGTCCGGCATCCCGGCCTTGGGCACGCCGGCCCAGAGGGCGCCAATGCGATCACGGAACAGTTGCCAGAAGAACAGCGCGATGGCGCAGCCGGCGATGGTCAAGATCACCGCCGGGGTGGCGTTCTGTACTTCCAACTTGATGCCGACGGTGGTCAGCTTCAGACCAAGCACCGGGTACGCCACGGCAATGACCAGCAGGGCGCTGAAGAAGGCGGTTTTGAGATTGCGAGTCATACCTTTTCCACCTCCGGACGACCGAGAATACCGGTGGGACGGAACAGCAACACCAGGACCAACAGGCCGAAGGCCACCACGTCCTTGTACTGGTCGCCGAAGATATCGGCGCCGAATGCTTCCGCCACGCCCAGCACCAGGCCACCGAGCATGGCGCCGGGAATGCTGCCGATGCCGCCGAGCACGGCGGCGGTGAACGCCTTGATGCCGGCGAGGAAGCCCAGGTGCGGGTTGATCACCCCGTATTGCATGCCCAGCAGAACCGATGCCACGGCAGCCAGGGCGGCGCCGATGACGAAGGTCAGGGCAATGATGTTGTTGGTGTTGATGCCGAGCAGGTTGGCCATCTTCAGGTCCTCCGCGCTGGCGCGGCAGGCACGGCCGAGGCGCGAGCGGGAGATGAACATCGTCAGGCCGAACATCGCGATGAAGGTCACCACGAAGATCAGCACCTGCATGTAGGAAATCACCACGCCGTTCATGGTGCTTTCGCCGAACACGAAGTTGCCGGGCATCAGATTGGGGATCGCCTTGTCCTTGGAATCCTGGGCCAGCAGTACTTCGTTCTGCAGGAAGATCGACATGCCGATGGCCGAGATCAGCGGAATCAGCCGGCTGCTGCCGCGCAGCGGTCGGTAGGCGACCCGTTCGATGCTGTAGCCGTAGGCGCTGGCGACGATGATGCTGGCGGCGAATGCCGCGACCATCAGCAAGGGCAGGCTGTCGAGGCCGAGCAGGGTGAGCCCGGCGATGGCGATGAAGGCTACGTACGAGCCAATCATGTAAACCTCGCCGTGGGCGAAGTTGATCATGCCGATGATGCCGTAGACCATGGTGTAGCCGATGGCGATCAGGGCATAGGTGCTGCCAATGGTCAGCCCATTAACCAGCTGTTGCAGGTAGTGATAGAGATCAGGCATTCCCTAACTCCTCGACCATCACGAACAGCGGCGCTTGTGGCGCAGCGGATGGCCGGAAAACACGAATAAACAAAACCCACTGCATGGCAGTGGGCTTTGGGTTCAGGCGGGGAAGCTTACTTGGCTTCGGACTTGGTACCGTCCTGGTGCCACTCGTAGACCACGAAGCTGAAGTCTTTCAGATCGCCCTTCTCGTCGAAGGCCAGGGTGCCGGTGGGCGTGTCGAAGGTATTGGAACGCAGCGCCTTGGCCACCTTGTCGGTGTCGGTGCTGTCGGACTTGTCGATGGCCTCGGCGATGACCTGTACGGCAGCGTAGGCCGGGAACACGAACGGGCCGCTCGGGTCCTGGTTCTTGGCCTTGAAGGCCTCGACCAGCGCCTGGTTCTTCGGATCCTGGTCGAAGGACTTCGGCAGGGTCACCAGCAGGCCTTCGGAGGCCGGGCCGGCGATGGCGGAGATTTCCTTGTTGCCTACGCCTTCCGGACCCATGAACTTGACCTTCAGGCCCTTCTCGGATGCCTGGCGCAGCAGCAGGCCGAGTTCCGGGTGGTAGCCGCCGTAGTAGACGAAGTCCACGCCTTCTTTCTTCAGCTTGGAGATCAGCGAGGAGAAGTCCTTGTCGCCGGCGTTGATGCCTTCGAACAGGCCGACTTTCACGCCCTTGCCTTCCAGGGTCTGCTTGACGGCGGTGGCGATGCCTTCGCCGTACTGTTGCTTGTCGTGGATGACGGCGACATTGCTCGGCTTGACGTGGTCGGCGATGTAGTTGCCGGCGGTCGGGCCCTGCATGCTGTCCAGGCCGATGGTGCGGAATACCAGTTGGTAACCGCGGGAGGTCACGTCCGGGCTGGTGGAGGCCGGGGTGATCATGAGGATGCCTTCGTCCTCGTAGATGTCCGAGGCTGGCTGAGTGGAGCTGGAGCACAGGTGGCCGATGACGAAGGAGACGCCATCGTTGACGATCTTGTTGGCTACGGCCACGGCTTGCTTGGGATCGCAGGCATCGTCGTAGACCACGCCTTCGAGCTGCTTGCCGTCAACCCCGCCGGCCTTGTTGATCTGCTCGATAGCCATCTGAGCGCCAATGAACTGCATTTCACCGTATTGAGCGACCGGGCCTGTTACCGGACCGGCCATGCCGATCTTGATGGTGTCGGCGGCCATGGAATAGCTGGCGGCCCCCGCCAGGGCCATCGCTGCGAACAATTTGGAAAGCTGCTTAGTAGCCTTGTTCATAGTGCTCCACTCTTATGATTTTTCGTTGTTGTAGTCCTGGCGGCCAAAGCTGCAGAACCGGGTGAATTCCCCGGTCATACCCCCGGCAACTGTACCGGCGCAGTGTAGAGCGCCGGTTTGCAACTTGAAAAGCCGGCATCAGGGGACATGACGGACGGGTGTCGCTTAAACGTAATAAACGTATAGAAAAACGCCGTGTCTGTGCGCTCCGTTGTATTCCTCCTTTTATCAGGCGTTTACCGCTACGAAATGTGGCGGGTTTGGCGACCGCGGCGGCGTCATTGCTGAGTTTGCCGGTGACAGCGGCGGCGCTATCATGGCGCGCCGTCCACAGGTGAAAACCCATGACAGAACACCCTAGCACCCTCTATGCCAAGCTGCTTGGCGAAACCGCATCGATTCGTTGGCAGGAGCTGCAACCTTTCTTCGCGCGCGGCGCGCTGCTCTGGGTGAACGGGACCGAGGATCTGGTCGCCGTGGCGCAGGCCGTGGCCGAGGACGACAAGGCGAAGATCGAGAACTGGTTGGCGGCGGGCCGGATCGGCAAGGTGGAGGAGAGCCGCGCACAGGACCTGCTCGAACGCGATCCGCAGCTATGGGCCGTGGTGGTCGCGCCCTGGGTGCTGATCCAGGAACGGGCCGAGTCGACAGCGCTGCACTGAGGCGGGGCGGCTGGTGCGCAGGGCCGCTCGATTGGGGCGAGATCGCCTTGCCTTCTACACTTTGCTTTTTGCCTTGAACCAAGGGAGAACACGCCATGTTCGAGCCGGGTCACCTGCATATCCAGATCTGGCCAAGCGGGCCTGAGGAGACAGGCTATAGCCTCGATCTGTTCTACGAGGTGCGATCCGATCCCAAGGAGGGGCCGATGATGCACTTTCGCCTGTGTGGCGAGGCGAACGGTCAGGCTTTCGCAGAGGAGTTCGAGCTGCATCGCGACACCGCGTTCAATTTCGCCAGCGTCGCGACCCGCCGTGCGGCCGCCCACGGTTTGCCGGCGAGCTTCGGCCCGGTATTGCGCGGGCACAAATACTTCGACGCCATGTTCGAGGACATTCGCGCGAAGCTGCACAACCATTCAGGCGATCCGGTGAGTTTCGACCATCTGCAGAAGGATGGTCTGTAGGTCGCGACGCAGGTGCCTGGCTAGGCGCTGACCCAGCGTTGGCGCAGCCAGCCGCTCAGGGCGTCGACCGCGAGGACCAGGAGCAGCATGGCGAGAATCACCGTGGCGGCGCGAGCCTCCTGGAACAGGCTGAGGCTGACGTAAAGCATTTGCCCCAGTCCGCCGGCACCGACGAAGCCAAGCACGCTGGCCATGCGGATATTGTTTTCCCAGCGATACAGGCTGTAGGCCATTAGCTGCGGCCAGACACCGGGCAGGGTGCCGTAGCAGAACGCGGCGATGCGGCCGCCGCCGGCCAGGCGCACAGCCTCGGCCGGTTCCGGCGGGGTATTTTCCAGGGCCTCGGCGAACAGCCGGCCGAGCACACCGCCGGTGTGCAGGGCCAGGGCCAGGGTGCCGGCATTCGGCCCGAGGCCGGCGGCCAGGACCATCAGGGCCGCCCAGACCAGCTCGGGCACCGCGCGCAGGCTGTTGAGCAGCAGGCGCGCGGCGGCGAGGGCCAGGGTGCCGCAGCGTCCCGCCGCGGGCAGCGCCAGGGCCAGGCCGAGCAATGCCGCGAGCAGCGTGCCGATGGCTGACATTGCCAATGTCTCCAGCGTGCCGCGGCCAATCGTTTGCCAGTGGCTGGCAGAGAAGTCCGGCCGCAGGAAGCCGCTGGCATAGTCGCCCATCTGCGCCAATGCCTCGGCCGAGGCCAGTGCGCCCAGGTCGATGCGCAAATAGCGGAACGAAGCCCAGACCGCCGCCAGCACCGCGACCAGCAGTAGGGCATTGCCCAGGCGCCTCACGCCAGCCTCCCGCGCAGCAGGCGGCTAAGTTGGTCGGCCAGCAGTACCAGGATCAGGAATGTCAGCAGCATGCTGGCGACTTCGCCGCCGGCGAACATGCGCAAGGACAGCTCCATCTGCTGGCCGAGCCCGCCGGCTCCGACGAAGCCCATCACCACCGAGGCGCGGATCGCGCATTCCCAGCGGTAGACGGTATAGGAGAGCAGCTCGGCCGCCGCGTTGGGCAATACCCCGTAGGCGAACGCCGCCAGTCGTGAGCTGCCGGCCACCAGCAGGGCGCGGCTTGGCCGCGGGTCCACCGATTCGAAAATCTCCGCATAGACCTTGCCGAGCATGCCGCCATAGGTGATGGCGATGGCCAATACCCCGGCGGTGGGGCCGAGGCCGACAGCGCGCACGAACAGCAGCGCCCAGACGATTTCCGGCACGCTGCGCAGCACGATCAGCAGGCCACGCACCGGCCAGCGCAGCCCCCGGGCCCACCAGGCCGGCTTGCCGGCACGGGACACGGCGGAGAGCGACAGCGCGCGACTGGCCAGCAGCGCGCCGGGGGCGCCGATCAACAGCGCCAGGGCCATGCCGGCGGTGGCGATGGCCAGGGTTTCCAGGGTGGCGCGGCCCAGCAGGTCGAGGAAGTCGGCGTCGTGGGCTGGCGGCCAGAAGGCGGCGAGAAAATCGCCCATGGTGCGTCGATTGGCTGGATCGAACAGTACCGCCAGGTCCAGCTCGCTGAGCGACAGGCCCGGCCACAGCAAGGCCAAGGCCAGCAGGGTGACGGCCAGTCGGGGCAGGGCGGCGGGATCGCGAGGCGCGCCGTTCAGCATCGTGGGATATGCAGGGTGGCCGGCGCCGGCGCAGCGGACGCCGGCACCCGGGCTTGCAACTGCTCGTTGGCATAGAGCGCATCGAGTTCGGCCTGGCCGACTTCGCTGGCCGCATGGTCGAAGAAGATGCGGCCGTCGCGGATGCCGACGATGCGCGGGAAGTGCGCCAGGGCCAGGTCCACCGCGTGCAGGCTGGCCAGCAGCGTGATGCCGCGGGCTTGCGCTTCGCGGTTGAGCACGCCGAGGGTGTGGCCGGCGAGCACCGGATCCATGGCCGAAACCGGCTCGTCGGCGAGCATCAGCGCCGGCTCCTGGTAGAGCACGCGGGCGATGCCGACCCTCTGCAGCTGGCCGCCGGACAGCTGGTCGCAACGCTCGAACAGCTTGTCGGCCAGGTCCAGGCGCGCCAGCGCGTCCAGCGCGCCGGCACGGTCCAGCGGATGCAGCAAGCTGAGCAGGCTCTTGCCGAGCGACCACTGGCCGAGCCTGCCGGCCAGCACCGCGGTGACCACCCGTTGGCGCGGGGGCAGCGGCGGCGTCTGATGGATCAGGCCGATGCGTGCGCGCAGCTTCTGCCGGGCACGGGCGGACAGTTTCCAGGGTTGGCTGCCGAGTAGCTCGAGGTTTCCGCCGCTGGGTTGCGAGGCGGTGGCCAGGAGACGCAGCAGGCTGGTCTTGCCGGCGCCGGAAGGGCCGATAATGGCGACCCGCTCGCCCGGCCGCACGGCCAGGTCGATACCGCTCAGCGCCGCCTGACCGTTGGCGTGGGTCAGGCCCACGCCGGTCAGGCGCACGGTCATTGCAGCAGGCCGGCGGCCTTGGCGGCGTCTTCGATGCCGGTGTAGTTCTCCGGCTTGGTTTCGATGAAGCGGCTGGCAGCCTGCAGGTCGAGGATCGCCTTGTGCTCCGGGTTGGCCGGGTCGAGGGCGAGGAATGCGGCCTTGATCTTCTCGGCCAGCGCCGGGTCGAGGCTGCCGCGCACAGTCCAGTTGTAGTCGTAGTAGGCCGGGGTGGTGGCGAACACCTTGACCTTGTCGGTATCCACCTTGCCGGCGGCGACCAGCTTGTCCCAGACACTGGCGTTGAGCACGCCGGCCTCGGCCTTGCCGGCCTGGACCCAGGCGGCGGTGGCGTCGTGGGCGCCGGAGTAGGCGACGCGGCTGAAAAACTCTTCCGGCTTGATGCCGTCCTGCAGCATGAAGTAGCGCGGCATCAGGCTGCCCGAGGTGGAAGACACCGAACCGAAGGCGAAGGTCTTGCCCTTGAGGTCCTGCAGGCTTTTCACCTCGGGATTGGCGGTGATGAACTTGCTGGTGAACTGTGCATCCTGCTCGCGCTGCACCAGGGGAATGGCATTGCCGGTCTTCAGACGGGCCTGGACGAAGGTGAAGCCGCCCAGCCAGGCAAGGTCGATGCGGTCGGCGGCGAGTGCCTCGACCACGGCGGCGTAGTCGGAGACCGGGACGAACTCGACCTTCATGCCCAGTTGTTTTTCGAGGTAGGCACCCAGCGGTTTGAACTTGCGCAGCAGTTCGGTGGGGGCCTCGTCGGGGATCGCCGATACCTTGAGCACATCGGCGGCCTGGGCGAACAGGGCGGAAAGGGACAGGGCAAAGCCGGCGGCGAGGGCCAGGGTACGCTTGAGCATGAGGGTTCTCCGGTTAAATAGCGGAAAAAGCGGGCGCGATTATAGGCACTGGCCGCGCATTTAAACATCTCGGCCGTCAACGGCATGGCCGCGGGTTAAGATGACGGCAGCCTTTGCCAGGAGCTTTCCATGACTTCCGCCTTGCCTTCTCTCGCCTTCGCCGGCATCGGCCTGATGGGCCTGCCGATGACTCGTCGCCTGCTCGCGGCCGGGTACCCGCTGTGGGTATGGAACCGCACGCCGGACAAATGCGCGCCCCTGGTGAAGCAGGGCGCTCATACCGTGCAGCAACCCTCAGAGCTGTGCGAGCAGGCCAATATCATCATGCTTTGCCTGGCCAATACCGAAGTGGTGCGCGAAGTGGTGTTCGGCGAAGGCGGCATCGTCGAGGGCGCGCGTGCCGGCCAACTGCTGGTGGACTTTTCCAGCCTGGACCCCGCCACCACCCGGGAGATGGCCGCCGAGCTGGAAAGCCGCACCGGCATGCGCTGGGTCGATGCGCCGGTGTCCGGCGGAACACCCGGTGCCGAAGCCGGTACCCTGGCGATCATGGCCGGCGGGCACGAGCAGGATATCGAGCGCATTCGCCCCATTCTCGCCCACCTCGGCCAGCGCCTGACCCGCATGGGCGAGGTAGGCGCCGGGCAAGTGACCAAGGTCTGCAACCAGATGATCGTCGCCTGCAACGCCCTGGTGATCGCCGAGGTGGTGGCCCTGGCGGAGAAGGCCGGGGTGGACGCCGGGTTGATCGCCGAGGCGCTGGCCGGCGGCTTCGCCGATTCCAAGCCGCTGCAGATACTCGCTCCGCAGATGGCCGAGCGGCGCTACGAGCCGGTCAAGTGGCACGTGCGCACCCTGCTCAAGGATCTGGATACGGCAGTGAAGCTATCCCGCGAACAGGGCTCGGCCACACCGGTCAGTGGGCTGGCCGCGCAACTGATACGCCTGCACGGCAGTCAGGGCCACCTGGGGCACGACCCCGCTACGCTGGTGGAGCTGTATCGCGAGGGCGAGGCATGAAACTGTCGGCCAACCTGTCCCTGCTGTTCACCGAGCTGCCGCTGGTCGAGCGCATCGCTGCCGCCGCAGAAGCGGGCTTTTCCGCTGTCGAGATCCAGTTTCCCTATGCGCTGCCCGCCGATGAATTGAAAGCGGCGTTGGAGCGGGCCCGGATGCCGCTGGTACTGATCAACCTGCCCGCCGGGGACCTGATGGAGGGGGGCGCCGGGCTGGCCGCGGTGCCCTCGCGCCAGGCTGAATTCGATGCCGCCCTGGCCCAGGCGCTGGCCTATGCCGAGGTGGCGCAGCCGGCTTGCGTCAACGTGCTGCCGGGCCGCCTGGCCGCCGGCATCACCGTCGAGCTGGCATGGCAGACGCTGGCGGCGAACCTCCGAGGTGCGGCAGAGGCTTTCCAGCGCGTGGGGATTCGCGTGCTGTGCGAGGCGATCAACCCGCTGGATATGCCGGGGTTTCTGGTGAATACGCCGGCACATCTGGATGAACTGCTGCGCGCCGTCGACCACGGCAACTGCGCGGCACAGCTCGACCTCTATCACCTGGCACGCCAGGGCCTGGACATCGGGCAAGGCGTGGCCCTGCTGGCCGGTCGCATCGGCCATGTGCAATTCGCCGACTGCCCAGGGCGTGGCGCGCCGGGTAGCGGGACGCTGGACTTTTCGGCTGCCTGGCGGGCCCTGGCTTTGGCCGGCTATGACGGCTGGCTCGGTGCCGAGTACCGGCCGGGCGATCGGGGCACCGCGGCCAGTCTGGGTTGGCTGGAGCAATGGCGCGCCCGGTTATGAGCGAGCCCCTGACCAGCAAGCGTCATCGCAGGTGCTGGTAGATCGTTCGGCGGCTTGGCCCGGTGGCTTCGTCGTTGATGGTGGGCGTATTGGGTGAGGGCGCCCGTTGGTCTTCATCGCTTTGCCCGAGCGCTTTCATCCATAGGCAACGGCCAGGCCCGCGGTAGGCGTTTCGCCTTATTACCCTGGGCCCGGCGTTTCCATTGCAAAAAATTCCCACCGCCTCTGTAACGCCATTGCTCGATCTCCGTCTAGTGTGCCGACGGTGCCACTCGGTGCCTTGTAACCACAGATGGAGATTCGCATGAAATCGATTAACCCCCTCGTTGCCACCCTGGGTGCCGCCTTGTTGAGCGCCAGTGCTTTTTCCGTGCAGGCTGCGCAGAACCCGTTTGCTGCCCAGGAGCTGTCCAGCGGCTACAACCTGGCGGCAGCGGAGAAGACCCAGGAAGGTTCCTGCGGCGAGGGCAAGTGTGGCGGTGAGGTGAAGGCCGAATCCCACGGCAAGAACGCCGAAGGCAAATGCGGTGGCGAAGCCTCGGCCAAGACCGCCCGTGCCGAAGGCAAGTGCGGCGAGGGCAAGTGCGGCGCCGAGAAAACCGAGTAAGCCGGTTAAGGGAGGGCAGGGCATGCAGCGTGTTTCCGGCAACCTGGGTGTCAGTGGGGCGGGCCTTGGCCTGCGCCGCGGCCTGCTCGCCGCGCTCGACGAGAGCGCCGCAGGAAGGGTGGATTTCCTCGAAGTCGCGCCGGAGAACTGGATCGGCGTCGGCGGTCGGCTGGGCAAGCAATTGCGGCGCCTGACCGAGCGCCTGCCGTTTCTCTGCCATGGCCTGTCCCTCAACCTGGGCGGTTTCGCGCCGCTGGATCTGGAGTTGCTCCAGGCGATCAAGGCGTTCCTCGATCTGCACGGCATTCAAGGCTACAGCGAGCATCTGTCCGCCTGCGCCGACGACGGCCAGCTGTATGACCTGATGCCCCTGCCGTTCAGCGACGAGTCGGTGCGGCGTGTCGCCGAGCGGGTGCGCATCGTACAGGACGTGCTGGAACGGCCGTTGATCATCGAGAATGTATCGGCCTATGCCCGTCTGCCCGGCGAGATCGAGGAGCCGGCGTTCGTCCGCGCCGTTCTGGAGGCCGCCGATTGCCGGTTGCTGCTGGACGTCAACAACGTCTACGTCAACAGCATCAACTTCGAGTTCGACCCCTTCGCCCATATCGACGCGATGCCAGGCGAGCGCATCGCCTACTTGCATGTGGCCGGTCACTACGACGAAACCGCGCAGTTGAAAATCGACACCCATGGTGCGGCGGTGACCGATCCGGTCTGGTCGCTGCTGGAGCATGCCTATGCGGTCCATGGGGTGCGGCCGACCTTGCTGGAGCGGGACTTCAATTTCCCGCCGATCGAGGAGCTGTATGCGGAGGTGGCGCTGATCCGCCAGATGCAAAGCGCTACCGACGCGTTGCAGGGGTACGGGACGTGAGCATGCGCGCCGACCAGCGTGCCTTTGCCGCACGCATTCGTGCTCCCGAGCACCATGAGCGGCTACCCGGTATTCCGGCCGAGCGCATGGCGATCTACGAGCAGCTGTTTTTCAACAACATCGAGGGCTTCCTGTCGGGCGGCTTTCCGGTGTTGCGTCGGCTGTTCGACGACGCTCGCTGGAATCGCCTGGTACGGGCCTTCCTGTCGAACCATCGCTGCGCCACGCCGTATTTCCTGGAGATCGCCCAGGAATTTCTGGCCTGGTTGCAGCACGGTCACCAGGCCGAGGAGGGCGATCCGCCGTTCATGCTCGAACTGGCTCACTACGAATGGGTCGAGCTGGCATTGGATGTGGCCGAGGCGGAATTGCCCAGGCCCGCCGGCAGCTGGTCGCCGCTGGCCTGGCCGCTGGCGTACGCGTGGCCGGTGCAGCGGATCGGCCCCGATTGGCGACCCGCGGTCCAGCCGGACGAACCCACTTGCCTGCTGGTCTGGCGCGACCGCGATGACAAGGTGCGCTTCATGCAGGTTTCGCCGTTCGCCTATCGCCTGGCGCTGCGCCTGCAGGCCGGCGAGTCCTGTGGCGAAGCCGTGCGGCAGCTTGCCACGGAAAGCGGCCTGACTGTCGATGCCGGCTATCTACGCCAGGCCCAGGCGTTGCTGGACGACTGGCAGCGTCGGGCCATCTGGTTCCCTCCGCGCCCTGACATTGTCTTGACCTGAATATTTTCACTGGAGAGTTCCCATGTTGACCCTGCTCAACCGCGTCCAGGACGCCCTGGATGTTTCGCGTCGCCTGGATTTCATCGCGCCGCTGCTGCTGCGCCTTTATCTGGTGCCGATCTTCTGGATGGCCGGCACCCACAAGCTGGCCGACATGGATGCGGTCATCGCCTGGTTCGGCAACCCGGACTGGGGACTCGGCCTGCCGTTTCCCGCGCTGCTGGCCTGGGCCGCGGCGCTGACGGAAACCGCGGGGGCCATGCTGCTGCTGTTCGGCTTCGCGGTGCGCTGGATCAGCATCCCCTTGATGGTCACCATGCTGGTGGCGATCTTCAGCGTGCACTGGGAGTTCGGCTGGCAGGCCATTGCCGACGCCTCCGCACCCTTCGCCAACGAGCGGGTCATGGCCTCGGTGGAAAAGCTCGGGCGAGCCCGTTCGATCCTCAAGGAGCACGGTAACTACGGCTGGCTGACCGGCAGCGGCAAGTTCGTCGTGCTGAACAACGGCATCGAGTTCGCCGCCACCTATTTCGTCATGCTGCTGACGCTGTTTTTCATCGGCGCCGGCCGCTGGCTGAGCCTCGATCATTGGCTGGCCTGGGCATTTCGTCGTTCCCATTGAGTCGCGGGCGAAGCGTCGAGCCCTGGCCCGCCGCTTCGCTCTTTATGCGGTCAAGGAATTAAAAGTTCCTCTGTCATCAAACTTTTATCTAAACACAACTGATCTGAAATAACCCCTCGCCAAGATTCCCCCCAACACAAGCGGGCCTATCCGCGTGTTTTCCAACGCAAACATCAAGGGGAATCCATCGATGATCCGTAAGCACTTCGCCGGTTTCGCCGCCAGCGCCCTGGCCCTGGCCGTTTCCGCCCAGGCTTTCGCTGGCACCGTCACCACCGACGGCGCAGACCTCGTTATCAAAACCAAGGGTGGCTTGGAAGTCGCAACCACCGATAAGTCTTTTGGTTTCAAGTTGGGCGGACGTCTGCAGGCTGATTTCGACTCCTTCGATGGCTTCTATACCAGCAACAACGAAAGCAGCAACGAGGCCTATTTCCGTCGCGCCCAACTGGAAATCGGTGGCAACTATCAGGATTGGCGCTACCAGATGAACATCGACTTCGGTGACAACCGCAGCGGTAGCAACAAGTTCGACGAAGCGACCATCACCTACACCGGCTTCGCTCCAGTCAACGTCCGCATCGGTCGTTTCGACCCGGATTTCAGCCTGGAAAAAGCCACCAGCTCCAAGTGGGTTACCGCCATCGAGCGTTCGGCAGTGCTGGATCTAGCCTCCTGGACCACCGATCATGAGACTGGCATGGGCATCCAGGTGAACGGCACCGCCGCTGGCATGTTCTACGGTTCTGCCAGCCTGCAACAGCAGGACTCCGGTGTTTATCTGGAAGACGAAGATGGCAAGGACGTCAACAGCTACTTCCTGCGCGGCGTGTTCGCACCGATCGTCAGCGAAACGCAGGTGCTGCATTTCGGCCTTGACTACGCTACTCGCAGCTACGGCAATGAGGGCGATGGTACTCGCTTCGGCGGCAGCATCACCTCGCGACTGGGCGTGCGGGGCGTGACCGAAGGCAACACCAACTCCGCCGCTCTGTCCCTGGCACCGAACGATGCCGCCGGGTTCGAAGACGACAAGGTCCTGGGCCTGGAATTCGCCTACATGCAGGGCCCGTTCTCCGTGCAGAGCGAATACCTCAAGCGCGACCTGAGCGGCTATAACGGCAACGGCGATCGCGAAGCCACCGGCTATAACGTGCAACTGGCTTACACGCTGACCGGCGAGTCGCGCATCTACAAGCTGGACGGCGCCAAGTTCGACGCCATCAAGCCGAAGGATAAGGTCAACGGTGCCTGGGAAGTGTTCTATCGCTACGACAACCTGAGCGTCGAGGATGACGATGTCATGGCTACCGTCGGTGGCCTGGCGATCGACGAGAGCGAAGCCAAGGTGCATACCCTCGGTGTGAACTGGTACGTCAACGAGGCGGTCAAGCTGTCCGCCAACTACCTGATGACCAAGTCGGATGACGATACCGTGCGTCTGCAGAACGGCCGCTTCGCTGCCGGCAATGATGACGACGATGGCAAGGCCATCTCCCTGCGCGCTCAGTACGTGTTCTAAGTCGTAACGACGCTGCTGTTTGATTGGAAGCCCCGCTCTGCGGGGCTTTTTTTTGTTTGCCTGACGGGACAGACTGCAGCCATGCCTATCGTCACGTTGCGCCTCGCCGATCTCGCTCCTGCTTCCTGGGATGCCCTGTTGCCTGCGGGGCAACCCTTCCTTGCCCATGGATTCCTTTCCAGTCTGGAGGATAGCGGCAGTATCGGCGGGCAGAGCGGTTGGCGGCCGGCGCATCGGGCGTTGCTCGGAGCAAAGGGGGAGTTGCTGGCTGCGGTGCCGTTGTATGAGAAAGCTCATTCCTACGGCGAGTACGTCTTCGACTGGGGTTGGGCGGAGGCCTGCCAGCGTGCGGGTATTCGATACTATCCCAAGTTGCTGTGCGCGGTTCCTTTCACCCCCGTGAGCGGACCCCGCCTATTGGGGCAGGCCACGGAGTTGCTTGTGTCATTGGAGCAAGGACTGGAGGACAGCCGCTATTCGGGCCTGCACATAAACTTCACCGATCCTGCGTCGGATGCGCTGCTGCGGGGGCGCAGCGGGTGGCAGGAACGACTCGGTTGCCAGTTTCATTGGCAGAATCGCGGCTATCGCGATTTCCAGGACTTTCTCGACGCCCTTAGCTCGCGCAAGCGCAAGCAACTGCGCAAGGAGCGCGAGCAGGTATCAAGGCAAGGTATCGATTTTGACTGGCGTGAAGGTCATCAGCTCAGCGAAGTGGAATGGGACTTCGTTTACAACTGCTATGCCAACACTTACTACATTCGAGGCCAGGCTCCCTACCTGACGCGGTCGTTCTTCAGCCTGCTGGCCGAACGCATGCCTCAAGCCATACGGGTTGTCCTGGCTCGTCAGGCTACGCGCCCGGTCGCCATGGCGTTCAGCTTGCAGGGGGACGATTGTCTGTATGGCCGCTATTGGGGCTGCGTGGCGGAATTTGACCGCTTGCACTTCGAAACCTGTTTTTACCAGGGGCTGGAGTACGCCATCGAGCACCGATTGCGGCGCTTCGACGCCGGCGCCCAAGGCGAGCATAAATTGATCCGTGGCTTCGAGCCCGTGCTCACACGATCCTGGCATTACCTGAAACACCCAGGACTACGTGATGCGGTGGCGGATTTCCTGACCGAGGAACGGGTCGGTGTGACCGCATACGCGGAGCAGGCGCGGGGGCTGTTGCCCTACCGGAGAGATGAAAAGCCTGACGCCGAGGCGTCAGGCAAAGGCGGGGAAGACACTTATTTCTTGTAGTGAGCCTGGAATTTTTCGATCAGCTGGACCGGCTTCTTCTCTTCTTTTGCCAGCGAGTACACCACCCGCTCGCCTGCAGGGCCGGAGCCAAGCTCGATATGGCGGAAAATCGGCTCCCCTAGCTTGTTCGCATCCAGCATTTCACCGTAGCGCTGGAACACATAGATGATGCCGTTCTGGCGAATCTCGCCGTAGAACGGATGGGCTGGCGGCAGGCTGACATTGAGGAACTGGTAGGCGGCGATCTTGTTGAGGTCCTTGCCCTGATCCTCCGCGCGTAGCGCCAGGATGATCGACTGGCCAGCGCTGTCCTTCTGGTTCAGGTCTTTCAGATAAGGTGCCTTGCCGGTACTGAGAAAGTCTCGAAACACCTGATAGTCGTCGAACAGGTAGAGCTCGTTCTCGGTGCGAACCTGGTACCAGTCCTCGTTGTTCAGCGCCGCGGTCTGCGAGGGGGCCGGGGGTTGCGTACTGCATGCGCCCAGTGATGCAACCAGCAAGGCGAGTGCGGCGGGTTTGAGCAGAATATTCAGTGGCACGGTGATACTCCTCCCTAGGATTGGGCTGAGAATCTGCCGGAGTGCCATGACGGGTTGATGACGGATTCGTGTGGAAACGGTGACGGGGCCGGACCCTGCGCCAGCCGGCGTCCTTGCCTGCCCTGGAGAGGGTTGCGAGGGCCCCGGCTGCGGGCTAATCCACCCCGACGAACCCGCCCGTCTGGTGCTGCCACAACCGTGCATAGAGCCCGTCGCGCTCGATCAGTTCGGCATGGCTGCCGGTTTCGACGATGCGGCCCTGGTCCAGCACCACCAGGCGATCCATGCGGGCGATGGTGGAGAGGCGATGGGCGATGGCGATCACCGTCTTGCCGCGCATCAGGGTTTCCAGGTTTTCCTGGATCGCCGCTTCCACTTCCGAGTCCAGTGCCGAGGTGGCTTCGTCGAGGATCAGGATCGGCGCGTCCTTGAGCAGCACGCGGGCTACGGCGATACGCTGGCGCTGGCCGCCGGAGAGTTTCACCCCGCGCTCGCCGACGTGGGCGTCGAGGCCGCGGCGGCCCTGGGCGTCGCACAACTGGTCCATGAACTCGGCGGCGCGCGCCTTGCGCAGCGCCTCCAGCAGCTCTTCATCGCTGGCATCGGGCTTGCCGTAGCGCAGGTTGTCGCGGATCGAGCGGTGCAGCAGGGACGTGTCCTGGGTGACCACGCCGATCTGTTCGCGCAGGCTCTCCTGGGTCACCTGGGCGATGTCCTGGCCGTCGATGAGGATGCGCCCGCCCTCGAGGTCGTAGAGGCGCAGCAGCAGGTTGACCAGGGTCGACTTGCCGGCGCCGGAGGGGCCGACCAGACCGATTTTTTCGCCGGGTCGCACACGCAGGTCGAGCCCGGCGAACACCGCTTCCGGCTTGCCGTAGTGGAAGTGCACGTTGTCGAAGCGCACGTCGCCCTGGTCGACCCGGATCGGCACGGCATCCGCCTGGTCCTGCACCAGGCGCGGCTGGACGATGGTCTGCATGCCGTCCTGCACCGTGCCGACGTTCTCGAAGATGCCGTTGACCACCCACATGATCCACTCGGACATGCCGTTGATGCGGATCACCAGGCCGGTGGCCAGGGCAATGGCGCCGACGCTGATCAGTCCCTCGCTCCACAGCCACAGCGCCAGGCCGCTGGTGCCGGCGATCAGCACGCCGTTCATGCAGGTGATGGCGATGTCCATGGCACTGATGGTGCGGGTGATGGCGCGCACCTTGCCGAGCAGCTCGGTCATCGCCTCGCGGGCATAGCTTTCTTCATGGGCAGTGTGGGCGAACAGCTTCAGGGTCATGACATTGGTGTAGCCGTCGACCACCCGCCCCATCACCTTGGAACGCGCCGCCGAGGCATCCGCCGAGCGCTGCTTGATCCGCGGCACGAAGTAGCAGAGCGCACCTATGTAGGCGACGATCCAGGCCAGCAGCGGCAGGGTCAGGCGCGGGTCGGCCTCGGCGAACAGGTAGATCGCGCTGCCGGCGTAGACCACTACGTGCCACAGCGCATCGACCACCTGCACCGTGGATTCGCGCAGCGACGGGCCGGTCTGCATGATGCGGTTGGCGATGCGCCCGGCGAAATCGTTCTGGAAGAAGCCGAGGCTTTGCTTGAGCACGTAGCGATGGTTTTGCCAGCGCACCAGGTTGGTCAGGTTCGGCGCGATGGCCTGGTGCACCAGCAGGTCATGCAAGCCGAACACCAGCGGCCGCAGCAACAGGGCGACGGCGGCCATCCACAGCAGTTCGCCGCCGTGGCGGTCGAAGAGTTCGGCGGCGGGGGTGGCGTTGACCATGTCGACGATACGGCCGAGGAACTCGAACAGCGCCACTTCGATCAGCGCGGCGAACAGCCCCACCAGCAACAGCACGACGAACATCGGCCAGGCCTGGCGAATGTAGTGGCTGTAGAAGCGCAGGATGCCGGTGGGCGGGGCAGCGTCGGGGGCGGGTTTGAAGGGGTCGATCAAAGATTCGAAAAGACGGAACAACATTACGGCCTACTGCCTATGGAGTGGCGCGGGTCAGTCCCTGCCCGCGCCGGGTGGGGTTACAAGCGCTTGGCCTCGATGATCAGCACCGGTTCGCGTGGCACGTTCTGGTACATGCCGCGGTTGCCGGTGGGCACCTGGGCGATCTGGTCGACCACGTCCATGCCGCGCACTACCTTGCCGAACACGGCATAGCCGAAGTCGCGCTCGCCGTGGTCGAGGAAAGCGTTGTCCTTGTGGTTGATGAAGAACTGGCTGGTGGCCGAATCCTTCGCCTGGGTCCGGGCCATGGCCAGGGTGCCGCGCACGTTGTGCAGGCCGTTGTCGGCTTCGTTCTTGATCGGCGCGCGGGTGTCCTTCTGGTTCATGTCGGCATCGAAGCCGCCGCCCTGGATCATGAAGCCGGGGATCACCCGGTGGAACTGGGTGCCGTTGTAGAAGCCGCTGTCCACGTAGGCGAGGAAGTTCTGGGTGCTGATCGGCGCTTTCTGGTCCGCCAGTTCGATCTCGATCTCGCCGAGGCTGGTGGTCAGCAGCACATGGGGCGGCTGTTGGATGGCGGCCTTTTCGGCGGCGGTCAGGTTGGCGGCAAACAGCAGGGCGCAGGCAGCGGCGGCAAGTTTCTTCAGCATGTCTTGGCAGTCCTTGGTTCGAGTTCGTCGAGGAAGTTGAGCAGGATGGCGTTGAAGTGTTCCGGCTGGTCCATCGGCGTGGCGTGGCGGGAATCCTTCACCACGGCCAGTCGTGCGTTGGGCAGCTCTTTTACGTAGGTTTCCTTGACGGAAACCGGGGTGTAATCGCGGTCGCCGGTGACAACCAGCGTAGGACAGGCGATCTTCGCCAATCGTTCCCTCACGCCCCAGCCGATGATGGCGTCCAGCGAGGCGAGATAGGCGCGCTTGTCGTTCTCCGGCCAGCGTTGCTCGATCTTGCGGCGCAGCTCGGCCTGCTCCGGCCTGGGGAACAATAGGTGGCCGAGGCCCTTGGCGATGGTGTCCAGGCTGAGCAGGCGCGACAGTGTCCAGCGCTTGGCCACCTGCCAGTAGTCGGCGGGCGTCCTGGCCTTTACCTCCGGGCCGCTGTTGACGATGGTCAGGCTCTTGAGCAGCTCCGGACGGTCGACCGCCAGCTGGAAGCCGATCATGCCGCCCATGGATATGCCCACGAGGTGCGCCGGGGCCAGCTGCAGGTGCTCGACCAGCGCCGCCACGTCGCGGGCGAAGCCTTCGATGCTGTAGCGTTCGCGGGGTTTGTCGGAGCGACCGTGGCCGCGCACGTCGAGGGCGACGACCCGGTAGTGCGCGGCGAGCGTGGGGATCTGGTATTCCCAGTCGCGGGTGCTCGAGCCCAGGCCGTGTATCAGCAGCAAGGGTGCGCCGTGGCCGTATTCCTCGTAGTGCAGTTGGCAGCCATGGTGGCTGAAGTAGGACATGCAAGTTCCCTGTACACGTTATGACTGGCCCTGACTGAGGGAGGCCAGGCGCCCGGAGAGTGCCTCCATCGCCTCGCTGACCTGGCTCAGGGCCTGGGCATCGCGGGCATTATCCTCGCTGATGGCGTGAATGCGAACCGCCAGTTCGTTGATTTCCTGGGTGACGTGGCTTTGCTGCTGGGCGGCGACGGCAATCTGCTGGGCGCGCTGGGAGATGTCCTCGAAGCTGTGCACGCTGCTGGAGAGCGCGTCGGCGGCGCCCTCGGCCTCGCCCACCGCATGCTCGGTACGTGCCTCGCCGGCCTGCATGGCGTCGACCGCCTGGCGCGAGGCCTGCTGCAGGTTGCTGATCATGCCGCTGATTTCGTTGGCCGAGGCCTGGGTCTTGCCAGCCAGGGTGCGCACCTCGTCGGCCACCACGGCGAATCCGCGGCCCTGTTCGCCGGCCCGCGCCGCCTCGATGGCGGCGTTGAGAGCGAGCAGGTTGGTCTGTTCGGAGATCGCCTTGATCACATCGAGCACGGCACCGACCTGCTGGCTGTCCTGCTCCAGGCGGTTGATGACCTGCACCGCACCGGCCATTTCCGCCGACAGCGCCTGGATCGACTGGCTGTTGGCGGACACCTTGTGCTGCCCCTCGCGGACCACGCCCAGCGAATTCTGGGCGGTATGCGCGCAATCGTTGGTATTGCTCGCCACTTCCTGTGCGCTGGACGACATTTCGGTGATGGCGGCAGCCAACTGGGTATTTTCCTGGCGCTGCTGTTCGGCGCGGTCGGCCAGGGTGTGGCTGAGCCTGGCCAGTTGGGTCGCTTCGCTCTGCAAGTGCTTGGCCTCGCTGGCGATGCTCTGCAGCATGGCGCGCAACTGTCCGGCGTAGCGGTTGACCGCGCCGCGCAGGGCACCGATCTCGTCCGCGCGCTGGATGTGCAGGGCGTCGCCGTGGCCCGCCCGGCCCTGGCCGAGGGCATCGATCTGCGCGGTGGTTTCTTCCAGTTGGGCGATCAATCGCTGGCCGGCCAGCCAGGCGAAGAACAGCAGCAGGGCCAGCAGTGGCAGGAGGAACAGCAGGATTTCCCAGGTCAGCGCTTGAGCCAGGCCGGTGACACGTTCCAGCGGGGTGACCAGGCCGATGGTCCAGCCGGTGTCCGGCATGCGGAACAGGCTGACGCGGCTGGGTTGCTGCAGCCGGCCGTCCTCGCTCAGGTCGACATTGCGTACCTCGCCGGGCGTCAGGTTCGAGGCCACCGCTTCCGCCACCGGAGCAAGCCACGGCTTGTCCAGGCTCAGTTGGCGGAACGCCAGCATGCTGCCGTCGGCTGCCCGGCTGGCGTCCGGGAAATACAGCACGTTGCCGGCCTGGTCGAGGGCGAAGGCGTAGCCGCCGGTGACGTCGCCTTGCTCGCCGAGGAACTGGCCCAGGTCATCCAGGCGCAAGTCGATGGTCGCCACCCCGGCGAAGCGTCCGCCCGCTTGGTAGGGCACGCTGCAGGTCACCATCGGCACGCCGGTCACCGGGTCCTGATAGGCCTCGGACCACAGGCAGCGGCCGGCCGCGCTGCTTCGCGCACCGGTATACCAGGCATCGTTGTGGTAGCCGGGGCCGTCGGGCTTGTTGTAGTCGTCGGAATATTCCAGGGCGCCGCTGCTGGCGCGGGCCCAGAAGAAGCTGCGCCGGGCCACGCCCTCGGCGAAGGCGTTGGGCTCCGGCCAGATGCCGCCGCCGGCGATGGCCGGGTCGCCCTGGTTGTCGATGACGTTGGGCAGGCTGGCGAGGTACAGCGCCTCATCCTTCGGCAGCACCTCGGCCAGGTGTGCCAGGCTGGCGGTCAGCCCCTCGATGCCTGCCAGTTGCAGGGCCAGTTGGCGAACGATGGCGCTGCCGGTGCGCTCGATCAGTTCGGAACTGGCCTGCACCACGCGCGGCTGGCCGCGCAGCGCCATCACGGCGAACACGGCGAGGGCGGTGAGCAGGAGCAGCAGCAGGCTGCCGAGGCTGAGGCGCTGGGAAAGGCGAACGGGGATCAAAGGCATGGTCGTTGCTCCGGTCGGCTGGCGCTGTTGGTTTCGATGACCGCCGTGCGAGCACGCGTGGCGGCGGGCGCAGTGTCCTACCGCTGTTTACCCCAGTATGGGGAAGGATGCCGGGGGCGCATTCAGCGGCGCGGCATCCGAATCCCTGATCAGCTCGACGAGGATCTGCGTGGCTGGCCCGAGCGGCTTGTCCTTGTTCGAGTACAGATAGAAGCGTGGGTTGCGTGTGCTTCCCTGGTCCAAGGGTAGCGGCTTGAGCTGGCCTTCCTTTAGCTCCCGCTCGATCAAGTGCCGAGGCAGCCAGGCGAAACCCAGGCCGCTGCTGACGAAACGGGCTGCGGTGGCCAGGCTGCCCACGGTCCAGCGCTGCTCCGCGCCGAGCCAGCCGACGTCCCGCTGTTGTTGCCGACCGGAGTCGCGAATGACCACCTGCATCTGGGTTTCCAGGTCCTGGAAGCCCAGTTCGCGACCGAGGCGATGCAGCGCGTGCTCGGGGTGGGCGACGGCAATGAACTCCACCGCGTTCAGTTCGGAGCCCAGGTAGCCTGCAATGCTCAGCCCGCTGATAGCCAGGTCGGCGGTGCCTTCCTTGAGCACTTCCTCGACACCGGAGAGGACCTCCTCGCGCAGGCGCACGCGGCAGCCCCGGCTCTGCGGCATGAATGCGGTGAGTGCACGCACCAGGCGGGCGTTCGGGTAGGCCGCATCGACCACCAGGCGTACCTCGGCTTCCCAGCCTTGTTCCATGTGATGGGCGAGTTCCTCCAGTTGGCCGGCTTGCTTGAGCAACTGTCGGGAGCGGCGCAGCAGCACCGCACCGGCTTCGGTGAGCACCGCCTTGCGGCCTTCGATGCGCAGCAGCGGCACGCCAAGCTGTTCCTGCATGCGCGCCACGGTGTAGCTGACCGACGATTGCGAGCGGTGCAGGGCCTCGGCGGCCTGGGCGAAGCCGCCCTGGTCCACCACTGCCTGCAAGGTGCGCCATTGATCCAGCGTCACACGGGGCGCCTTCATTCCTCTCTCCTGTTGCGATTGACGACAGGGCTTAGCCAAAGCCGGCGTCAGCGCCTAAACTGGCGCCCCCCGGATGGAGAGCACCCGATGAAAAAACTCAGTTGTGTCTTGTTCACCCTGCTGCCGACCACGCTGCTGGCAGCCTACCCGATCGACGTGGAGAAGCAGCTCAACGGCACCGAGGTGTCCTATACCACCCAGGACATCGACCACAACCTGGGGGCGATCAATCTGTACAACCTCGGACAGACCAAGGCGCGTTGCGCCGCCACCTTCCGCAATGGCCCGGAAGCGCCACGCACCCGCAAGGCCGTGATCGAGCCGGGGCAGAGCACCCTGCTGACGGCCAAGTTCACCCGCAGCATCATTCGCCTGCGCATCAAGCTCACCTGCGAAGTCGAGCAGTAGGGCGGCCGCCGGAGCGCTTTGTCCAAGGCTAGTGACCGCGTTCCGATAAATCAATGTATTCGATAGATCTTGAGGGCCCGGTGAAAGTTTCCATCGAGTCCATGCAGTCGAGATCAGCCTCGCCTAGCGTGCGCCGATTCTTGCCTGGCTGCCGTCCGGTGCGCCGGCGGGGCGTCGCGCGATTCCGGAGCGTGTGCAAGATCGTTCAAGACAGCGCCGCGTGCCCCGGATAGCCTGGCTGCACAAGGAGTTTTGCCGATGTCCCGCACTCAAGAATTCTGCCATGGCGCCCGCGACACCCTGCCGCTGATCCTCGGTGCCATTCCTTTCGCCATCATCTTCGGCAGTCTGGCTGCCGGCGCCGGGCTCTCTCCTGTGCAGACCCTCGGCATGTCACTGTTGGTCTTCGCCGGATCGGCGCAGTTCATCGCCATCACCCTGCTCAGCGACGGTGCGGGCGTGGCGGTGGTGTTGCTGACGACCTTGGTGGTCAACCTGCGCCACGTTCTCTACAGCGCCACGCTGCAACCCTTCGTCCGCCACCTGCCGACGCTGTGGCGAGCGCCGCTGGGCTTCTGGCTCAACGACGAAACCTTCGCCGTAGTCCAGCAGCGCTATGCCGAGCAGGACGTTTCCGCGCACAAGCACTGGTATTTCCTCGGTTCCGGGGCGGCGATGTATGGCAATTGGCAGCTGTTCACCGCCCTGGGCGTGGTGTTCGGGCAGGCAGTGCCGAACCTCGGCAGGTGGGGGCTGGACTTCGCCATGCTGGCTACCTTCATCGGTATCGTCGTGCCCATGCTGCGCAACCGCCCGCAGGTGGCTGCGGCAGTGGTGGCGGGGGCGGTGGCACTGCTTTGCCATGGATTGCCCTACAAGCTCGGCCTGCTGGCGGCGGCGCTGGCAGGCATCGTTGTCGGGGTCTGGCTGGAGCGACGCCAAGGTCTCGAGCTGCTGGGGGAGGGCGCCTGATGGAACTCTGGCTGTTGATCCTCGGTATGCTGGCGATCACCTTCGCCACTCGCTACAGCTTGTTCGCCATGCCCGGGCTGCGTTTTCCCGGCTGGCTGACCCAGGCGCTGCACTACGTGCCGGTAGCGGTGCTGACTGCCATCGTCGTGCCCGGCATGGTCATGCCCGATGGAGCGCACCTGGCGCTGCGCCTGGACAATGCCTATCTGCTGGCCGGTCTGGTCACCATCGCCATCGCTGCCCTCAGCCGCAACCTGCTGGCCACCATTGGCGGCGGGCTGCTGGTATTTTTCCTGATGCGCTGGGCGCTGGGGCAGTTGCCGCTCTGATCGGCCGACATTCCACGAAGATGTGGCTTTCTACGTACCTGTTGCAGTCCAATTGCGAACGGGCTAAAACGCCCACGAGCTTTCCGGCCGCGTGCGGCCTTCTGCCAGGTACAAGGGACCATGACCACAGAATCGCAGTTCGCTCTGCTCGGTAAGAAGCGCTTCCTGCCGTTTTTCCTCACCCAGGCGCTCGGCGCCTTCAATGACAATATCTTCAAGCAGTCGCTGATCCTGGCGATTCTCTACAAGCTCGGTTCCAGCGCGGACAAGAGCCTGCTGGTCAATCTCTGCGCCTTGCTGTTCATCCTGCCGTTCTTCCTGTTCTCCGCTCTCGGTGGCCAGTTCGGTGAGAAGTTCGCCAAGGACAGCCTGATCCGCGCGATCAAGCTGGCGGAAATCGTCATCATGCTCGTTGGTGCCGTGGGGGTGCTGCTGGGCAGCTTGCCGCTGATGTTGGCCGTGCTGTTCTGCATGGGCACCCAGTCGGCGCTATTCGGTCCGGTGAAGTATTCGATCCTGCCGCAGCACCTCAAGGAAGAAGAGCTGGTCGGCGGCAATGCGCTGGTGGAAATGGGCACCTTCCTGGCAATTCTCGCCGGTACCATCGGCGCGGGGATGATGATGGCCAGCAGCGGCTATGCCAGCCTGGTGGCCGGTTCGGTGGTCACGGTGGCTGTGCTGGGCTACCTTGCCAGCCGCGCCATTCCCCGCGCTCACGCGGCGCTGCCGGAGCTGAAACTGGACTGGAACGTGTTCCGCCAGTCCTGGCTGATCATGCGCCTGGGCCTGGCGGAGCAACGGCCATCGGTGTCTCGCTCGCTGATCGGCAATTCCTGGTTCTGGTTTCTCGGCGCGGTGTACCTGACCCAGATTCCGGCCTTTTCCAAGGAGCTGCTGTACGGCGACGAGAGTGTGGTGACGCTGATTCTCACTGTGTTCTCGGTGGGTATCGCGGCTGGCTCCATGCTGTGCGAGCGCATGTCCGGTCACAAGGTGGAAATCGGCCTGGTGCCCTTCGGCTCCATGGGCCTGACGCTGTTCGGCATCCTGCTCTGGTGGCATTCCGGCGGTTTCCCGGAGGGTGTCCAGCCGCATGACTGGCTGGTACTGCTGGATTATGGCCAGGCGTGGCTGGTGCTCGGCGACATCTTCGGCATCGGCCTGTTCGGCGGTTTCTACATCGTGCCGCTGTATGCGCTGATCCAGTCGCGCACGGCGGAGAACGAGCGGGCACGGGTGATCGCCGCCAACAACATCCTGAATGCGCTGTTCATGGTCATCTCGGCGATTGCCTCGATCCTCTTCCTCACCGTCGCCAAGCTGTCGATTCCGCAGCTGTTCCTGGTGATCTCGCTGATGAACATCGCGGTGAACAGCTACATCTTCAAGATCGTGCCCGAGTTCAGCATGCGCTTCCTGATCTGGCTGCTGGGGCATTCCATGTACCGGGTCGAGCACAAGGGGCTGGATGCGATTCCCGACGAGGGCGCCGCCGTGCTGGTCTGCAATCACGTTTCCTTCGTCGATGCCTTGCTGATCGGCGGGGCGGTGCGCCGGCCGGTGCGCTTCGTCATGTACTACAAGATCTATAAGCTGCCGGTGCTGAATTTCGTGTTCCGCACCGCCGGCACCGTGCCCATCGCCGGCCGCAGCGAAGACCTGCTGATCTACGACGCGGCCTTCAAGAAGATCGCCGAATACCTGCGCAACGGCGAGCTGGTGTGCATCTTCCCCGAGGGCAAGCTGACCACCGACGGCGAGATCAACGAATTCAAGGCCGGGATCGAGCGCATCCTCGCCGAGAACCCGGTGCCGGTGATCCCGATGGCTCTGCAGGGGCTGTGGGGCAGCTTCTTCAGCCGCGATCCGGGCAAGGGGCTGTTCAGGCGCTTCTGGTCGCGCATCAAGCTGGTGGCCGGCGAACCCCTGGCGCCGGAGGCTGCCGACCGGCATACCTTGCAGGCACAGGTGGTGGCGTTGCGCGGCAGCCTGCGCTGACCCGGTCGCCGTAACGAAAAAGCCCACCGATCGGTGGGCTTTTTCGTTACGGCCGGCGCAATCAGATGCCTTGCGGGATTTCTTCGCCACCGAGGGCTTCGAACAATTGCGGGAGAAATTCCACCAGGGTCAGCATCATCAGCGTGAAGCTGGCGTCCTGCTGGCCGAGGGCATCGTCGCCGCCGTCCTGTTCGGCCTGATCCTGCAGCAGGTCTTCGAAACGCAGGCGCTTGATGGTCAGCTTGTCGTCGAGCACGAACGACAGCTTGTCCTGCCAGGCCAGCGACAGCTGGGTGACCAGCTTGCCGGACGAGAGGTGCAACTGGATTTCCTCGCCGGTGAGGTCCTGGCGCTTGCAACGCACCACGCCGCCGTCTTCATGGGTATCGCGCAGTTCGCACTCGTCGAGCACATAGAAGTCGTCGGCGGCCTTCTGGGTCTTCAGCCAGTCGGTGAGGGTGGCGGTCGGCGCGATCTTCACCGACAACGGCCGTACCGGCAGCGAGCCGATGGCCTCCCGCAGGGTGGAGAGCAGGTCTTCGGCACGCTTCGGGCTGGACGCATCCACCAGGATCAGCCCCTGCTCCGGAGCGATGGCGGCGAAGGTGGCGGACTTGCGGATGAACGCGCGCGGCAGGAAGGTCTGCACGATTTCATCCTTGAGCTGGTCGCGCTCCTTCTTGTAGACCTTGCGCATCTGCTCGGCCTCGATCTCGTCGACCTTTTCCTTCAGGGCATCGCGAACCACGCTGCCGGGCAGGATGCGCTCTTCCTTGCGCGCGGCGATCAGCAGGAAGCCCTGGCTGCTATGCACCAGCGGCGCATCGCCGCCTTTGCCGAAGGGGGCGACGAAACCGTAGGTGGTCAGTTCCTGGCTTGCACAGGGGCGGGCCGGCTTGGCGGCCAGCGCAGTTTCCAGCGCCTCGGCGTCGAAAGGAATGTTCTGGGTGAGGCGATAGACGAGCAGGTTGCGGAACCACATGGCGGGGGCATCTCCAGAAACGCAAAGCGCGCATTATTCCCCTCCCGACCCGATTGGCCAACCTCGCGCTAAGCCTTTGGCGCACCAGAAAATTTTTTTTCATTCAGGGCTTGCCAAGGGGAAGATGGCTCTCTAGAATGCGCCCCACTTCGAGAGTGAAGGGTGATTAGCTCAGCTGGGAGAGCATCTGCCTTACAAGCAGAGGGTCGGCGGTTCGATCCCGTCATCACCCACCAAACTCGCTCTTGGGGTTACGCGCAGCGGTAGTTCAGTCGGTTAGAATACCGGCCTGTCACGCCGGGGGTCGCGGGTTCGAGTCCCGTCCGCTGCGCCACTTTTTCTCCTCCTCGCTTTACCTCTCTCCTGCTTCAAGCAAATCCTCAATTCCAAGTTTTTCCTTTCAGTTCCTGAACTTATCCTCATTTCCTGGTTCGTACCACGTAGCCAGTGATCGCAGCGGCCTGCTAAGCTCGCGCCTTCACTCGATTGCCCTCTGGCGCACGAACAAGGAAAAAGCATGAGACAACATCGATTGGCGGCGGCGATGGCCCTGGTGGGCCTGGTTCTGGCGGGTTGCGATTCGCAGACCAGCAGCGTTGAGCTGAAGACCCCCGCCCAGAAAGCCTCCTACGGCATCGGCCTGAACATGGGCAAGAGCCTCTCCCAGGAAGGCATGGACGACCTGGACTCCAAGGCCGTCGCCCAGGGCATCGAAGACGCCATTGGCAAGAAAGAGCAACGCCTGAAGGACGAAGAGCTGATCGAGGCCTTCGCTTTCCTGCAGAAGCGTGCCGAAGAGCGCATGGCCGCGATCAACGACGAAAATGCCAAGGCCGGCAAGAAATTCCTCGAGGAAAACGCCAAGCGCGAAGGCGTGGTCACCACCGAATCCGGCCTGCAGTACGAAGTACTGAAGAAGGCCGATGGTGCACAGCCCAAGCCCACCGACGTGGTGACCGTGCACTATGAGGGCAAGCTGGTCGATGGCAAGGTCTTCGACAGTTCCATCGAGCGTGGCAGCCCGATCGACCTGCCGGTTGGCGGCGTGATCCCGGGTTGGGTTGAAGGCTTGCAACTGATGCACGTGGGCGAGAAGTACAAGCTGTACGTGCCGAGCGAACTGGCCTACGGTGCCCAGAGCCCGAGCCCGATGATTCCGGCCAACTCGGTGCTGGTTTTCGAACTGGAGCTGCTGGACATCAAGAACCAGGAACAAAGCCAGGAGCAGGCCCCGGAGCAAAACCAGGAGCAGGCTCAGGCCGCACCCAAGCAGTAACACAGGTTTACCGGCTGCGCCCCGCTTCGACGGGGCGTTGTCGTTTCTACGGTTCGGAAGCGAACCAGGGACTGACCGGGCAGTCCCAATGAGGGAGGGGAATCGTCAAGGTGTTACGGTTATGCACATTGACAGATGACGAACCGCAAGGCATGCAAGGCCAGTCGACCGGCATTTACCTGTTCATTTAACCTATTGATTTAATAGGAATTTCTTGGGTGGGCAAAAAATGCCCGATCTGAGTTCAGGCCGCGTAAACCGGGCCTTTGCTACGCTCATCCAGAATCTGTTCACAAGGTTATCCACAGCTTTGGTGGATAACCTCGATGAGCCCACTGATGACGCGGGTTACCGAGGAGACTTCATGAAAGCGCCCTGGAAATTCTCCCGTTACTTGCCTCTGGCACAGCGCATGCTCGTGCAGGGACGACTGCCCGCGTTGCTGCTCGCCGTGGCGCGCAAGGGAGCACGCAAGGGCGGCCAGCTTCGTGGGCTCAAGGACAATCTGCGTCTGTTGCAGGCGCTGTGTGTGGCCTGGTGGCGAGGTGAGTATCGCGCGATCAGCACCCAGGCATTGCTTGCCGCGGTGGCGGGCCTGCTCTATTTCCTTTCGCCAATGGACGCTATACCCGACTGGCTGCTGGCGGTCGGCCTGCTCGATGACCTGGCCGTGCTGGCCTGGATAGTGCGCACCTGGGAGGGTGAGCTGGATGCCTTTCGCCATTGGCGCGCCATGCAATCCCCGGAGCGGCTGCGGGTTATCGAGCGCTTGCCGCCCGCCGATCGAGTGGAGTCGGACGATCAGTTGCTGCGCTGAGCCTTCAAGTTGCCGGGTGCCTGGTCCAGCAGGCTGGCGATGAGGCCCTGGTTGCGCAATTGCAGGAGAATTCCATCCAGGCGCTCGGCGCTCACCGGCAAGTGCTGGCCGTAGGCGCAGTGCATGCTGTAGCGCTGCACGATCCAGGGGCTGAACCGCAGCGGCAATTCCGGATTCCGCGCCAGTTCGTAGTCGAGTGCGCGGCGCATGTCGATCAGCGCATCGAGGCGACGTTTGCTGACCAAACGCATGCGGGTATTGAGATCGTGGGCATCGACCCGCAGTACATCGCCACGGGCGAAGGCCTCCATCAGCGGCAGCGAATAGATGAAACCGAGGCTGGTGCCGAGCGACTTGCCGTGCAGCGCGGCCAGGTCCGATATCGGCGTTGTATCGAGTGACTGGAGCAGCACGTCCTCTTCGTCGAACAGCGCCGGTGACCAATGGTAGCGACGGGGATCCGCGACCCATTCGGGATTCGCATTGCAGATCAGATGAATCTGGCCTTGCTGGAGAAAGGCTTCCAGGCGCTTGTTCGGCGTTTCGATGAATTGCGTGGTGACGCCGAGGCGTTCGCCAACCTGCTCCCCAAGGCGGCGGGTGAAGCCGCCGAGCAACTGGTGGTCGCGCACGTCGACGTAAGGCATGCCATCACTCGGGCCGAAGCCCCAGCGCAAGTCGGCGGCATTGACCAGCGTGGCGGCGAAGCCGAATGCGATTGCCAACAGTCTATGCAAACAAGACTCCCCCGGGCCGACCATGCGGTAACGCCTGGCTAGTATAGACCGCCCCCGGCAAGCGCCTGATAAGATGGCGGTCAGCAAGGAAGTGCCGTTGTGGTCGGCACTAGGCTCCACGGAGATTTGCAATGAACGTGCAAGTGATCATGCGCGATGGCGAAGCGGAATATGCAGTCTTGCCTTGGGCCGAATACCAGGCTCTATTGCAGGCCGCCGGTCGTGATACCTCAGCTCCGGCAACCACTCCCGAGGCGTTGCCGGCGCTTGCCCAACTAGGCTCGCTGCGTGAGGCGCAGGGGCTGACCCTCGAACAATTGGCGCGTGCCGTAGGCATCAGCCCGGTATACCTGGGTTTGATCGAGAATGGCGAGCGCCAGCCGGATGCGGCAATCCTGCGGGCCCTGGCCCATGCCTTGGGGGTCGCCGGGTGGGAGTCCGAGTCTTGAGTGCGCGTATCAGCCGCCAGCATTGGCAAGCCTTGCTCGACGAGTTGGACGATGCCCGCCGCCAGCGCCATCTGCTGACCTATCGGGCGCTGATCGAGCGCCTGCAGTTGCCGCCGCCAGCGATGCAGACCCTGACCGCTGCCCTCGAGTACCTGGCGGCGCTGGATGTGCGCGGCGAGCGCCCCTTGCGCAGCTCGTTGGTGATCAGCCAGGGCGCCAGCCGTCTCCCGCGTACCGGTTTCTTCGACTGCGTGATTCGTCTGGGTCGCTTCGACGGTCCTCCCGACGGCATTGCGGCAGCGTCGTGGCATGCCGCCGAGGTCGCGCGGGTGTTCGAATACGATTATCCCGAGGAGCCCTGACGGTGCGCCGCTGGCGTGCCCGTCTGGGCTATCTGATGGCTCGACGGCTGCTGGCCTGGCGCTGGCTGGTGAGCCAGCCGCGTGCCTGGGATTGGATGCAGGGGCAGTTTGCCCGCATGGCCGCCATCGGCGATGTTCCGGCGCAGAGCTTCTACGGCCATCTGCTGCTGTTCCGCGGCCAGGGTATTGGGGCGCGCGCCGAGGGATTACGCTTGTTGCGCCTGGCCGCCGAGGCAGGCGACGCCAAGGCCGCCTACCAATTGGGCGCGGTCAGTCTGGCCGGCGATGTCAGCCTGCCGCCGGACGGCGAGCAGGCCGCGCACTGGTGGCGCCTGGCGACGCGGAACGGTCACCCGCTGGCGGCCCGGCGATTGGCCGACCTCTACCTTCAAGGCGCTGCAGGCGTGCCGGTTGACGAACAGCAGGCGCGTCATTACCAGGCGGTCGCCGAACAACTGGGCTTATAGCGCGCCGGGCTAGGGCAGCGCTTCCATCACATGCAGGCTGTAGCCAGGCACATGCTTGGCGTGGCGCTTGGCCTCCGATGCCAGGCCCGCCAGTCTGCCGGCATCCAGCTGGCCGCCGTCCTCGGCCTTCAGCGTCACCACGCCGATGGACAGCGACAACAGGGGAAACTCTTCGCGCTGACCCTGGCGGTTGTGCGAGACGAAACAACCGGCTTGCAGGTGTTCTTCCCGATAGAAGCGTCGACATTGCCCCTGGAAATCCTCCAGCAGCAAATGCAGGCGCTTGCGCCAATCGGCGGAGCCGAGCACCAGCATGAAATCGTCCCCGCCGATATGGCCGACGAAGTCCCGTGCGGGGTCTACCCGCTCGTTCAGGCACTGCGCCAGGCACAGTAGCACCTCGTCGCCCTTGGCATAGCCGTACAGGTCGTTGAAGGGCTTGAAGCTGTCGATGTCCACATAGCACACCGCCGCGTCGCGGCCTTGCTGCAGGAGGCGGGTCAGGCACTGCTGGATCGGCACGTTGCCAGGCAGCAGCGTCAGCGGGTTGGCATAGCGGGCCTGCTGGATCTTTTGCTCGGTAATCAGCTTGAGCACGTCGATGACCCGGCCCAGCCCCTGGTAGCGCCCGCCCTGGGTGACGATGAAGTCTTCTTCGATGCGCTGCCGGGCGCGGCTGGTGAGCAGGCGGCTGACCTGTTGCAGCGACTGGCCGATCTCCACGGCGAGGAAGTCCGTGCTCATCAGACGGCTGATTGGCTTGCGGGCGAACAGATCGGTGGCGAAGGGGCGGAGCAACGCCTCCGACAGCGAGTGGCGATGCACGATGCCGACCGGCTGGCCAAGGGTATCCAGTACCGCCAGGGAGTTCAGGTTGGCCTGGGCGCTGAATGCCTCCAGGACGTCGGCGATGGCCGTGTCGTCGGTGACCGACGGCTGGGCAATCAACAGGGCGGTGAGGTCGCTGCCTTCTTCGGACATCGCCGAGCCGCTGGCGCCGAGGCGCGGCAGCACAGCGCGCGCATCCCGAGGCGGTTGTTCTTGCGGGCGGCCGAGCAGGTAGCCTTGGACCAGATCGATGCCCATCTCGGCGAGCACTGCCAGTTCTTCGGGTAGCTCTATGCCCTCGGCGATCACCTGGGCTCGCGAGGCCTTGGCCATCTGCAGAATGGAGCCAACGAACTCGCGCTTGACCGAGTCCTGATGAATGCCATCGATGAAATGCCGGTCGATCTTCACATAGTCCGGGCGCAACTCCGACCACAGACGCAGGCTCGAGTAGCCGGCGCCGAGGTCGTCGAGGGCGATGGAGAAGCCCATAGCGCGGTAGTGGTGCAGGGCGGTATCGAGCAGGGTGAAGTCTTCGGTGGGCGACTGCTCGGTGAGTTCGATCACCACCTGGCTCGGCGGTATGCCGAAGCGTTGCAGCAACTGCAGGGTGCGACCTGGCTGGTGGGCGGGATCGAGCAGGGATTCCGGCGAGACATTGAGGAATAGTTTGCCGTCCAGCTGCAGTTCATGGAAACGGGTGCAGGCGCGTTTGCGACAGGCCATTTCCAGTTCGCTCAGGCGCCCTGCGTGGCGAGCCACGGCGAACAGGGTCAACGGCGAATGCAGGGGGCTGTTGGAGGGGCCGCGGGTCAGCGCCTCGTAGCCGAGGATGCGACGTTCGGATAGCGACACGATGGGTTGGAACAGGCTGTTCAGGTCGCCGTGAGCGAGGATCAGACCCAGTGCGCTCAACTGCTCGGTGACGGTCATGGTGGTCTCGACTGCAGGCCAAAAATGCAAAAGGCCACATCGGTGGCCTTTGCATTTCACGACAAGCGCGTGACGGTTTCATGACGGCGTCATGGAGGCCTCAGTGCTTGGCCACCGCGGAGTTGAGCCCCAGGTAGTCGATCAGGATGCGCCCGCTTTCGGTCAGGAAGGCATCGTCCTCCGGCTTGCCCTTGTCCTCGTCATCGAGGGCTACGGCGTCCTCGTCCGGCGCCTTCAGCTCCTTCAGCTGCTCTTCGCCCTTGGCCTTGCGCCGGTTGTTCTCCAGCGCCAGTTGCTTGGCCTCGATGGCGGCCTGCTGTTCACGGCGCTTGGCTTCGTTGAGGCTCACCGTGGTTTCGCCCATCAGTTGCTGGCTGAGCAGCAGGCGTTCGCGGGTGAAGACGAAGTCCGGATTCTGCAGCGTGCGCGAATCGTGGCGTGCCTTGAGTTCGGCGAGGAACGGCTTGAACGGGTCGAGCTCGGGTTTGATCGCCGGGCGGATGCTGTCCCAGGGCATGGCTTCGGGCAGGGCGCTTTCGCCGATCTCGGCGGTGTCCATCGCTGCCGGGTACTCGATGTCCGGGATCACTCCCTGATGCTGGGTGCTCTGCCCCGACACACGATAGAACTTGGCCAGGGTCAGTTTCAGCTCGCCATGATTCAGCGGCTGGATGGTCTGCACGGTGCCCTTGCCGAAGGTCTGGCCGCCGAGGATCAGCGCGCGGTGATAGTCCTGCATGGCGCCGGCGAAGATTTCCGAGGCCGAGGCGGACAGCCGGTTGACCAGCACGGCCAGCGGACCGCTGTAGTAAACGCCGGTGTTCTCGTCGGCCAGCACGTCGACGCGGCCGTCGCTGTTGCGCACCAGTACGGTCGGCCCTTGGTCGATGAACAGTCCGGTCAGGTCGGTGGCTTCCTGCAGGGAGCCGCCGCCGTTGTTGCGCAGGTCGATGACCACGCCGTCGACCTTTTCCTTTTCCAGCTCGGAGAGCAGGCGCTTCACGTCACGGGTGGTGCTCTTGTAGTTCGGATCGCCGGCGCGGAAGGCCTTGAAGTCCAGATAGAACGCCGGGACCTCGATGACGCCGAGTTTGTAGTCGCGGCCATCGTGGGTCAGCGTGAGCACCGATTTCTTCGCGGCCTGGTCTTCCAGCTTCACCGCTTCGCGGGTGATGGAAACGATCTTGCTGCTCTGGTCGTTCGGCGCGTTGCTGGCGGGAATGACTTCCAGCCGCACGCGCGAGCCTTTCGGGCCGCGGATCAGCTTGACCACTTCGTCCAGTCGCCAGCCGATCACGTCGACCATCTCGTCATCGCCCTGGGCCACGCCGACGATCTTGTCCGCCGGGGCGAGCTGCTTGCTTTTCTCCGCCGGGCCGGCCGGAACCAGGCGCACCACCTTGACGTGCTCGCTGTCGGTTTGCAGGACGGCGCCAATGCCCTCGAGGGACAGGCTCATGTTGATGTCGAAGTTCTCCGCGTTGTCCGGGGACAGGTAGTTGGTGTGCGGATCGTAGGTCTGGGCGAAGGCGTTGATATAGGCCTGGAAGATGTCCTCGCCACGGGTCTGCTTGAGGCGCTTGAGCTGGTTTTTGTAGCGCTTGACCAGCAGCTCCTGGATGGCCTTGGGTTCTTTCTTGGCGAGCTTCAGACGGAGCACTTCATCCTTGACGCGCTTGCGCCAGAGGTCGTCCAGCGCGGCTTTGTCCCTGGCCCAGGGAGCGTTCTCGCGGTCGACCAGCAGGTCCTCGTCGACGGTGAAGTCGAACTGATCCACGCCTTTTTCCAGCAAGGCCAGGGCGTAGTCCAGACGTTCTCCCAGGCGCTGCAGATGGCGCTTGTAGATGGCGAAGCCCGGTTCGAGATTGCCGCTCTTGAGGAAGTCGTCGAACTGGGTACGCCACTTGTCGAATTCCGCGATATCGGCGGCGGTGAAGTAGCTGCGCGAGGGGTCGAGCAGCTTCAGGTAGCCTTCGTAGATTTTCACCGAGCGCTCGTCGTTGAGCGGCGGCTTGTTGTAGTGGTGACGCTTGAGCAATTCCACGACGTTCAGGCTGGCGATCACCTGTTCGCGATCGGGCTGCAGGTCGGCGCCGTTGATCGGGGCAGTGGTCTTCGCGGCCAGCGGCAGGGCGCTGAAAGCGACGAAGAAGGCAAGGGTGGTGCTAGAGAGAAAGCGCTTCATACGGGATTCGACGTGCAGAAGGTGATGACGCATAGTAGGCCGTCAGGAGAAGCGTCGGGCAGACGTGGCAACGCTCTTCGGCGGTTTCGGTTCAAATGCACTATGGAGGCAGCGTGAAGGCATTGCAAGGCATAGACGGACGACTGGAATGGGGCGAGCGCCCAGCGCCGCTTTGCGACATCGGGCAGATTCGCGTGCGGGTGGCGGCCGCCGGACTCAATCGTGCCGATCTGTTGCAGCGGGCCGGTCTCTATCCGCCGCCGGCCGGTGCCAGCGATGTGCTCGGCCTGGAGTGCGCCGGGGTGGTCAGCGAGGTCGGGGCCGGTAGCGCCTGGCGGGTTGGCGACCGCGTCTGCTGCCTGCTCGCCGGCGGCGGCATGGCCGAGGAGGTGGTGATCGATGCCCGCCATGCGCTGCCGGTACCCGACGGGCTGTCGCTGGTCGAGGCTGCGGCCCTGCCGGAGGTGTATGCCACTGCCTGGCTCAATCTCTACCACCTCGCCCGGCTGCGGCCCGGGGAAAAGGTGTTGCTGCACGCGGGCGCCAGCGGCGTGGGCTCGGCGGCGATCCAGCTATGCAAGGCTTTCGGCAACCCGTGCTGGGTCAGCGTCGGTTCGCCGGAGCGGCTTGCCTATTGCGAAGCGCTCGGTGCCCAGGGCGGCGTGATCCGCAAGGTGGATCTGGAAAGCCTGCGGGACTTCGCCCCCTTCGACGTGATTCTCGATCCGGTCGGCGGCTCCTATGCGGCGCTCGATCTCGACTTGGTCGGTTTGGATGGCCGCTGGGTGCTGATCGGCCTGATGGGGGGGCGCGAGGCGACGCTGGACTTGGCCAAGGTGTTGGGCAAGCGGGTGCAGTTGATCGGCTCGACGCTGCGCAATCGGGACGACCTGTTCAAGGCCGAGGTACTCGCCGAGTTGCGCCAACAGGTCTGGCCGCTGTTCGCCGAAGGCCGGCTCAAGCCGCAACTGGAGCAGACATTCGCCGCCAAGGACGTCGAGGCTGCGTTCGCCGCGCTGGAAAGCAACCAGGTGGCCGGCAAACTGGTCCTGGTAGTCGATCCCGATCTGGTCTGAACGGGCCCCGTGTAAGGGCTGCGGCCCCGTGCTAGAGCGTTCGATTGAGTCCGCCAATCGAAACCATGCCCTTAATCAATAAGGTTTTTCAGCGATAGGCCAGTAGGATTCCTCGGGTCAACTTTCAACCCACCCGAGGAATCCCAATGTCCTATATCAACAGCGAAGTCAAACCCTTCAAAGCCACCGCCTACCACAACGGCAGCTTCGTCGAAGTCACCGAGGCCGATCTGAAGGGGAAGTGGTCCGTGGTGTTCTTCTACCCGGCCGACTTCACCTTCGTCTGCCCGACCGAGCTGGGCGACCTGGCCGACAACTACGCCGAGTTCCAGAAGCTGGGCGTGGAGATCTATGGTGTGTCCACCGACACCCACTTCACCCACAAGGCCTGGCATGACACTTCCGAGACCATCGGCAAGATCCAGTACCCGTTGATCGGTGACCCGACCGGCACGATCACCCGCAACTTCGGCGTGATGATCGAAGAAGCCGGCCTGGCCGACCGCGGCACCTTCGTCATCGACCCGCAGGGCAAGATCCAGATCGTCGAGATCAACGCCGGCGGCATCGGCCGCGACGCTTCCGAACTGCTGCGCAAGGTCAAGGCTGCCCAGTATGTCGCTGCCCACCCGGGCGAAGTCTGCCCGGCCAAGTGGAAGGAAGGCGAAGCCACCCTGGCACCGTCGCTGGACCTGGTCGGCAAGATCTAAACCGCTCTACGTCCCAGGGCGCTGACCCGGCGCCCCGAGATGCCCGAACGCCCGGGTGCGATCCATCCGGGCGTTCGTCTCTCCGCACTTCGTACAGGAAACCGCAGTCATGTTGGACGCCACTCTGAAAACCCAGTTGAAGGCCTATCTCGAGAAGGTCACCCAGCCGTTCGAGATCGTCGCGTCCCTCGATGACAGCGACAAATCCCGCGAGCTGCTGGGGCTCTTGCAAGACATCGTCGGCCTGACCGACAAGATCACCCTGACGACCGACGGCCAGGACAGCCGCACGCCGTCGTTCTCTCTCAATCGCCCAGGGGCGGATATCGGCCTGCGTTTCGCCGGTATCCCCATGGGCCATGAATTCACCTCCCTGGTGCTGGCGCTGCTGCAGGTCGGCGGGCATCCGTCCAAGCTGGGCGCGGAGGCGATCGAGCAGATCAAACATATCGAAGGCGACTTCCGCTTCGAGACCTATTTCTCGCTGTCTTGCCAGAACTGCCCGGACGTGGTCCAGGCGCTGAACCTGATGGCGGTGCTCAACCCCAATATCCGCCACGTCGCCATTGACGGCGCGCTGTTCCAGGACGAGGTGAGCGAGCGGCAGATCATGTCGGTGCCGAGCATCTACCTGAACGGCCAGCTGTTCGGCCAGGGGCGCATGGGCGTGGAAGAAATCCTCGCCAAGATCGACACCGGAGCCGCTGCTCGCGAGGCCGAGAAGCTCAGCGCCAAGCCGCCGTTCGACGTGCTGGTGGTGGGCGGTGGGCCGGCCGGCGCTTCCGCGGCCATCTACGCTGCGCGCAAGGGCATCCGCACTGGCGTCGCCGCCGAGCGCTTCGGTGGCCAGGTGTTGGACACCATGGCCATCGAGAACTTCATCTCCGTCCAGGAAACCGAAGGCCCCAAGCTGGCCCGCGCCCTGGAAGAACACGTCAAGCAGTACGACGTGGACATCATGAATTTGCAGCGGGCCAGCGCGTTGATTCCAGCCAAGGCCGCCGGCGAGCTGCATGAAGTGCGCTTCGACAGCGGCGCCTCGCTGAAGGCCAAGACCGTCATCCTCGCCACCGGAGCCCGCTGGCGCGAGATGAACGTGCCGGGCGAGCAGGAATACCGCGGCCGTGGCGTCGCCTACTGCCCGCACTGCGACGGCCCGCTGTTCAAGGGCAAGCGCGTGGCGGTGATCGGCGGCGGCAACTCTGGCGTGGAAGCGGCCATCGACCTGGCCGGCATCGTCGCCCAGGTCACGCTGATCGAGTTCGACGACAAGCTGCGGGCCGATGCGGTGCTGCAGAACAAGCTGAACAGCCTGCCGAACGTGCGGGTGATCAAGAGTGCGCTGACCACCGAGGTGAAGGGTGACGGGCAGAAGGTCACCGGCCTGGTCTACAAGGACCGCGCCAGCGACGAGCTGCACACCGTCGAGCTGGAAGGCATCTTCGTGCAGATCGGTCTGCTACCCAACAGCGACTGGTTGAAGGGCGTGGTGGAACTGACCCCGCGTGGCGAGATCGTCGTCGACGCCAAGGGCCAGACCAACATCCCCGGCGTGTTCGCCGCCGGCGACGTGACCACGGTGCCATACAAGCAGATCGTGATCGCCGTGGGCGAGGGGGCCAAGGCTTCGCTTTCAGCCTTCGATCATCTGATCCGCACCCTCTGAATCAGCATCGCGCTGCAAATGAAACGGCTGTCCCGGGACAGCCGTTTTTTTGTTTGCGCCTATGCCTCCGGCGCCTGGTCGTCGCTCGCCGCGGCCAGTGACAGGGTGTGTTCGCGCACATCCCGCGGCCAGTCGCCGACGCACGCTTGCAGGCGCGCCAGGTCTCCGGCGAACAGGGCGCGAGTGGCTTCCTCGTAGCCTGGCAGGTTGCCGGCAATGGCGTTCATGAAGCGATAGGCCGACTCCTGCGCGAGTCGCGCCCGGTCGCTGCCGCGACCGGCCCGCTGGGCTTGCTCGACCAGCTTGCGCAGTGCCACCGAGGCGCCGCCCGGCTGCTCGGCCAACCACTCCCAGTGCCTGGGCAGCAGGGTCACTTCGCGCGCTACTACCCCCAGTCTGGGGCGGCCCCGAGCGCGCGGCGGCTCGGCTCCCGGGCTGTCGGCGGGCAGGCGCGCGAGTACGTCCTCGACGCCGCCGCGCAAGTCCAGCTCCACCGGGCGACTGCTGACCGCATCGAAGACCAGCACGGCCTCGGCGTGGTCATCGGTAAAGCGCTTGACCTGCTCCGCCACCTGCCGCGGCGTTCCCGCGGCGACGCAGGTGGTATGGGCGAAGGCGATCCAGGCGGGAGAATTCATGGCGCAAGCTCCTTGGGTGAGATTGCGATAATTTACCCGGATAAAAATGGCTGTCAATTGAGTCCGGGTAAAAATAATCGACAGGCTTGCCCAATCAGCGCGTAGCACCGAGCAGACCGGCGACCGTCGGATCGAGCCCGGCCATGAAGGCCTCGACCTGCGCCGTATAGGCCGAATCATCGCCCAGGCTCTGGTTGATTTCCCGATGGGAGAGATCCTGTTCCAGGATTTCTGCTTTTGCGCCGAGCGACCTGGCCTTCTCCACGAAGCTGCGGGCTTGCGGGCAGGCGTCGTCGCGGCGGCTGGAGCAGACCGCCAGTATCGGCCGGGCTGTGGCGGACACGGCGCGATAGGGGGAGACGGAACTCCAGAATGCCGGGTCGCTGCCGAAGGCGCGGTCGTGCAGGGACATATGGTCGCCCTGCATGGTCGCTTCGACGTCCAGGGTCGCGCTATCCAGGGCGACGGTGCCCAGCCAGGGCGTGCTTACAATTCCGGTCGAGAGAGATTCATCGGTGGCGAGCAGGGCGACCAGATGGGCGCCGGCCGAATGGCCCATCAGGATGACTTTGGCCGGGTCGGCGCCCCAGGAGCTGGCTTGGCCTTGCACCGCCGCCAGCGCCCGTGCGATATCGCCAGCCTGTTGCAGAGGGTCCGCTTCCGGCAGCAAGCGGTAGTTGGTGGAAACGAGTACGAAGCCTTTGGCGACCCAGCGCGCCGCCTTGTTGTGGATCACCGAGCGCATGCTTTTATCGCCACGGGCCCAACCGCCGCCATGCACCATCAGGATGATCGGTGCGGCTTTGGCGTTGGCCGGCAGGTGGACGTCATAGCGCTGCCGGGCGTCGCTGCCGTAAGCGACGTCGCGCAGCACGCGCATGGACTCGGGCTGCCGGCGCTCCTGCAGGCGTTCGCGCAGAGGGCCGGCAGCGGCGGTTTGCCAGGCCAGGGTGAGGAGCAGGGGTAGAAACAGGTAGCGAGTCCAACGGGTAGTGTCTTTCATCCTGATCTCCTCACGGGGATGGCCGCATGCGGTGCCTTGCCGGTCAGCGTTTGGCGCTCGCCTCGCGAGCCTGCAGAAGTTCCAGGGTATGTGCCAGGGCCTGGGGGCTGCTCAATGGGCCATGACCGGGCACAACCACCTTCATCAGCGGAAAACGCTGCTGGGTGCGTGCCAGCGATTGCGGCCATTGCTGCACCACAGCGTCACCCAGATTGCCGATGGAAGCGGCATGTTCGTCCTTGATGAAACAGCCGCCATAGAGCAGCTTTTCGTCATCCAGCCAGACCACCAGGTTGTCCGGCGTATGGCCGCCGCCGGGGAAGAAGGTGCGTACGCTGCGCTTGCCCACTGTTATCGCCTGGTCCGGCTCCAGCAGCACATCCGGACGGGGCCGCTCCTGCGCGGCTGCCAGGTCGGCGGTCAGCGGTAGCGCGTAGGTGGTGACGCCAGCGCGCTTCAGGGCGGCGATACCGCCGATACGGTCGAAGTGGGCATGGGTGACGATCGCCTGGCGTACCGGCGCCTTGAGCGTGTCGCGGGCCCAGGCGAGCAGGCGCTCCGTGCGCGCGTCATCGCCGGGGGTATCGATCATCAGGGATTCGCCAGCGGACGCGACGATCAGTCCGTTGGATGAGACCAGGCCCCAGCCGTCGATTTCCGCTGTCCAGGTATTCAGCCACACGCCCTCGCTCAGCGGGCGTACCTGGATGTCGGCAGTCAGCTGGATGACGTCCGGGCTGGGCTGGCTGGGTTCGGTTGCGGCGCCGGTCAGGGGCAGAGGCAGTAGCAGGCAGAGCAAGGCGAGTGGTTTGAGCATGGCGAGGACTACTTGTGTATGAAGGGATGCCCGTCGTGGGCGGCACTCAGACCGGAAAACACGCGCCGGGTTCGGCGCGTATTATTCGGCGGGCCCGATATGGATTTTGCCCGAGCTGACGGAGACCGGCAGCCAGGCCTCGATGGCGTTCTCGGCCGAGTCGGTGCCGGTGTCTTGCAGCCATTCGTTGACCAGGCGAACCCGGAAGCCGTTGGCGTCCTGGCGAATGGTCAGACGCTGGGAGCCGTCGCTGTCCTTGATCTCCCGCCGGGTATCCCGGTAGTCGACGAGCGTGCCGTTTCCGATATCCACCAGCGCCAGGCTGAGGGTGTCGAAGGATGGGCGACCGTCCTTGCGCAGCCACAGCAATACTTGCTGGTCGCCGACATGGTGCGCGGTCAGCGCGGCGGAGTAGCCGTCGCCGTCCCCGGCGCACAGGCCGACGGCATTGGAGGCGGCGCCGCTCGCATGGTAGAGCGCCGGGGGAATCGCCAACGCCCGTTCGGAGCCGTTGCTCAGCAGGCTGACCTGCATGTCGTCCTGGAAGGCATCGCCCGAGGCTGACGTGAACGCTACCTGGAACGGCTGCCCGGCGAGTGAACATTGGGCCGTCCAGTCGGGAGACGCGGCGAGGCTGCCGGACACATGGGCCAGGCAGCAGAGCAGCAGGGGCAATGCAGGTTTCATCGCAGGCGACGCTCGGTGGGGAGGTATGGTGGCGCTACTCTAGCCAAACCTCCGGCGGCATGCCGAGCGCCATTTGGCGCTACTTCGCAGCGAGGTCACCGCCATTCGAGGATCGGCCAGCCGGCTTGCTGTGCCTGCTCGCGCAATACCGGGTCGGGATTGACCGCGCGTGGATGCTCGACCTGCCGCAACAGCGGCAGGTCATTGCGCGAGTCGGAGTAGAAGTAGGCCCCGGCGAGCCGCTCGCCGTGCTCGGCAAGCCAGGCTTGCAGGCGCTTCACCTTGCCCTCTCGGTAGGTGAGTACACCGTGCGTGCGACCGCTGAAACAGCCGTGGCTCTGCTCCAGGTCGATGGCCAGCACGTCGTCGATGCCCAGGCGCGCGGCAATGGCGCTGACCAGGAAGTGCGCCGAGGCGGAAATGACCAGGAGGCGGTCGCCGGCGGCGCGATGCTCGGCGAGGCAGCGGGTGGCATCGCTGTAGATCAGCGGTTCGATGACCTCTTCGACGAAGGGCTCGACAACGAAGGCCACCTCTTCGGCCGTGCGGCCCACCAGGGGCTCCAGGCTGAAGGCCATGTAGTCCTCCATCGCCAGCCGGCCGAAGGCGTACTCGGCCATCAGCTCGGCATCCTTGCGCAGGAAGGACTCGGCGTCGACCCAGCCCAGCTTTGCCATTTCCTGGCTCCACAGGCTGGCGCAATCGCCGGCGATCAGGGTTTCGTCGAGATCGAAGATCGCCAGCGCCATCAGGCCACCTCGCGAATGGCGGTGGCGTCGATGCTCAGGCCGATGCACTCGCCTTTGCCGAGCAGGTCCTGTTCGGAGCGATTGAGCACATCCACCAGCAGTTCCACGCCGTTGGCCTCCACGCGATAGCGGATCACGTTGCCGAGCAGGCTGTGGCCGCGCACTTCGGCGGCAATGGCGCCGGCCTGCTCGACGCGAATCGCCTCGGGACGAATGGCGATGCGGCTGTGCACCGGCCGCAGCAGCAGGCGGCTGGCGGCATCGGCATCGAGCAGGTTGTAGTTGCCGATGAAACCGGCGGCGAAGGCGTCCACCGGCGCGGTGTAGAGGGTTTCGGCATCGCCGCTTTGCACGATCTGCCCGGCGTTCATCAGGCAGATGCGGTCGGACAGCACCAGGGCTTCTTCCTGGTCATGGGTGACGAAGATCGTCGTCAGGTTCAACTCCTGCTGAATCTGCCGGATCTGCTCGCGCAGGTGCTTGCGGATGCGCGCATCCAGCGCCGACAGCGGCTCGTCGAGTAGCAGCAGGCGCGGGCGGGTCACCAGGGAGCGTGCCAGGGCCACGCGCTGGCATTGGCCACCGGACAGCTGGCTCGGATAGCGCCCGGCGAACTCGCGCAGTTCCACCAGCTCCAGTGCTTCGTCGACGCGCTTGCTCATTTCCGCCGACGCGACCTTCTGCATGCGCAGCCCGAAGGCGACGTTCTGCTGCACGGTCATGTTGGGGAACAGCGCATAGCTCTGGAATACCATGCCGATGCCGCGCTTCTGCGGGGAGAGCGGCACCAGGTTCTGGCCGTCGAGCAGGATCTGCCCGCCGTCCACTTCGGTCAGGCCGGCGATGCAGCGCAACAGGGTGGATTTGCCGCAACCCGAGGGTCCCAGCAGGGTGACGAACTCGCCTTGTTCGATCTCGCAATGGATGTCGCGGAAGATCGGCGTGCTGCCGTAGCGCTTGTGCAGGCCTTGGATGCTCAGGAAGCTCATGGGATGTCCTTGCGAAAAGTCGGTCCGCTCGCAGGGCAGGTGCCACCCGCCACAAGCAGCGCCGGAAAATATGTGGGTTGGATGTGCTCGGTCATTGGGCCTTGTCCTTGTTCAGGCGATTGGCGGCCCAGGTGAACACCAGCACGAAGAAGAAATAGGAGATGACCAGCGCGCTGTTGAAGTGTCCGCTGCTGTTTTTCATGTTGTTCAGGTAGACCTGCAGGGTCTCGTAGCGTGTGCCCACCAGCAGGTTGGCGAACACGAACTCGCCGAACAGGAAACTGAAGGACAGGAACACGGCCACCATCAGCCCCTTGCGCAGGTTCGGCAGTACCACCAGGAAGGCGGCCTTCCAGGTGCTGGCGCCGAGCAGGTGGGCGGCATCCATCAGGTCGCGCAGGTTGATCGCCTGCAGGTTGTTGGTGATCGCCCGGTACATGAAGGGCAGGGCGATGGTGAAGTAGCAGCCGACCAGGATCCACGGCGTGCCGACCATGGCCAGCGGGCCGGAGCCGTAGACCTGCAGCAGGCCCACCGAGGACACCACCGGCGGCACGGCGAACGGCAGCAGGATGAGGATGTTCATCAGCCCGTCGAGCTTGGGGAAGTGGTAGTGCACCACGAACAACAGCGGCAGGATCAGCACCACCGCCAGTGCCAGGGCACCGACGCACACCAGCAGCGACTGGCCGAAGGCGCGCAGGAAGCGCTCCTCGCTCCACAGCTGCAGGTACCACTTGAAAGTCAGCCCGTCGGGCAGCACGGTGGCCCCCCAACTGGTCGACAATGAATACAGCAGGGTCGCCGCCAGCGGCAGCAGCAGGATGGCGAACAGCAGCCAGACCACCATGCGGTGATAGAGGCCGCCCGGACGGCGTTCAACGCGCGACATGGTAGCTCTTCCTCAGCAGCCACTGGTGGGCCGCGGTGATCACGGCCATCAGGCCCACCAGTACCATGGCCAGAGCGCTGGCCAGGTTCGGGTCGAGGGAAATATCCCCGGACACCAGCCCGGCGATGCGAATCGGCAGCACGTTGAAGTTGCCGGTGGTGAGGTAGTAGACGGTGGCGTAGGCGCCCAGGGCGTTGGCCAGCAGGATGACGAAGGTGCCGAGCAGGGCGGGGGTGAGCACCGGCAGGCCGATATGGCGCCAGAATTGCCAGGTCCCGGCGCCCAGCAGCGCGGCCGACTCGCGCCAGTCCTCGCGCAGGGTGTCGAAGGCCGGATAGAGCAGCAGCACGCCCAGGGGAATCTGGAAGTAGGTGTAGAGCACGATCAGGCCGGTCTTGGAGTAGAGGTTGAAATCCTCGATCACGCCGGCCTGCTTGAGCAGCAGGGTCAGCGCACCGTTGAAGCCGAGCAGGATGATGAAAGCGAAGGCCAGCGGCACGCCGGCGAAGTTGCTGGTCATGTTGGAGAAGGCCATGACGAAATCGCGCAGCTTCGAATCCACCTGGCGCAGCGAGTAGCTGCCGAGGATGGCGATGAGAATGCCGAACAAGCTCGACCAGAAGGCGATCTGCAGGCTGTGCTTGATTGCCTGCAGGTAGAACTTGGAGGCGAAGATCTTCTGGAAGTTGGCCAGCCCCCAGCCATCGGCGACGCTCAGGCTGTTGACCGCCACCCACACCAGCGGGGCGACCTGGAAGGCGATGAAGAATACCGCGAAGGGCACCAGGCAGAGCAGGGCCAGCCCCTTGCCGCGGCGCGGGCGTTTGGTCCGCGCCTTGTCGGGCAGGATATCCAGCTCGCCGGGTATTTTGGGACTTTGCTCGAGCAGAGCGGTCATTTCAGCAACTCCCGGCACAGGGGTTTGTCGTGGGGCACGCCGAGCAGCTCGCACACTGTGCCGCACAGTTCGGTCTGCCGGGGCTGGGCGCCCGGGTCCTGGCTGAACGCCTCGCCGATGACGAACAGCGGCACCTCGCGCTCCTCGGCCAACAGCCCGTTGTGCGAGCGGTCGGCGTTCATGCCGTGGTCGGCGGTGATCAGGATCTGGTAGCCGGCGTCGTGCCAGGTCTGCAGGTAGTCGGCCAGCAGCACGTCGGCCATGCGCGCGCTGTTGCGGTACTGGGCGGAGTCCAGCCCGTGCTTGTGGCCGGCGTCGTCGATGTTCATCGGATGCACCAGCAGGAAGTCCGGTGCGTGCTTCACGCGCAGGCTCTCGGCATCGGCGAACAGGTGCGAATCCGGGTAGTGATCGGCGTAGTAGAAGTGCCCGCGCTGGATCGGCAGGCTGTCGTCGTCGGTGTGGCGGTCGCGGGCGGCGTTGAAGGGCGCGCGGTTGTACAGCTCGCTGATCCAGTGGTAGGCCGCCGCCGCGGTGGAGCGGCCGGCGGCGCGCGCATAATGGAAGACGCTGCGCTGATTGGAGAGACGCCCCACCTCGTTGTGCACGATGCCGCTGTCGATTGGCGGCACGCCGGTAAGGATGCACTCGTACAGCGGGCGCGACAGCGACGGCAGCTCGCACTCCAGTTTATAAAAGGCGCCCCGTCCGGCGGCGCACCAGGCATGCAGGTGGCCCATGGCATGTTCGGCGACGCCATGGCCGAGGCCGTCGAGCACGACGAGAATGACGTTGTGTGGCATGGACGATTCGTTCCTTGGAAAAAGGTCCGCAGAGCCGTTCCGAGGAATCGGCCCTGCGGGTCGCACCCCCGGCCGGAGCCGGGCGTCGTGTCACTCCATCTCGACGATGACGTTTTCCTGCCAGAGTTGCGGCAGGGCCTTCGAGGTGGCTTCCCAGGCGGCGGCGTCCTTGATCGGGCGGACCTTGGCGTACTGCTCGTTGGGCAGCAGCTTGGCCTGGACGTCGGCCGGCAGGGTCAGGTGCTCGGCGCGGATCGGCCGGGCGTTGCCCTTGGCCAGGTTGATCTGGCCGGCATCGGAGAGGATGTATTCCCGGGCCAGCTTGGCGGCGTTGGGGTTCTTGGCGTACTTGTTGATGATGGTGGTGTAGCCGGAGATCACCGAACCGTCGGACGGAATCAGCACTTCGAAGCGGCTCGGGTCGATCTGGTCGCGGTAGGACAGGCCATTGAAGTCCCACACCACGCCCACTTCCACCTCACCTTTCTCCAGGGTCTGGATGGTCGGGTTGGACAACGACAGGCGGCCCTGCTTGGCGATCTCGGCGAAGAAGTCCAGGCCCGGCTGGATGTTCTTCTCGTCGCCGCCATTGGCGATGGCCGCGGCCAGTACGCCGTTGACCGCCTGGGCGGCAGCGCTGACGTCGCCGATGGCGACCTTGTACTTGCCTTGTTTCAGCTCGGCCCAGGAGGTGGGCGCTTCCTTGACCAGGCGCTTGTTGACGATGAAGGCGATGGAGCCGGTGTAGGCCAGCATCCAGTGGCCGTCCTGATCCTTGGCCCAGGCCGGAATCTGCTCCCAGGTGCTCGGCTTGTAGGGCTGGGTCACACCCTGCTGTACGGCGATGGGGCCGAAGGCGGCGCCGACGTCGCCGATATCGGCGGTGGCGTTGTCCTTCTCGGCGGCGAACTTGGCGATTTCCTGGGCCGAACTCATGTCGGTGTCCATGTGCTTGAGGCCGTACTGCTTGTTCAGGTCGACCCAGGTGTCCTTCCAGTTGGCCCAGCTGTCGGGCATGCCGACGCTATTCACCGCGCCTTCGGCGCGTGCGGCTTTTTCCAGGCTCTGCATCTCTACCGAAGCCATGGCCGAGGAGGCGATGGCCGATCCCAACAGTGAAGCCAGCAGCAGGCGTTTCATTCGGAGCTCCTTGTCGCAGTTGTGTTGTGTGGTCTAGATCAGCAAGACCCAGGCCAATGTAAGCCGTTTGCATGACAGTTTTATGGATGCTCCGTCGTTCCCTGGGGTACCTGGCGGAGCTTCTACGCCGCTTGGATTCTTATGTAACTACATGATTTATTGGCATTTTTATTTGCATTATCGAGTCGCTTGGCCAAACTGGCCGTAGCAGCATAGTCATGGAATCGTCATTCCGCTTGCCTAGACTGCCGGGTAGGACGCCGCTGAGAGGGCGTTGAAGACGCCCCGCGTTGGGGCTGGACTAGTCCAGAAAGGAAACCGACATGCGTGACGACACGCCACGTACCGTAACGGCGATCTGCCGGGCCCTGCAGGAGCAGATCGAACACGGGCTGTTGGCGCCGGGCGGTAAGTTGCCGGCGGAGCGCAAGCTCAGCGAGGTGTTCGACACCACGCGCATCACGCTGCGCGAGGCGCTTGGTCAATTGGAGGCGCAGGGGCTGATCTATCGCGAGGAGCGGCGTGGCTGGTTCGTCTCGCCGCCACGCATCGCCTACAACCCGCTGGTGCGCAGCCACTTCCACGCCATGGTTGGCGAGCAGGGGCGGGTGCCGGCTACCGAAGTGCTCTCCGCGCGGCTGGTGCCGGCTCCGGTGGCTATCTGCGGACTGCTGGGGCTGCCGGCGCTGTCCAGCGCGATCCAGATACGCCGCGCGCGGCGTATCGATGGCCGACTGGTACTGTATGTCGAGCACTATCTGAACCCGGTGTATTTCCCCGGCATTCTCGACTTCGACCTGACTCGCTCGCTGACCGAGCTATATGCTCATGAATACGACATTCGCTACGGGCGGGTGCGCTTCGACATGGTGCCCACCGCACTGCACGCCGAAGCGGCCACGGCCTTGCGGGTGTCCGTGGGCAGCCCGGCGCTACGCATTACCCGCCTCAATCGCGACCAGCACGGGCGCATCATCGATTGCGACCTGGAGTTCTGGCGGCACGATGCCATTCATGTGCAGGTGGAAGTGCCGGAGTAGTGCACTCGTGATTCCTGTGTCGCGGCCACGAACTCCAGCGTTTCGCCATCCAGCGGTACTCTCAAGCGATGCTCGAGGCCTCGTTGCCGCGCCGCCTGCCACAAGCCGGCGCGGGTCATCGGGCAGTGGTCGAGGGCTTCGAGATGGTTGGCGATCACCACGCCCTCGCTGATCGCCAGCGCCGTGAGAATGTCCGCCTGGCCCATGATGATCTCGCCGCCGACATCGAACCGCGCCCCGCCCGCCGGCAGCACGCTGACGGCCGGGTGCCTTTCGGCCAGGCATTGGCGCACCTGCGCGGTGAGCAGCGTATCGCCGGCGATATAGAGGCTGGGCTCGCCGGGAAGCTCGATGAAGTAGCCATGACCATGGGCCATCAGGCGGCCGATCCAGCCTTCGCCGTGCAGGCAGGGGATGGCCTGGATGGTGCCGCCGAAGAAGCGGCCATCCAGCACCTCTACCTTCAGCCGCCGCTTGCGCAGGTAGTCCGCATCGTCCTCCATGCACAGCACGGGAATGCCGTGCGCTCGGAGCCAGCGGATGGCGGCGCGATCGAGATGGTCGAAATGGCCTTTCTGGCAGTGCGTGATCAGGCAATGGGTCACGCGCTGCAAGTGCTCGTCGGCGTTTGCCGGCAGCTCCACCAGCGGATTGCGTCGCCGCCGGGCGAGGTACTTGAGCGCGGGCAGTTGGCCTTGGGGAGCTAGCATGGGATCGACCAGCAGACAGACGTCGCCGAACTCGGCGATCAGCGTGGCGTTACGCAGTTGAGTGATTTTCATGGCGCACTCCGGATAGGGAGTAGCCATTGTAAAAATCGCGGCGTGGGGCAAGGATGGCGTGAATTGCCATAAAACGGACATTTCATGCCTATCCAGAAAATCGGCCTGTTGCTGTATCCCGGCTGTATGCCCGCCGGTCTGTTCGCCTTCGCGGACCTATTGATGGCCGCCAATCGGCGTGCCGGGCAACAACACTTCCACCTGTGTTGGGTGGGGTTGGATACCCAGCCTGTCGACTGTGCCCAGGGCATGCGGTTGCAGCCCGACAGCAGGCTGGAGGAGGCAGGCTGTACGGCGCTGCTGGTTCCCGGCCTCTGGGCAGATTCCGACGCCGCGATAGCGCAGGCGCTGACTGCCAGTCGTGAGCTGATCCGGGTGCTAGGACAGTTGCCGCCGTCGACGCAGCTGTTGAGCTACTGCACCGGGGTGTGCCTGCTGGCCCGCAGCGGGCGCCTGGATGGCAAGGGGGCGACGGCCACCTGGTGGCTGGCGCCCAGCCTGCAAACGCAGTTCCCCCGGGTGCACTGGCAGTTCGAGCAGGCCCAGGTGGCCGACGCCGCTACTATCACGGCATCCGGCGTCGGCGGCTATCTCTCGATTGCCCGCACTCTGATCGAGCGGCAGCTGGGCGAGCTGTTCTATCGCGACATCGCCAGGCTGATGGTGTTGCCGCGTCCCGAACCCGTCAACCCGGCCTTTCGCTCCGTCGGCTTGATGGAGAATGCCGACCCGCTATTGCGCAGGTTGCACCTGCTGGTGGAGCGCTTGCCCGCGCGGCAGCTCGGCGTGCAACGGTTGGCTGGCGAACTCGCCGTCTCTGCCCGCACGCTGGCGCGCAAGGTCCATGTCCTGACTGGCCGCGCGGTGTCCGATCAGGTTCGCCTGATCAAGCTCAACCAGGCCGGGGAGCGGCTGATTCTGACCGCCGACCCGGTCGGTCGCATCAGCGATGCACTGGGCTACGCCGATGAGTCCAGCTTTCGCCGGACCTTCAAGCAGGTGACCGGCATGACCCCGGCGGCCTATCGGCAACAGTTCAAGCTCTGAGCGATCAGGGCAGTTCGGGGCTGGCGTAGAACGCCGTCAACACCTTCACCAGATGGGCCAGGTCATGGCTGCCGGCCAGTTCGCGGATCGAGTGCATGGCGAAGGTCGGCAGGCCGATATCCACTGTGCGCACGCCGAGCTGGCTGGCGGTGATCGGGCCGATGGTCGAGCCGCAGCCCATGTCGCTGCGCACCACGAAGCTCTGCACCGGCACCTCCTCGGCCAGACACAGGTGGCGGAAGAAGCCCGCCGTCTCGCTGCTGGTGGCGTAGCGCTGGTTACTGTTCACCTTGATCACCGGGCCGGCGTTGATCTTCGGGCCGTGGTTGGCGTCGTGCTTGTCGGCGTAGTTCGGATGCACACCGTGGGCGTTGTCGGCAGAGACCAGCAGGGATTTCTGCACGATGCGCACGAAGTCCTCGCCCTTGGGCAGCAGGCGACGCAGTACCTGCTCGAGGAACGGGCCGTCGGCACCGCAGGCCGAGCAGGAGCCGACTTCCTCGTGGTCGGTACAGACCAGCACGCCGGTTTCGTCGCCTTCGGCGTTCAGCAGGGCCTGCAGGCCGGCGTAGCAGGAGAGCAGGTTGTCCAGCCGCGCACCGGCGATGAACTCTTCGTTGAGGCCGATCACCGCGGCGTTCTGCGTGTCGTAGAAGCTCAGCTCGTGATCGAGTACCGCGTCGGCGTTGATGCCATGCTCCAGCGCCAACTGGTCAGTGAGCAGGGCGCGGAAGTCGCTACCGTCTTCGCCGGCGAGCTGGGCGAGGATCGGCGGCAGTTCGTTCTGCGCATTGATCGGCCAGCCCTGGTTGGCCTCGCGGTTCAAGTGGATCGCCAGGTTGGGGATGGTGGCGATCGGCTTGCGAAAGTCGATCAATTGGCTTTCCACCTTGCCGGCGCGGCGGAAGGTGACCCGGCCGGCCAGCGACAGGTCGCGGTCGAACCAGGGGGCGAGCAGGGCGCCACCGTAGACTTCCACGCCCAGTTGCCAGAAGCCCTGGCGCTGCAGTTCGGGCTGCGGCTTGACGCGCAGGTTGGGGCTGTCGGTATGGGCGCCGACCAGGCGCACGCCGCCTTCGAGCGGGGCGCGCTTGCCCAGACGGATGGCGATCAGCGAGGAGTCGTTGCGGGTGACGTAGTAGCGACCGCCCGGCTCGACGGTCCAGGGCTCGCGCTCGTCCAGGCATTTGTAGCCGGCGGCTTCGAGGCGCTGGGCAAGGCTGGAGGTGGCGTGGAAGGGGGTGGGCGAGGCCTTGAGGAAGTCGATCAGGCCTTGGTTCAGTTCAGCGCGCATACAAGACTCCGAAAAGCGATAGGCCGGAGTGTAAAGGATTTGCACGGGTGCCTGCAGGCGAGAGTCCGCATGCGTTCCTGGCCGCATAGTCGGAATATGCGCTGGCGCAATCCTGGCTACGTGGAGGGCTCGTTTCTACGGGCTAATTCATTCGCCCGACGAGGCCTGGCTGGGCGAATGAATTTGCCCCTACCGGCTGCAGCGTTGGGCGTGAGGCAATCGGGGAATGCGTCGGTACCGAGGCAGGCCAGCTCCCGCTGCCCGCCTCAGAACGGTGCCGGGCATTCGAAACGGAGTCGCTCGCCGGTCAGCGGATGGGTGAGGGTGAGCATGCTGGCGTGCAGGCACAGGCGTTCATGGGCGGCGAGGGCTTGTTCGTGGGCATAGAGGCGGTCGCCCAGCAGCGGGTGGCCGATGGAGAGCATGTGCACGCGCAGTTGATGGGAGCGGCCGGTGATCGGCGTCAGCTCGACGCGGCTATGGTCGCCGCAGCGTTCCAGCACGCGCCAGAAGGTCAGGGCGTGGCGGCCATGCTCGTAGCAGACCACGTGGCGGGGCTTGGTCGGTGGGTCGTAGCGCAGCGGCAGCTCGATGCGCCCGCTGTCCTGCTGCGGTTCGCCCCAGCACAGGGCGGTGTAGGCCTTTTCGGTCTCGCGATCATGGAACTGGCGGGACAGCTCGCGGTGGCTATCGGCGTCGCGGGCCAGCACGATCAGCCCCGAGGTTTCCCAGTCCAGGCGATGCACGATGCGCGCCTCGGGAAAACCGTTCTCCTGCAGGCGGGTCACCAGGCAATCCTTGTTGTCGTCGGCGCGGCCGGGCACGGAGAGCAGCAGGGTGGGCTTGTTGATCACCAGCAGGGCGTCGTCCTGGTGGATGATTTCGATCTGGCTGAGCGGCATGCGGGGTTCCATGAACGAGAGCGGCGGCCGAAGCCGCCGTCTACCGGTCCTGCTGCTCCCGAAGGAGGCGGTGGATCAACGATCCGGCAGGGTGATGTTGAGTTCCAGGATCGAGCAACTACCCTGGTTTTCCAGCGCCACCTGCACGTCGTCCTGGTCGATGTTGACGTACTTGCGGATCACGTCCACCAGCTCCTTCTGCAGGGCGGGCAGGTAATCGGGCTGGCTGCGCTGGCCGCGCTCGTGGGCGACGATGATTTGCAGACGCTCTTTCGCAATAGACGCAGTGGTTTCCTTCTTACGCTCGCGAAAGAAGTCGAAAATATTCATTCACGTCCTCCAAAAAGGCGTTGCAGCAGTCCTTTCTTCTGCACATCGAGGAAGCGGTGGCTGACTTCCTTGCCCAGCAGGCGGTCGACCGCATCGCTGTAGGCCTGGCCGGCGTCGCTCTGCTCGTCGAGGATGACCGGGACGCCCTGGTTCGAGGCCTTGAGCACCGCCTGGGACTCGGGAATCACGCCGAGCAGGCGAATGGCGAGGATTTCCTCGACGTCCTCGACGCCGAGCATCTCGCCCTTGCTGACGCGCTCGGGGTTGTAGCGGGTCAGCAGCAGGTGTTCCTTGATCGGTTCCTCGCCCTTTTCGGCGCGGCGCGACTTGCTCGCCAGCAGGCCGAGCATGCGGTCGGAGTCGCGTACCGAGGAGACTTCCGGGTTGGTCACGACGATCGCCTCGTCAGCGAAGTACATCGCCAGGTGCGCACCCTTCTCGATGCCGGCAGGGGAGTCGCAGACCACGTATTCGAAGTTCTGCGCCAGCTCGTTGATGACCTTCTCCACGCCTTCGTGGGTCAGCGCGTCCTTGTCGCGGGTCTGGCTGGCGGCCAGTACATAGAGGTTCTCCAGGCGCTTGTCCTTGATCAGGGCCTGGGTCAGCGTGGCTTCGCCGTTGATCACATTGACGAAGTCGTACACCACGCGACGTTCGCAGCCCATGATCAGGTCGAGATTACGCAGGCCGACGTCGAAGTCGACGATGACGGTCTTGTGCCCGCGCAGGGCGAGGCCGGTACCGATGGCGGCGCTGGTGGTGGTTTTACCCACGCCGCCTTTGCCGGAAGTGACTACGACGATCTTGGCCAAGGTGATTCACCCCAAAAGTAAAGAAAAACGGGAGTCGGCGCGCCGTTTCATGCTGGCTGCGCGGCTCCTTTCAGGTGCCTGAAAATTCGCGGCAGTATCCGTTAAAGGCGGGTGATGTTCAACACGTCACCCGACAGGTAGACCTGCACGGGCTCGCCCCACAATGGGTCGCGTCGCAAGTCCTCGGCGACCTTGTAGTGACCGGCCAGGGATACCAGCTCCGCAGCCAGCTGTTGACAGAAGATCCGTGCATTTTCGTCGCCTTTTACCCCGGCCAGCGCACGGCCTCGCATGGGGCCGTACACATGGATGTTGCCATCGGCGAGAAGTTCCGCGCCGGCACTGACCGGGGCCAGCACGATCAGGTCGCCGCCCTGGGCGTAGACCTGCTGACCGCCACGGATCGGCGTGGTGATCACCTTGCTCGGGCGGGCCACCGGCTCGGCGGGCTTCTCTTCCTTTTTCGGTGCACTGCCCGCGGTCGGGTCCACCTGGCGTTCGCGGGCGCCGGAGGGCGGCAGCACCGGCAGGTCGAGGGCGTTGGCGGCGGCAATGTCTTCGTCGCGGCTGGCGCGGATCGCCAGGGTGCGCAGTCCGTGGCGGCGGCATACCTCCATCAGCGTGGCCAGTTCGAGCGTGCCTTCGCCGTCCGGCAGCTTGTCCAGGGCCAGCACCAGCGGGGTGTTGCTGAAGAAGGCGGGTGCTTGGGTGACCTTGGCGGCCAACTGGCGGTCGAGGCGTTCGAGATCGTTGTGGGCCAGCTCCAGCACGGTGATGGCGAGCATGCTGCCCTTGAGCTGGAACACGGGGTCTTGGTCGAGGAGATCGGCTTGGCTCATGGTCGGCCTGCTGGATGAGATGGCGAGGACTTATAGCGAGAACACCGGTGGCTCGCAACCCGGGTTGGGTTCCCGGCGGCGGAACGCTGTAGAATGGCGGGCTTTGTCGTCGTCCGGGATAGTGAATGGACCGTCCGCAGTTTCGCGCCTTTTACCTGCACCCTCGCTTTTGGCCGCTCTGGCTCGGCCTCGGCCTGCTCTGGCTGATCGCCCTGCTGCCTTATGCGGTGCTGCTGCGCCTGGGCCGGGTGCTGGGGGCGGTGATGTTCCGTTTCGCCCGCGGACGACGCTCGATTGCCGCGCGCAACCTGGAGCTGTGCTTTCCCGAGCTTTCGGTCGCCGAGCGCGAACGCCTGCTGAGAGAGAACTTCGCTTCCACCGGTATCACCTTCTTCGAGATGGTCATCGCCTGGTGGTGGCCGGAATGGCGTCTGCGCCGCCTGGGGCGCATCGAGGGGCTGGAGCATCTCCGGCAGGCCAAGGCCGAAGGCCAGGGCGTGATCCTCATGGCGCTGCACTTCACCACCCTGGAGATGGGCGGCGGCCTGCTCGGCATGGCCCACGGCATGTACGGCATGTACCGGCCGCACAAGAATCCGTTGTTCGATTACATCCAGCGGCGGGGCCGCGAGCAGCGACTGACCGGCGCCATCGAGCGCGAAGACGTGCGCGGCATGCTCAAGCTGCTGCGTGCCGGCGAGGCGATCTGGTATGCGCCGGATCAGGACTATGGCCCCAAGCAGAGCGCCTTCGTGCCACTGTTCGGCGTGCCCGCCGCCACCGTTACTGCCACCAGCAAGTTCGCCCGGATGGGCAGGGCCAAGGTGATCCCCATGACGCAGATGCGCCTGGCCGACGGTTCCGGCTACCAAGTGGTAGTGCACGCGCCGCTGGAGGACTTCCCCGGCGAGAGCGAGGAGGCCGATTGCCTGCGGATCAACCAGTGGATCGAGGCGGCGATTCGCCAATGCCCCGAGCAGTACCTCTGGGCCCATCGGCGCTTCAAGACCCGCCCCGAGGGCGAGCCCAAGCTGTATGCGAAGCGGCGCAAGTAGCCGGCCCTATACTGAATAGAAAAAGAACGCGGACCTCAGCCCATGAACCAAGTCGTCGCCACTGCCAAGCCCACCACCGGGCTGATCCTTTCTGGCGGCGGGGCGCGGGCGGCCTACCAGGTGGGCGTGCTGTCGGCCATCGCCGACCTGCTGCCCGATGCCGCGCACAATCCCTTCCCGGTCATCGTCGGCACCTCTGCCGGCGCGATCAACGCTGTCGGACTGGCCTGCGGCGCCTTGCATTTCACCCAGGCGATCCGCCGGCTCACGGCCGTCTGGCAGGGCTTCCATACCCATCAGGTCTATCGCAGCGACTGGCCGGGCGTGCTTCGGCAGGCCGGCCGCTTCGTCGGCCATAGCCTGCTGGGGCTTGGTCGCGATGTGCCGGTGGCGCTGCTGAACAACCAGCCGCTGCGCTCCCTGCTGGAGCGCGAGCTGGACTTCTCCGGCATTGCCGCCGCCGTCGCCCGCCGTCAATTGCGCGCGGTGGCGGTGACGGCCTTCGGCTACGAGTCCGGCCAGGCGGTGACCTTCTATCAAGGTCGCGCGGCCATCGATCCCTGGTTCCGCCATCGTCGCGTCGGCGTACCGACCCGGCTCGGCCTCGAACACCTGCTGGCCAGCGCGGCGATTCCGCTGATCTTCCCGCCGGTGCGGGTCAACCGCGAATACTTCGGCGACGGCGCCATGCGCCAGATGGCCCCGATCAGCCCGGCGCTGCACCTGGGGGCGAGCCGGGTACTGGTGGTCGGGGTCAGCGGCAATCCGATCGGCCTGGACGCGCCGGCTCCGGTGGTGCGTCCGCAGAACCCGCGACCGCCGACCCTGGCGCAGATCGGCGGGCACATGCTCAACAGCACCTTCATCGATAGCCTCGAAGGCGACATCGAATTGCTGGAGCGCATCAACCAAATGAGTCATCTGCTGCCGCCAGGGGTGAATACCCGCGGCCTGGGCATCAAGCCGGTCGATGTGCTGGTGATTTCGCCGAGCCAGCCGCTGGATCAGATCGCCGCCCGCCATCATCACGAGCTGCCGCGCTCGCTGCGTCTGTTCCTGCGCGGGCCGGGTGCCACCCGCGACAACGGTGGCGGAGTGCTCAGCTACCTGCTGTTCGAGGCCGGCTACTGCAACGAGCTCATCGAGCTGGGCTACCAGGATGCGATGAAGCAGAAGGATGCGCTGGTCGGTTTCCTCGGCCTGGTGCATGTGCCGGCGCATATCCAGCCGGCCGGTCAACTGGGCTCGGCGCCGGGCCTGCCGTAGACGAGCCCGCATCGCTCGACGTTGCCCTGCCTGCCCTGATGAAGGCCGGTTGGCAGTAGCGTTTTCGCGGGCAGGGTCCGCCCCTACCAGGCTGTTGTGCCTAGGCCAGGGTGCCGTCGCGATAGTCGCGCAGGGCCTGGTCGATCTCCTCGCGGCTGTTCATCACGAAAGGTCCGTACTGCACGATGGGCTCGCCCAGCGGCCGGCCGGCGATCAGCAGTACGCGGGCACCGTCGCGGCTGGACAGGCGCAGCTCGCCCCGGTCGTTCATGCGTGCCAAGTGGCCGGCGGTCACATCGCCAGTGTATTCGCCGGCAATGGCCAGGCTGCCTTCATAGACGTAGAGCAGCACGCGATGGCCATCGGCCAGGCGCGGGGCGATGTGGCTGCCGGTCGGCAGGCGCAGGTCGAACAGTTGCGGTTCGCTGTGCGGGCGTTGGATGGCGCCGTCCTGGCGGATCTCGCCATCGTCGAAGTGGCCGGCGATCACGCTCACTTCCACACCTTCGCTGCTGCGCAGCCTTGGTATTTCGCTCGGTGCCAGGTCGCGATAGCCGGGCGCGCCGAGCTTGTCCTTGGCCGGCAGGTTGAGCCAAAGCTGGAAGCCGCGCATCACGCCCTGTTGCTGCTCGGGCATCTCGCTGTGGATGATGCCGCGGGCGGCGGTCATCCACTGCACGCCGCCGCTTTCCAGCAGGCCGACGTTGCCCAGGTGGTCCTCGTGGCGCATGCGTCCTTCGAGCATGTAGGTGACGGTCTCGAAGCCGCGGTGCGGATGCGGCGGGAAGCCGGCGATGTAGTCGTCCGGATCGTGCGAGCCGAATTCATCGAGCATCAGGAACGGGTCGAACCGCTCGGCACCCTGGCCGCCGAACACACGGATGAGGCGCACGCCGGCGCCGTCGGAGGCCGGGCGGCCGTTGTGTACGGCGAGTAGCTGGCGGAATGTGGTCATGGACAGGCTCCTGAGATCAGTGAGGATGGGTCCATGCTATTCCGATTTATCAGATTGATTGGTGCTATTTTCGCCTGATTATCATCGATTTGCCCGATATTAATGGGCTGGACAGGGCGTGGCCGGGCGGTTCTGCGCCGGCAGCTCGAAGTCTTCGATCAACCGGCAGATGGCCTGGCCGTCCGGCGCGCATTCCGGCTTGCCGGCCCATTCGGCCAGGGCATCCTGCATCACCTTGGCCAGCCGCTGGCATTCGGCTATGTGCGCCTGCAGGGTGCCGAGGCGTTCGCTGAGCAGGTCGCGCACCTCGCCGCAGGGCGCCTTGCCGCTGTCGGCGCGGCCGAGAATGGCTTGCACGTCCTTCAGGCTGAAGCCCAGGCGCCGCGCCTGGGCGATGAAGCGCAGTCGGCGCAGGTCGTCGCCGCCGTACTCCTGGTAGCCGTTGTGCGGGTTGCGGGTGGGCCTGAGCAGGCCGAGGTCGGTGTAGTGGCGAACGGTCTCGCCGCTGACGGCGGCGGCCTTGGCCAGTTGGGCGACGCGCATGGCAGGTTCTCGCGATAGGGTTCGACGACAGCTTAAAACCCAGGGGCGACCCCGGGGTCAAGCGGCTATTGGGCCACTTGCAGCTCCCGCGCCCGGGTATAGACGTAGCGCACCATCTCGTACTCGAACGGGGAATTGAGCTGGCCATAGCGGAAGTTGGAAGAGTAGCGGGTGTCCACGGCGCGCAGCACCATCAGCTCCGGGTGATCGGCGCTGATTTCGGCGAAGTTCAGGTAGTTCGCCTGGCGCTCCGCGGCGAAATCCACGACCAGCCCGCCGGTGTCGCGCATGTTCGAGGGGCCCAGCAGCGGCAGCACGAAGTAGGGTCCGTTGGGCACGCCATAGAACCCCAGGGTCTGGCCGAAGTCCTCGTTCTGCTTGTTCAGACCCATGCGGGTTGCCGGGTCCCACAAGCCTGCGAGGCCGAGGGTGGTATTGATCAGCAGGCGGCCGGTGGTCTGCATGGCGCGCTTGCCCTTTAACTGCAGCAGACTGTTGAGCAGGTTGGGCACGTCGCCGAGGTTGCCGAAGAAATTGCTCACCCCGCTGCGCACGAAGCGCGGCGTGACGTACTCGTAGCCATGCACCACCGGCATGAAGACCCATTCGTCGAAGCGGTAGTTGAAGTGGTAGACGTGCCGGTTCCAGCGCTCCCAGGGATCGTAGATGTTTAGCGCATCGAGGGAGGCGCGTTCGAATTCCCGCTGGTCCAGGCTGGGGTTGAACTGCAGCTCGTCCAGCGGATTCTTGAAGCCATCCGCGTCGAAGGTCGGGGGCTCGGCCTGGGCCAGGGCGCAGCCGAACAGGAGCGAAAGGGCGCAGAGGGGCAGGCGGTTAACCACGGAAATACTCCAGCATGGCTTGGCTGTTGACTCGGTAGTTCAGGTTGCCGCAGTGCCCGCCATACGGGTAAACCGTCAGGCGCTCGCCGAAGGCGCGACGCAGGAAACCGAGGTCGCCGGGGCCGAGGATGAGGTCGTCGGCATTGTGCATTACGGCAATTTTCGGGCTGTGCTTCAGGTAGTCCTCCAAGGCATAGAGACTGACCTGTTCCACCAAGTGATTCAGGCTGCTGCCGTCATAGCGGTCGCGCCACAGTGGGATCAGTTGCTCGGTCAGGTAGCAGTCGAAATCGCATTGCAGGGCCCGCTTGAAGAATGGCGACAGATCGGTGCCGATGTGGATCGGATAGTTCGGCGGCACGATCAGTCCGCGGCGGTTGATCAGGTCCGAGGTGAAGGCGATGTCGGCGGAAGAAAAGCGAAACGAGGCGCCGATCAGCATGGCCATCTCTTCGTTGGAGAGGCGCTCGGCGGAGTCCTGGAAGTCGTACAGCACGGCTTCGTTGAGGTCGATGTAGCCGCGCTCGCGGAAGTAGCGGGTGAGTTTGGCGAAGATATGGTCGTAGAAGTTGCGTCGGCTGCCGATGCCCTCGACCTGGGTCTGCACCAGGCGGTCCAGATTGCTGACCGAGGTATACAGATTCACCGGCGGGTTGAGCAGCAGCACGCGCTTGAAGTTGAAGCTGCGGCGGGTTTCGTCGAGCTGGCTGACGAAGGCCGCATGCAGGCCGCCGAGGCTGTAGCCGGTGAGGTAGAAGTCGGTGATCGGCAGGTCCGGATGCTGTGCCCGAACTGCCTGCATGACGCGGTAGAGATCGTCCGCATCTTCCGCGGTGACGCCGGGGGTCGCAGTGCGCGAGGCGGCGGCCATGAAGTCGTAGCTGGTCGGCGAGGAGAGCTGCACCACATGGTAGCCGGCACTGTAGAACAGCTGCTTCAGGTACTCGGCGATGCCGCTGGAGTAGCGCGCGCCGGTGCCGGCGATGATGAAGATCAGTGGGGCCGGTTCATCCTGCCGGGCCAGGCGATAGGTGAGCTTCTTCACCGGCCAGAAGTTCTCCGGCAGCACGAACTCGCGCTCCGGACGCAATTTGAGGCTGTAGTCCGCTTCGTCGATGCTGCCGGGGTCGGGCAGTTCCGGGCGCAGCTCTGGCGGCGTGGTGGCGAGTGTCGCCTCGAACGGGTTGTGCAGCGGATAGCCATAGCGGGCGGCTTCGATATCCGCCGCCGCTGCCGCAGCCATCCAGAACAGGCTGCCGAGCACGGCGGCGAAGTGGCGCAGACAGGACATTGGCGACTCCCTTTGGGTACTGGCTTCCGAAGACGGGCTGGGGCCCAGTGGCGCTTGCTCGGGAGCGAATCCCGGCGGGCCTCAGGGTAGGACCGCCGCAAGCGCAACGAGTGCCATCACGCTGCGCCGGTCAGGCGGAGGGTTGCTCGGCCAGTGCGGTGAGCTCGCTGCCGGTCAGGCGGTAGACTGTCCAGTCGTCCAGCGGCGCCGCGCCTAGGCTTTGGTAGAAGCCGATGGCCGGCTCGTTCCAGTCCAGCACCGACCACTCCAGACGTCCGCAGCCGCGGCTGACGGCGAGGCGTGCCAGCTCTACCAGGAACGCCTTGCCCAGGCCCAGGCCGCGGGCGCTGGGGCGCACGTAGAGGTCCTCCAGATAGAGGCCGGGCTTGCCGAGGAAGGTGGAGAAATTGTGGAAGAACAGGGCGAAGCCGGCCGGCTCGCCGTGGGCTTCGCCGATCAGCACCTCGGCGTAGGGGCGCGGGCCGAACAGGTGCTCGGCGAAGACGGCTTCGTCCGCTACCATCTGGTCGCTGAGTTTTTCGTAGTCGGCCAACTCGCGGATAAAGGTGAGGATCAGCGGCACATCTTCACGGCCGGCGGGACGCAATCTGAGGGCGGACATGGGGCTTCCTTTCATGATCAAACGGGCAGCATGCCGCGGGCGGCTGCGCTGGGCAACCGGCGGCAGCCATGCCGCCGCCCTGGGTCGAACTGGGTAATCGTCGTGGAGTCGGTCATGTCACGTTTCTTTCCCCTTATGCTGCTGTTGCTGGCGGCGGCGCTCTGGCTGGCGGCTGCCTTCGGGCTGCGGTTCGCCCTGATGGAAGCGCCGCAGTGGGTCGAGCTGTGCGTCGGGTCGCGGCAGCCGTGGGCCTGCCAGCTACGCGCCGGGCTCGGGCTGCTGGTGCATTTCAAGCTGATCGCCGGACCGGCCCTGGGCTTGGCCAGCGTGGCCTTCCTGCTACCCGGTCGGTCCGGATGGTGGTTGGCGTTGCTGGCGCTGTTCCTCGCGTTGCCGGCGCTGGCGCTGTATGGCGCCGGGCTCGGCGCGTTTGCCCTGGTGGTGGCGGCGCTGAGGCTGGTGCGGCAGGCGGACCAGGCTCGTCCGTTTGCATCGGCCGGAGGCCTGCATCAGGCGGCCTCCCAGGCTCGGCGTTAACCGGCCGGGTCGAGGCGTGCCATGGCGACTTTCGCCGGTGTGCGGCCGGGCAGGGCGGCGAGCCGCAAGCTGCGCCAGAGCGCCGCGACCAGCAGCAGGCTGACCAGCGCCCAGCCCAGCGCCTGCCGGTTGTCCAGGCCTTCGAGGTACAGCTGCGGCAACACGCCGGCGCCGATCAGGCAGGCGAGCAACGCCAGCTCGCGGCGCGGTCCGGGCACCGGTCGGCACAGGTAAACCAGGGCCGGCAACAACAGGGCGGCGCTGGGGAAGCCGCGATAGCGGGCGTCGAAGACCAGCGCCAGCATGCTGACCGCGGCAACGAAACCGGCACCGGCCAGCCATGTGCCGGCTCGGCGCTCCAGCCAGGCGAACAGGCGCAGGCGCCATCCATCGCCGGCACCCAGGGCCAATGCCGCATGGACCAGCACCACCAGGTTCAACCCGGTCAGCAGGAGCGCCCACAGCCACTCGATGACGTTGCGGCTCGACACCAGGACCATCTCTCCCCACAACCCGAGACAGGCGGCCGCCACCGCCGTGAGCGGCGGCAGCAGCCAGGCGGCGCGGCGATCGGCCGGGCGCCCGGCGAGCAGCAGTGTGGCGGCCATCAGCAGCACGCCAGCGCCCAGCCAGAGGCGCCAGCGCGGCAGGTCGGACACTGCCCCGGCGAGGATGTTCTTGTCCTGCCGGTCGGCATCGAACAGCCCCCAGTAGCCACCCGCGGCGCCTTCGTTGTTGCGCTTCCACGGCTGGTCGAACGCTTCGATCAGGTTGTAGCGCCAGCCCTGTCTCTCGGCCAGGGCGACGAACTCGCGCATGAACCGGGCCTGATTGCTGCGCCCGGGCACGGCGGTCTGCCGCTGCCGTCCGGCGCTCGGCCAGCCGGTTTCGCCGATCAGGATGTCCTTGGGCGCGAAGCGTTCGCCGAACAGTCCGCGCACCCGTTCCACCTGAGCCAGGGCACGATCGATGCCGGCCGGCTCGTCTTCCCAGTAGGGCAGCAGGTGAATGGTGAGGAAATCCACCGCCGGCGCGACGTCCTCGTGCTTGAGCCAGAACTCCCAGACATCGGCATAGGTCACCGGCTGGGCGACCTGGCGTTTGACCCGGTCGATCAGCTCCACCAGGCGCGCGCTGGTGACTTCCCTGCGCAGCAGGGTCTCGTTGCCGACGATCACCGCGGTTACCACATCTGGATAGGCATTGGCGGCCCGGATCAGTGCCTTGATCTCCAGGTCGGTGGCCAGCGGATCACGGTCGACCCAGGCACCGAGCATGAGCTTCAGTCCGTGCTTACGGGCCAGGACGGGCAGGTCCTGCATGCCGAGCATTGAATAGGTGCGCAGGCAGTCGAAGCGGCCCGCGAGCAAGGCGAGGTCGGCATCCATGCGTTCCGGACGCAACACGAAGCCGGGTTCCAGCGGCGACTGGTCCTTGTCGAAGGGGCTGTAGGAGACGCATTGCAGTGTTGCCGGCAGCGGCGCGGTGTCCAGCGTCTGCGCACGTCCGAGGATGTACCAGAAACCGGTCAGGCTCAGCAGGGCAAGAAGGGTGACGAGCAGGTAGGGCAGCAGGAAGTTGCGAACGCGTGCGCTCATGACGGGCCGATAAGAGTGGTGATCGGCCTATTATGACTCGCCGCGCTGGCGAATGGTTTCTCCGTGAGCCGTGTCACGCGTGGTGGTGCAACCAGGCATGGGCCGGGCGTTGTTCGCCCGTGGCGCCGTTCCTTTCCAGCCGTTTCCAGAGGCGTTCGTGGAAATAGAAACCCACCGAATTGCACAGCGGTTCGACGGCGGCCACCAGACCGCCGACGGTCATGCTCCCGGTGAGCGCATAGGCGACCGAGAAAGCGATGCAGAAGTGCATGACGGTGAAGGTGATGGTCTTGAGCATGGCGGGCTCCGATGAGAATGATTCGCTGTTTTGTTTAGCGTAGGCAACCAGCCAGCGCGGTGGAAATCGGGCTTGCCGATGAAGCCGATAGCCTTTGCCAATCTGTCGTTCTGCGCTAGCTGGGTGTCGCAGACAGAGCATTCGCCGCTCCGTTCGCGGTCGATTATCGACCGGTCAGTACTCCACTGATGCAGGCCCAAGTTATAGCGGGGCGTGACGGGGGCGCCTCCGAGCGAACAACTCACACAGAGAGCTTTCGCGTGCCAAGGCGCGCCAACTTCGGGGGAGAGCAGCAATGAAAATGCGACGCTTGTGGGGAATCGGTGCGGGGCTGGTGTTGGCGCTGGGATCAGCGATCGCCGGTGCGGCGGACAAACCGGCGCTGAAGATCGGCTATGTGGATGGCTGGTCGGACAGCGTGGCCACCACCCATGTGGCCGCCGAGGTGATCCGGCAGAAACTCGGCTACGACGTCGAGCTGCTGCCGGTGGCGACCGGCATCATGTGGCAGGGTGTGGCCAAGGGCCAGCTGGACGCCATGCTTTCCGCCTGGCTGCCGGTCACCCACGGTTCCTACTATGAAAAGCTCAAGGACGAAGTGGTCGACCTCGGCGCCAATTTCAACGACGCCAAGATCGGCCTGATCGTTCCGGAATATGTCACGGCCAAGAGCATCGCCGACCTGCAAGGGCAGAAGGATGCCTTCCGCGGGCGCATCGTCGGTATCGACGCCGGCTCAGGGGTGATGCTCAAGACCGACCAGGCGATCAAGGACTACGGCCTGGACTACAAGCTGCAAGCCAGCTCCGGCAGCGCCATGACCGCCGAACTGGCGCGTTCGATCAACGCCAACAAACCGGTGGCGGTGACCGGCTGGATTCCGCACTGGATGTTCGCCAAGTGGAAGCTGCGCTTCCTCGAAGATCCGAAGGGCGTCTACGGCGATGCCGAACATGTCGACAGCATTGCCAACCCCGGCCTGGAAGCCAAGGCGCCACCGGTGGTGGCCTTCCTGCGCAAGTTCTCCTGGCAGCCGAGTGAGATCGGCGAGGTGATGCTGGCCATCGAGGAGGGCGCCAAGCCCGCCGAAGCGGCGCAGAAGTGGGTGCAGGCCAACCCCGAGCGCGTGCAGCAATGGTTGCAATGACCCGCTTCCGAGGCTGACGACGCCGCCCGATGCAATGTCGGGCGGCCGAGCGGAGGTGCTGCTCGAATTCCGGCTGTTCCTTCCATCGAACAGCAGGCTATGCTCCCTGGCTCGGTCCGTATCCAGGGAGCAATCCATGTATCTGCTTGCCGAGCAACACATCGACATCGAACGACCGGTCGCGGTCGCCTTCCAGTACATGACCAACCTGGAGCGATTTGGCGAATGGTTTCCCCAGGTGATCGCCATGCAGTCCGGCGACGACCTGCCCCATGGCCAGGTCGGCAAGCAGTACCTGGAAACCGTTGCCGTGCCCCTGCGCGGCCAGCGCCAGATACCGATCAGCGTGTGCGAGGTCCTGGCCAATCGGCGCTTCGCTAGCGAGGGTCGCTTCGCGCCGTTGCTGCCGCGGATGGAAATGGACTTCAGCGAGCGCGGTGCCGGTGCCTGCCGCGTGGTCTGGCGCATGTTCAGCCGCAACCGCAGCCCACTGGCGCGCCTCACCGTGCTGCCCCTGGCACGACGAGTGCTGGCGAGGCGAGCCGAGGTCGCTGCCCGACGCGTGAAGATCCAGCTCGAAACCCAGCCCTGACAAAGGAAACGCGATGCAACTCAATGACATTCCCTTCGGCACCACCGACTGGTCGGCCCTCGAGCCCAGCGAGCATCGCGGCGAGCGCGGCGTGGCGCTGTGGCGCACCTGCCAGTTCGGTGCGCTGCGGGTGCGCATGGTGGACTATTCGCCGGGTTACCTGGCCGATCACTGGTGCGTCAAGGGCCATATCCTGCTGTGCCTGGAAGGCGAGCTGCATACCGAACTGGCGGATGGCCGTCGCTTCGTGCTCACGCCGGGCATGAGCTACCAGGTGGCGGACAATGCCGAACCCCATCGCTCCTTCACCGAAGTGGGCGCCCGGCTGTTCGTGGTGGACTGACATGCTCTATCGCCTGGCCGCCGATAGCGTGGTGGTGCTTCATCTGCTGTTCATCCTGTTTGTCCTGCTCGGCGGCCTGCTGGTGCTGAAGTGGCCGCGCCTGGCCTGGTTGCACCTGCCGGCGGTTGCCTGGGGCGCGGCGGTGGAGCTGTTCCATCTCTACTGCCCGCTGACGCCGTGGGAAGTCAGCCTGCGCCAGGCCGCCGGGCAGGCCGGCTACGAGGGCGGTTTCATCGAGCACTACCTGATCCCGCTGATCTACCCGAGCGGGCTGACCCCACAGCTGCAGCTGTGGCTGGGGGCAGTGGTAATTGCGATCAACGGGCTTGCCTATCTCATGCTGGCGATCCTCTGGCGTCGCTCCCGGGGCTGAGCCCGAGCCCGGTTTGCCCCGATCATTCAGCGGCCTGATGGAGCCTCGGGGCGCGCTGTTCCTTCGCTACACTTCTCGCAACCTCACCGCATTAGAAGGCACAGCACGATGCAAAACCGCATGATGATTACCGGCGCCGGTTCCGGTCTGGGTCGCGAGATCGCCCTGCGCTGGGCGCGCGAAGGCTGGCGCCTGGCGCTGTCGGACGTCAACGAGCCGGGCCTGGCGGAAACCCTGAAGCTGGTGCGCGAGGCCGGTGGCGATGGCTTCACCCTGCGCTGCGACGTACGCGACTACAGCCAGCTCACCGCGCTGGCCCAGGCCTGCGAAGAGAAGTTCGGCGGCATCGACGTGATCGTCAACAACGCCGGGGTGGCCGCAGGTGGCTTCTTCTCCGAGTTGTCCCTGGAAGACTGGGATTGGCAGATCGCGATCAACCTGATGGGCGTGGTCAAGGGCTGCAAGGCCTTCCTGCCGTTGCTCGAGCGCAGCAAGGGCAAGATCGTCAACATCGCCTCCATGGCCGCACTGATGCAGGGTCCGGCGATGAGCAACTACAACGTCGCCAAGGCCGGCGTGGTGGCTCTGTCGGAAAGCCTGCTGGCCGAACTCAAGCAGCTCGAAGTGAGCGTGCACGTGGTCTGTCCGTCGTTCTTCCAGACCAACCTGCTGGATTCCTTCCGCGGACCGACCCCGGCGATGAAGGCCCACGTCGGCAAGCTGCTGGAGGGCTCGCCGATCAGCGCCACGGATATCGCCGACTACATGTACCAGCGCATCGCCGAAGGCGAGTTCATGATCCTGCCCCATGAGCAAGGTCGTGCCGCCTGGGCGCTCAAGCAGCAGAACCCGCAGGCGCTCTACGACGAGATGGCCGCCATGGCCGAGCGCATGCGCGCCAAGGCGGCCAAGCAGGGCTGATGCCTGACGCGGCACGCGTCTGTCGTGCCAACGGAGCGGGCGGGCCCGGAGCGCAGTGGCCGACGGCATGACCCGCCGGCTCCACGTGGCTTGCCCGCCTGCCTGCCAGCGGTTAGGGTGGTCCGCCCGGCCTGCCGCCGCCGTCCCTCTGGAATATGTCTGTGAAAGCCGTATCCCGGCCGTTGGCCATGCTGGCCCTGGTGTTGGCGGCGATCAATCTGCGCCCCGGCATCACCTCCCTGGCACCGTTGATCGAACGCATCGCCAGCGAGCTGGGCCTGGGCCGTGGCCTGATTGCCCTGAATACCGCCCTGCCGGTGCTGTGCATGGGCCTGCTGGCGCCGTTGGCGCCGCGGCTGGCGCTGCGCTTCGGCCTGGAGCGCACCGTCGCGCTGTGCCTGGCGTTGATCGGCGCGGCGCTGCTGGCGCGCCTGGCAGGCCAGCACAGCGTGGTGCTGATCGGCAGCGCGGTGCTGCTCGGTGCGGGGATCGCGGTGGCCGGCCCGCTGTTGTCAGGGTTCATCAAGCGGCATTTTGTCGAACGCATGGGCAGCGTGGTCGGCTGGTACTCCTTTAGCATGGCCATGGGCGGTGCCGGCGGTGCGGTACTGACGCTGCCCGCCAGCCGTCTGCTGGGTGGGCATTGGACCGCAGGGCTGGCCATCTGGGCGCTACCGGCGCTACTGGCGCTGCCGCTCTGGCTGCGGTTGCCGAACCGGCGCGAAAGCGCCGAGGACGCGACCGCTGGCGCCTTGCCCTGGCGCGAGCCGCGGGCCTGGCTGATCAGCTTTTTCTTCGCCATCCAGGCCGGGCTGTTCTATGCCCTGGCCACCTGGGTGGTGGCGCGTTACCACGAGGCGGGCTTGAGTCTGCTGCACAGCAATGCGCTGTTCAGCACCTCGATGCTGGTGGGCCTGCCGAGTTCGTTCCTGCTGCCCTGGTTGGCGCAGCGCTTCCATAATCGCTACGGTCTGCTGCTGTTCTGCGGGCTCTGCGCAGCCCTGTGCCTGGGCATGATCACCTTCGCGCCGAGGGTGCTGCCGGAGCTGTGGGCGGTGCTGGTCGGCGTCGGCCTGGGCGGCTCGTTCGCGCTGTCGCTGGTGCTGCCGCTGTACGAGGCGAAGACGCCGCTGGCGGTGAGCCGCTGGACCGCGATGATGCTCTGCGCCGGCTACAGCATGGCGTGCCTGACGCCGATCCTGACCGGCCTCGGGCGCGATCTGGCGGGCAGCTACCAGGTGCCGTTCATGGTGCTCACCGGCCTGGCGCTGGTGATGTGTGCCCTGGCCTGGCGTTTGCGTTCGCACTGAACGTTGTGCGGCGGATCACCCCCGCCGGTCGTAGAGGTTTCCCCGACGGTGCCCCTGTGTTAGAAGGCAGCCTGAGTTTTATGGAGTGCCCGCGTGGAGTCCGAATCCATCGTTTATGGCTGTATCCGCGATTGGCCCTCCGGCGATCCGGCAGAGCGCCGGTTGCGGCGGGGCACCAACCGCCAGGTGCTGGCTGCGTTGCCCGCAGGCGACGCCTGGCCCTTTCTTGGCCGCGAGATGTTTTCCTTCTGCGAGCAGAGCAGCGGCGGCCTGTATCGCACCCAGGTGATCCACTTCGGTGCCAGCTATCGCGTGGTGGAATACGAGTGGGCGCTGTGGGTCAAGGAGTTCGAGACCCTGCTCAAGCGGTTGTACTGGGCCAGCGCGGTGGTGCACCTGGAAACCGAACTGAACGGCACTCATACCTTTCGCTGGGAGTCGGAGAGCGGCTTCCACAGCCCCGCCGAGCACGATCTGCGGGTGCGCTGCGCCTGGGAACGCGAGGGTGGGCTGCACGTTTAGCCAGCGTGCCGCTACTCCAGCCACTCCTTCGGCACGTCATGCCTGGCCAGCAACTGGCATTGCTGGCTGTCTGGATCGAAGACGATCATCGCCTCGCCTTTCCCCAACGCCCTGCGGGCCTGGGCGATCCGGGTTTCCAGTGGGGTGTCGTCGCCATTGTCGGTGCCTTCGCGGGTGACGAAGTCTTCCAGCAGGCGGGTCAGGGTGTCGGCTTCGAGCATCTCGGGCGGAATCAGCATGGGTAGTCTCTGCGAAACGGCGGGCGATGCTAGCGTGCTGGCAGGGTTCTGGCCATCGCCGCCGGTTATTCCTGTTCGGCGGCCTGGCTGAGCAGGTAGCGGTCGAGCGTCTGGTAGAGCAGCTTGCAATCGAGCGGCTTGCCGAGGAAGTCGTCCATGCCGGCGTCGATGCCGCCCTGGCGGTGTTCGTCGAGGATGTGCGCGGTCAGCGCGATGATCGGCACCGGCGTCAGGTTGTGCCTCTGTTCCAGGCGGCGGATCTGCCTGGTCGCCTCGAAGCCGTCCATTTCCGGCATTTCGCAATCCATCAGGATCAGTTGCACGGCCGCCGGGGCACGCTCGTACTCGGCCACCGCGGCCTTGCCATCGGCCACCAGGCGCACGGTGTAGCCGCGCTTCTTGAGAAAGCCCTGTACCACCAACTGGTTCACCTGATTGTCTTCGGCGACCAGGATGCAGGGGCTGGCACCGCCGTCGCTGCGCATGTCGCCGGCGGGTGTCGGCGCGGTGCGCGGTGCCTCCGCGTAGAGCGTCAGCAGGGCCTGCCGTAGCGGCGTGACCGCCAGCGGCTGGGCCAGACTGTGCAGGCGCAGGTCCTCGGTGCCGGTCAGTTGCTGGCACTGTTCCGGCGGGCACAGCAGCAGCACCCGCTGGCGTGGCTGCAGGCGCGGGCGCAGGCTGTCCAGCCAGTGTTCGGCGCTGCCCGGCCAGGGCGACATCAGCACCAGCAGCGGCGGCGAGGTGAACTCGTCGAGCACGTCGAGCAACCGTTCGGGGTTCTGGCAGCGCTCGGTGCGCATGCCCCAGCGGGCAAGCATGTGGCTGAGAGCGTCCAGGCCGAGGCCGTCGAGCGAGCAGAGCAGGGCACTGCGGCCAGAAAGCAGTTGCAGCAGTTCGTCCGGCTGGTCGCCGGCGGTCTGCAGGGATATGTCGAAGGCGAAGCGGGTGCCTTGCCCTGGCGTGCTCTGTACTTCGATGCGACCTCCCATCATTTCCACCAACTCCTTGCTGATCGCCAGGCCCAGGCCACTGCCGCCGTAGCGGCGGGTGGTGCTGGAATCGCCCTGGGCGAAAGATTCGAACAGTTGCGCCAGCGCTTCGTCGCGAATGCCGATGCCGCTGTCACTGACCGCAAAGACCAGATGAGGTTCGCCGAGCGAGTTGTTGCGCCGGCACACGTTGAGCGATACGTAGCCCTCGGCGGTGAATTTCAGCGCGTTGCTGAGCAGGTTCATCAATACCTGCTTGAGCCGTGTCGGGTCGCCCTGAATGCGCCGGGGCACACCGCCCTCCAGGCTGATATGCAGGCGCAGCCGCTTGGCCAGGGCCTGGGCGGTGAACAGGGTGAGGGTGTCGGAGACCAGTTCCTCCAGATCGAACTCGATGTGTTCCAGGCTGAGCTTGCCGGACTCGATGCGCGCGTAGTCGAGGATGTCGTTGATTACCGCCATCAGCGCGCCGCCGGAGCTGGAAATGGTGTCGACGTAGAAGCGCTGGCTGCGGTCGAGCGGGGTTTCCCGAAGCAGTTGCAGCATGCCCAGCACGCCGTTCAGCGGGGTGCGGATCTCGTGGCTCATCTTGGCCAGGAAGCGGCCCTTGGCCTTGTTCTCGATGTGCGCCTGCTCGGCCGCCTGGCGCGAGCGGTAGCCTTCTTCCTTGAGCTGGTTGATGCGGTTGGCCAGGCCCATGGCCAGGGTGATCAGCTCGAAGGTGACGCCGACCTTGATCACCGTCGCGCCGTAGATGCCGAGGAAGTCGATGCCCAGCGAACCGGAGGTGGCGATGATGAAGGAAACCAGCAGCACGCCCCAGGCGAAGATGTAGTAGGAGCCGTAGCGCAGGCCCTTGCGCCAGATGTAGACGCCGCAGACCAGCAGGGTCAGGGACACCGCCAGCACCGTCAGGCTGGCCAGCATGTTCCACGCCTGCAGGCCGATCAGCGGCACCGATACCAGGCAGCCGAGCGCCGCCAGCATCATCAGGCGCAGTCCCATGTCCAGGCGGGGGAAGTGTTGGCGGGTGTGCAGGAAGTGGCGGCTGAACTGGGTGGCGCTGAGGCAGTGCAGGTACATCAGGATGTAGATGCTGACCGACTGGAAGGCCACGTGTTCGGGCAGCAGCTTGAACAGCAGGCCGTCGAAGCAGGCGGCGAACAGACCGATGTTCAGCGTGTAGTTCAGGTACCAGAAGTAGGCGGCTTCGCGTAGCGAAATGAACAGGAACAGGTTGTAGCAGAACATGGCGAACAGCACGCCATAGAACGCGCCCTGGATGCCCATCAGGTTTTCCTGGGCCGCCGCGCTGGCATCGTAGGTGCTGAAGAACAGCGGCATGAACACCGTGCTGGTGGTTTCCACCCGCAGCAGCAGGGTGTTCTCGCCGGGCGCCAGGCGCAACGGGAACCAGAAGTTGCGCACCTGCACCGGGCGCTGGGAGAAGGCGAAGCTGTCACCGCTCTCCAGTTGCTGCACCTGGCCGTCCGGGCCGATCAGGCGGACCTGTACATGGTCGAGCAGCGGGTAGTTGGCTTCCAGGTAGCCGGCCAGTTCATGGTCGCGGGTGTTGTTCAGGCGGACCTTGAACCACCAGACCGAGTCGTTCTTGCCGAGGTTGATGTGGTCGCCGTGGATGGCTTGGAAGGCGTCGTCCGGACGCGCCTGGACCTGGTCGAAACCGAGGTTGCCGTCGGCGTCTTCGAGGTATGCGACGTAGCTGCCGAGGGACAGGCGCAGATTGTCCTGGTCCAGCGTCGCGGACGGCAGCGCCCAGGCCGATCCGCTCAGCCAGAACAGCAGGAACGTCAGACAAGTGCGCAGCATCCGGCAGTCTCGGTGGTGTTTGCGGCCAGCCGCTCACTGGTTCGCTATTGGGTCACTTTGCCCGGATGCGCGCGGCCCTTCAAGCGTCGTTTTCCCGTTGTCCCAGCAGGCTGTCCACGGTCGGCACGCGGGTCTCGCTTTCCAGTTGGGCGTCGTGCTCCAGCTGGTGGCTGAAGCGGTCGAGGGAAGTCTGGTCGGATTGCGCATCGCTGGCGAACACCGGCGGGCTGAGCAGGTAGGCGCCGAGCAGCCGGGTCAGGGCGCCGAGGCTGTCCAGGTGGGTACGCTCGTAGCCGTGGGTGGCGTCGCAGCCGAAGGCCAGCAGCGCCGTGCGGATGTCGTGGCCGGCGGTGATCGCCGACTGGGCGTCGCTGTGGTAATAGCGAAACAGGTCGCGGCGCACCGGGATGTCCTGTTCGCCGGCCAGGCGCAGCAGGTGGCGCGACAGGTGGTAGTCGTAGGGGCCACCGGAATCCTGCAGGGCCACGCTGACGGCGTGCTCGCTGGATTGCTGGCCGGGCGCTACCGGGGCGATGTCGATGCCGACGAACTCGCTGACGTCCCAATGCAGGGCGGCGGCCGCACCGGAGCCGGTCTCCTCGGTGATGGTGAACAGCGGATGGCAGTCGATCGGCAGCTCCTCGCCGCTTTCCACCACGGATTTGAGCGCGGTGAGCAGGGCGGCGACGCCGGCCTTGTCGTCCAGGTGGCGAGCGCTGATATGGCCGCTCTCGGTGAATTCCGGCAGCGGATCGAAGGCGACGAAATCGCCCACCGCCACGCCCAGTACTTCGCTGTCGGCGCGACTGGCGGTGAGCGCGTCGAGGCGCAGTTCGACGTGGTCCCAGCTGATCGGCAGCTTGTCCACCTCGGTGTTGAACGCATGCCCGGAGGCCATCAGCGGCAGCACGCTGCCGCGCAGCACGCCGGTGTCGGTGAACACGCTGACCCGGCTGCCCTCGGCGAAGCGGCTCGACCAGCAGCCCACCGGCGCCAGCGCGAGGCGCCCATTGGGGTGGATCTCGCGGACGATGGCGCCGATGGTGTCCAGGTGCGCCGAAATCGCCCGGTCGGGGCTGCTGCGCCGGCCCTTGAGGGCGGCGCGAATGGTGCCGCGGCGGGTCAGTTCGAAGGGAATGCCCAGTTCTTCCAGGCGCTCGGCGACATAGCGCACGATGGTGTCGGTGAAGCCGGTGGGGCTGGGAATGGCGAGCATCTCCAGCAGCACGCGTTGCAGGTAGTGGAAGTCGGGATCGGGCAGTCTGGCCATGGGAACTCCGGAAAAAGCGAGTGGCGAGTCTGGTGCGCAGCAAATGGAAGGGGCGGCCTGTGGGTCCGCTCGTTGGGCTTCGTTCCTCCACCCTACCGACTGGCCCTGCCTGGCCCAGTCGGTAGGCTCCGAGCCCAGCGAGGGAGCGCGACGCGCTCCTGTCTCAACTGGGCGTATGACTCAACGGAAACAGCAGATCGATGAAGCGCTCGGCGGTCGGATGCGGCTCGTGGTTGGCCAGGCCGGCGCGCTCGTTGGCCTCGATGAACACGTAGTCTGGCTGGTCGGCGGACGGCACCAGCAGGTCCAGGCCGACCACCGGAATGCCCAGGGCGCGGGCGGCGCGCACGGCGGCATCCGCCAGGGTCGGGTGCAGGATGGCAGTCACGTCTTCCAGGGTGCCGCCGGTGTGCAGGTTGGCGGTGCGGCGCACGGCCAGGCGGGTGCCGGCCGGTAGCACGCTGTCATAGTCGTAGCCGGCATCGCGCAGGGTACGCTGGGTTTCGCCGTCCAGCGGGATCTTGCTCTCGCCGCCGGTGGCGGCCTGGCGGCGGCGGCTCTGGGCTTCGATCAGCGCGCCGATGCAATGCCGACCGTCGCCGACCACTTCGGCGGGGCGGCGAATGGCGGCGGCAACCACTTCGTAGCCGATCACCAGGATGCGCAGGTCGTGGCCCTCGTGAAAGCTTTCCAGCAGCACACGGCTGTCGAAACGGCGGGCGTGCTCCACCGCGGCTTCCATCTGCTGGGCATCGCGCAGGTCGACCGCCACGCCCTGGCCTTGCTCGCCGTTCACTGGCTTGACCACCACGCGGCCATGCTTGGCGAGAAATTCGGCATTGTCCTGCTCGCTGCCGGCCAGTTGCTGGGCGGGCAGCGCGATGCCCGCGCGGCTCAGGCAACGATGGGTGAGCTGCTTGTCCTGGCAGAGCGTCATGCTCACGGCGCTGGTCAGGTCCGACAGCGATTCGCGGCAACGCACCCGCCGACCACCCTGGATCAGGGTGAACAGTCCGGCCTTGGCGTCGTCCACCTGCACCTCGATGCCACGCCGGTTGGCTTCGTCGACGATGATGCGGGCATAGGGATTGAGCTCGGCCTCCGGCCCCGGGCCGAGGAACAACGGCTGGTTGATGCCGTTCTTGCGCTTGATGGTGAAGGTCTGCAGGTCGCGAAAGCCGAGCTTGGCGTAGAGCCGCTTGGCCTGTTTGTTGTCGTGCAGCACCGACAGGTCGAGATAGGCCAGGCCGCGACCCATGTAGTGCTCGATCAGGTGCCGCACCAGCGCTTCGCCGACGCCGGGCCGCGTGCATTGCGGGTCGACCGCCAGGCACCAGAGGCTGGAGCCGTTCTCCGGGTCCTGGTAGGCCTTGCGATGGTTGACGCCCATCACGCTGCCGATGATCTGGCCACTTTCCTCGTCCTCGGCCAGCCAGTACACCGGCCCGCCCAGGTGGTGCGGCGTGCAGCGTTCCGGATCGACCGGCAGCATGCCGCGGGTCTGGTAGAGGCGATTGATGGCATCCCAGTCGGCAGGGCTCTGGGCCCGGCGCACCCCGAAGCCGCGAAAGGTTCGCCGGGCCTGGCGATAGTCGCTGAACCACAGGCGCATCGTGTCGGACGGGTCGAGGAACAGCTGTTGCGGGGCCTGGGCCAGTACCTGATGCGGCGCCGCCACGTAGAGCGCGATGTCGCGCTCGCCGGGGGCCTCGTCCAGAAGGTCGGCGGCCAGGCCGGCCGGGTCGGGGTAGGTGTGGCCGATCAGCAGCCGCCCCCAACCGCACTGCAGCACCACCGGGGCTCGCTGCTCCTCGCGTCCATCCTCGGCGAAGCGAGCCTGCAAGCGTTGATAGGAGGGAGGTTGCCCGCGTAGCAGGCGTTGGCCGTAGGCTTGGGATTTCTGCATGACTTAGAGTCCCTGTTCGCTCATCCAGAGGTTGAGTGCCGCCAGTTGCCACAGTTTGGAACCGCGCAGCGGCGTGAGCTGACCGTCGGGATCGCTGAGCAGGCGGTCCACTTCGGTCGGGTTGAACAGGCCGCGGTCCTGGCTCGGGTCCAGCAGCAGGTCGCGTACCCAGTCGAGCGTGGCGCCTTGCAGATGCTTGAGGCCCGGGACCGGGAAATAGCCTTTCGGCCGGTCGATCACTTCCGCGGGAATGACCAGGCGTGCCGCTTCCTTGAGCACCTGCTTGCCGCCATCCGGCAGCTTGAAGCGCGCCGGAATGCGCGCCGACAATTCCACCAGGCGGTGGTCGAGGAAGGGCACCCGCGCCTCCAGCCCCCAGGCCATGGTCATGTTGTCCACCCGCTTGACCGGGTCGTCCACCAGCATCACCGTGCTGTCCAGGCGCAGGGCTTTGTCCACCGCGGCAACCGCGCCGGGCCGGTCGAAGTGCTCGCGCACGAACTCGCCGGCGTAGTCCTCACCGAGCCATTGCGGCTGCACGGTGGCGGCGTATTCCTCGGGGCTGCGGTCGAAGAAGGCGGCGCGATAGGCGGCATAGGGATCGGCCGCGCCATCCACCAGCGGATACCAGTGGTAGCCGGCGAACAGCTCGTCGGCGCCCTGGCCGCTCTGCACCACCTTGCAGTGCTTGGCGACTTCCCGCGACAGCAGGTAGAAGGCGATGCAGTCGTGGCTGACCATCGGCTCGCTCATGGCGCGGAAGGCCGCCGGCAGTTGCTCGAGGATCTCGCGCTCGTCGATGCGCAACTGATGGTGGCGGGTGTTGTAGCGCCGGGCGACCAGGTCGGAGTACTGGAACTCGTCGCCGCGCTCGCCGCCGGCGTCCTGGAAGCCGATGGAGAAGGTGGACAGCTGTTCCACCCCGGCTTCCCGCAGCAGGCCGACCAGCAGGCTCGAATCCACCCCGCCGGACAGCAGCACGCCGACTTCCACGGCGGCGCGCTGGCGTATCGACACCGCCTCGCGCATGCCGTCGAGCACGCGGTCGCGCCAGTCGGTCAGCTCGAAGGTCACCTCATCGCGGCGGGGGCCGAATTCCAGTTGCCACCAGGTGTGCTGTTCGCAGCGACCCTCGGCGTCCAGGCGCAGCCAGGTGGCCGGCGGCAGTTTCTCGACGCCCGCCAGCAGGGTGCGAGGCGCCGGCACCACCGCATGGAAGTTCAGGTAATGGTTGAGTGCCACCGGGTCGAGGGTGGTATCGATCTCGCCGCCCTGCAGCAAGGCCGGCAGGCTGGAGGCGAAGCGCAGGCGCTGCCCGGTGCGCGACAGGTACAACGGCTTGATGCCCAGGCGGTCGCGGGCGAGAAACAGCCGCTGCGTGTCGCGCTCCCAGATGGCCAGGGCGAACATGCCGTTGAGCTTCGGCAGCATCGCCTCGCCCCAGGCGTGATAGGCCTTGAGCAGCACCTCGGTGTCGCCGCCGGAAAAGAAGCGGTAGCCGAGCGCTTCCAGCTCGCCGCGCAGTTCCGGATAGTTGTAGATGGCGCCGTTGAAGACCATGGAGAGACCGAGATCGCTGTCGATCATCGGTTGGCCGGAGGCTTCGCAAAGATCCATGATCTTCAGCCGCCGGTGGCCGAGGGCAATGGGGCCCTGGCTGTGAAAGCCGTGGGCGTCCGGCCCGCGGGGGGCGAGGTGATGGGTGATGCGTTCAACCGCTGCCAGGTTGGCCGGTTGCTTATCGAAACGTAATTCTCCAGCTATGCCGCACATAGATTCCTTACCGGTGTTGCCGTTGGGGATCCGCGCTCGACATCGGCATCGGTACTCTGCTCAGACAGGGCCAGTGGATGTCGAGTCGGCTTTTAAAGAAAGCAAATAAATGCTTTGATGTCAAAGTTTTGCTATGAATCGGTTCCCAATAAATGTCAGAAAAATTACTTTCTACTGAAATTAATCAACCGTCCGTGGATGGCTTCGAAATGCCATTGTTCCAGGCCCTGCGTCGATTGCAGCAGGCCGGGGAAGTCAATGCCAAGCGCCTGGCCCGCTATGGAGGTTTGACACCCATGCAGCTATTAATTCTCCGGGTGTTGGCCAGCGAATCACGATTGACCGCCAGCGCCCTGAGCGGGCGGGTCAGCCTCAGTGCGGCGACCCTGTCCGGAATGCTCGATCGCCTGGAGGAGCGCGGCCTGCTGCAGCGCCAGCGCGACCATGAGGACCGCCGCCGTCAGTGGCTGCTACTCAGTGACGCCGGCCGCGCATTGCTGGACGATGCACCGCCGTTGCTGCCGCCGGAGTTCCGCGCGCGCTTCGCCGCCTTGCCCGACTGGGAACGCCACGGCCTCACCGCAGCGCTACTACGTGCCGCTGAGCTGTGCGGGGAGGCGGAGTAGGGGCATGGGAGCACCGGCATAGGCCATTCGCGCAATTCACAGCCACGCCGAGCGGCGGGGTGCGTCCGCCCTACGCCTGATCCGCAACAAGAATTTTCCTATCCCCTCAGCCGTTGCGAATCAGCTTACGCAGCATGAAGCGGTTGGGGTGGCAGGCCTCGGCGACCGTGCGTGGCAGGGGCAGCGGTTCGTCGTCCAGCCAGGCGGCCAGCAGTTCGCCCGACAACGGCGCGCTGATCAGGCCGCGCGAGCCGTGGCCGCTGTTCACATAGAGGCCGTCGAGCCAGGGGCAGGGCTGCTCCGGTACCTGGCGTGCGTCCTTGCCGAGCACTGCGTAGGCCTCGGCGAAGGCATCCGCATCGGCCAAAGGCCCGACGATGGGCAAGTAATCCGGGCTGGTACAGCGAAAAGCGGCCCGGCCTTCCAGAGTGGCGGGGTCCAGGTCGTCAGCGTGCAGGCGCTTGGCCAGATCGGTGGAGATTTCCCGTAGCAGCTCCAGGTTGCCGGCATGCTCGGCGGCGCTCGGGGTCAGGTCATCGCTGTCGAAGTCGAAGCTGGCGCCCAGCGTATGTTCGCCGTCGCGTGGCGGGGCGACGTAGCCTTCGGCGCAGACCACGGTGCGCAATTCGGCACTGCCAACGGTGGCCGGCAGGCGGCTGATCTGCCCGCGGATGCGCTTGAGCGGCAGCTCGGCGGCGGGGGGGAAACGCTTGATTTCGGCCGCCCCGGCCAATATCGCCACCGGTGCCTGGGCCAGCAGCGCTTCGCCGGCCCAGGCTTGCCAAAGACCCTCGGCTCGGCGCAGTTCCAGCGCCTCGCTATGGGCCAGCAGATGGATATTCGGATTGCTGGCCAGCCACCGGCACAGTGCCGGCGGATGCACCCAGCCGGCCTCCGGATAGAACAGCCCGCCGGCCGTCAGGCCGACACCGGCAGCGGCTTCGGCCTGTTCGCGGTCGAGCGGCTGCAGCAGGTCGTCAGGGAACGCCTCGGCCAGCTTCGCCTGGCGCTCTGCCTCCTTGGCGTCGAAGGCCAGTTGCAGCACGCCGCACGCCTGCCATTCCCTGCCTTGCTGCAAGTGTTCCAGCAGCCGGCGGGTATGGCCGAAGCCGCTGACGATCAACCGGGACAACGCCGTGCCATGGGCCGAGAGCTTGAGATAGAGCACGCCCTGCGGATTGCCGGATGCCTCCTCGGCCACCTGCCCGTGACGCTCCAGCAGTGTCACCCGCCAGCCACGGGCCGCCAGGCTGGCGGCGCTGGCGCAACCGGCAAGGCCGGCGCCGATCACCAGCGCCTCGCGGCGCTCGGGTCGCCAGGCGGGGCGGGCGAACCAGGGCTTGGCCTCTTCGGACGACGCTCCCTCGTAGCGACCGCGCAGAATCTCGCGCTTGTGGCCGAAGCCCGGCACCTTCTGCATGGCAAAACCGGCCTCGATCAACCCCCGGCGCACGAAACCGGCGCAAGTGAAGGTACCCAGGGTGGCGCCAGGGGCGGACAGCCGGGCCATTTGGTTGAACAGCGCGGGCGTCCACATCTCCGGGTTCTTCGCCGGGGCGAAGCCATCGAGGAACCACGCGTCGATGCGCGCATCCAGCTCCGGCAGGCACTCCAGCACATCCCCCACCAGCAGCGTCAGCACCACCCGCCCGCCGGCGAACAGCAGCCGCTGAAACCCTGGATGGATGGCGTGGTACTGCGCCAGCAACGGCTCGGCGAACGGTGCCAGCTCCGGCCACAGCGCCAGCGCGCGGACCATATCGGCGCGCGTCAGCGGAAACCTCTCCACGCTGACGAAATGCAGCCGCGCGCCCGCCGGCGCCACCTGCTCGAACAACTGCCAGGCGCAGAGAAAATTCAGGCCCGTGCCGAACCCCGTCTCGCCGATCACCAATCGTCCTTCCGCCGGCAACTCGGCGAAGCGCCGCGCCAGCTCGTTCTGCGCCAGGAACACATGGCGCGTCTCCTCCATGCCCGAAGCTCGGGAGAAATACACATCGCCAAAGCTGCGCGACAGCGGCTGGCCTTGCTCGTCCCAGTCGAGCTGGGCGTGGGGGGAGTCGGTCATGGAAGGAATACCAGGGTACCAGGGTGGAGCGGGGTGGCGATTGTAGCGTGGTGCGCTGAACCTGCCTGCCGAATTGTCGATGGGATCGAGGGGCGAGATACAGCAGGCATGCGGGTTGCCGGGCATCGTCGATGCCATTGGCATGGAGGATCTGTTGACTCATGCCGGTGCGTCTGGCGGGTTTCGTTGCACGGTTGGCTGCAAGCCCGGTCATAGAAAACGAGCAAAACAGATCTGGAGGATGTTGGATGACGAACCAGGAGCAACTGGCGCTGCTTGAAGAACTCTTGCTCGCCCGCGGCCCCGCTGGCCAGGAAGAAGAGGTCAGGGCAATCTGCCGGTGCCAACTGGAAAAATGCTGCGACCACGTCTGGCAGGACCCTGCGGCTAACCTCATCGGTCGCATCGAGGCGACTGGAGTCCCCCGCGACGAAGCGGAGTGCCGATCCACTCGCGTCATGGCTCATCAGGACGAGATCGCCATGGTGGTCAAGCGCATCGACGCCGACGGTCGCTTGCGCGTCGTGGTGCTGGGCGGGGCATTCCCGGTCAATTTCGGCATGTGTCCGGTAGACGTTCTTGGGGAAACGCAAACGGTTGCCGGAGCGTTGTCCTTCGGCACCATGCATGGCACGAGCGAATCGAGCCAGTCGATGCACGTACTCAAGGGCGATGTGCAATGGAACGATGTGCACGTCATCACCCGTTACAGCAAGGCGGAACTCGGCGAACTGGGCGTGCGCGCTGGCACCCGGGTGGTGCTGAGCCGGCATTGGCGCAAGCCATTCCCGATACGCGACTGCATCGCAGGTCACTTCCTCGACGATCGCGCGCCCGTCGTCGCCGCGCTCGTGGCCGCCAAACGCCTGGCCGAGCGGCGGGATGAACTGCGTGGCGACGTGCTGATCGTACTGACCACCAACGAAGAGGAAACCAACTCCGGCGCGCAGTACGCAGCCCGGACCCTGCCGGGCTCGCTGTGCATCGCGCTTGAAGTGGGCCCGATAGCCGCCGAGTACGACATTCGCCTGGCGCTCGATCCCATCGTGCTGACCGGTGACGAGAAAGGCTACTACTCCAAGCAGGTGTCCGATGGCCTGCTCAAAGCGGCCGCGCGCTGCGGCTATTGCCCACAACCCGCACTGATGCCCGGATTCGCCTCGGACGCCAGTGCGGTGCTCGGCTCGGGATCATCGCCCCGCGCGGGCTGCCTGGCTATTCCGACCGAGAACACGCACGGCTATGAAGTCATCATGCAAGAGGGTATGGAGGCGTGTGCCAGGACGCTGGTGGAATATTTGGTTTCGCGGGACAACTAAATGCTGCCTACAAGAGACCGTTCACCGAAACTGAAGAAGCCATACCTTCTGCGAAAGCGAAGTGTCCTGCCATTCGCGTAGCGGAAGTGTTCTAGCCGGCGCGGGCGGAGTCATTCATTGATGCTCGCCGAGGTGACCAAGAGCCGGTAGTTCTTTGCTAGAGACAGAGTAAGCAGTAACCGATAAAGACAGGATATACGCAATCGCGCGGAGGACAGTTATGGAGAGCCTTGCTAATTACTTGTCGGGAGAGTGCGTATGTGCTTTGTTAGATACCGCCCTCAGGATTTTGACTATCTCCTTATGCTCTAGTAGATCGGCTAGCTCGGTTGGTGTGTGGCCGTCTGAATCCTGCATGATTTCCGCGCCTAGCGATACGAGCAATGCCACTGCGTCGGTGTGATTTTGCTCAGTTGCACAATGCAGTGGAGTAAACCCAGTTTCTCCTCGCGCATTTATATCTGCGCCAGCCTCGATGAGAATTTTTATAGCCGCGCAATCGCCCCAGCAGCTAACGATGTGAAGAGGTGTGTCTCCCCAGCCGTTTTTGTAGTTAACCGACGTGGCTTTATGATAGTAATAGTCTGGTACTGATTCGACTGCACGGAGTATTTCTTCAAGGCTGCGCATAAGTCTCTCGTGGTTCTAAGATCAAGATAAGGAACGGGCTTTAGCCTGTCCCAGCGAGCGAAGCGAACGACTTGAGCCAGTTGCTAGGCTGTGCTCTATAGCGCTTCTACTCGGCCTCGATAGACTCAAGGCTCCTAGGGTATTTCTTTCGTCTAGACCATAGAGCAAATGCTGGCATTGCTGCGTAAAACAGACCAAGTGTCACATAGAAAGCCGGATGGTCGCTTATGGAATCACCACCTTGCGATAGAGAAAGGGAGCGCTGAATATAATTGCGAACCTCTTCTGGCAATAAGCCAAATATAGCAAGTGAAAGCCCTATGGCTATGGCTAGTAAAAGAATAAACCGATGGTTGTTAAGTATTTTCCCGATGCGCCCTTTTGATTTGAAGTTTTTTGCTTCATAAACTCTGCCGAGATCCGAAAAGCAATTTTTTAATCCTTTTATTGATCCTGTTATTCTTGGGTATCTTTTTTCGCTGTCGTGCAGAATTTCTAGAACGATGCCATCTTTTGGGTCAAGATAATCGAAGTGCAATGCCAGATGGTTTTGCTTTTCTTCGTCTTTTGTAGCATTGAAGTTATTCACGGGCTTGGTGCGCTTTAATATTTTGTAGCTGAGAATATTTGTGTTTTCAGGGAAAGCAATGGTTATAGGGTCTGACTTTACTACGCTACCCCCATCAAGTGTTTCAGTCCCGTCATTCCAAAAGATTAATTTTGTCTTGGTGAGTCGATCAACTTTTTTACCTTTATATGTTACCTCTACCTCGTCAGGTAGATTGTCTTCTTCTCGGCCGATTAGTTGCAATGAAGATTTCTGATAAACAGGTCTTGCAATACTTTTAGATATTCTGTAGGAAAATATCCCTATGGCACCTAATATGATGCCTATGAGACCTATCAGTGAGCCGACCCATCCTTGATTGAAAAAGCTTAGTATCTCTTGCATCTGTTATTTATACCCTTTAGTGGGTCTAGTTATAATTAGGCCCACTAAATGGGCATTGATTACCCCAAGATGGTCTCTAATTGCCATTGCTATAGCCTAAGCCCATGAAAAATATAACAGTATCGTGTTATGGGCTTGGCCGCGCAGGGTATTAGTTGCCTCTGAGTCGAACCAAAGCTAGCCGCCCCGCTGTGCTTTGTCAGCAGGGCAATAGCGATTTGTCTCTGTACGGTGCCGTTGGGGCGGCCTGTTCTTTGGGGGCGGAAGGAGCGCTCCCTCGCTTTAAGCCTAGGTAGGGCAACCACCGAAGGGTATCTCTGTGCTCGACCGCATCCTGCGACGGCATTCTTGCCTTTCTGTGACGCCACTTCCGCTAGGATGCACCTATCAATCCCAGGAGCCGCTTATGTTCGAATCCGCCGAAATCGGTCATTCCATCGACAAGGACACCTACGAAGCCGAGATACCGGCGCTGCGCGAGGCGTTGCTGGAGGCGCAGTACGAGTTGAAGCAGCAGGCGCGGTTTCCGGTGATCGTGTTGATCAACGGGGTGGAGGGCGCCGGCAAGGGGGAGACGATCAAGCTGCTCAACGAGTGGATGGACCCGCGGTTGATCCAGGTGAGCACGTTCGACCGGCAGACCGACGAGGAGCTGGCCCATCCGCCGGCGTGGCGCTACTGGCGGCAGTTGCCGCCGAAGGGGCGCATGGGCATTTTCTTCGGCAACTGGTACAGCCAGATGCTGCAGGCGCGGGTGCATGGGCGGATCAAGGATGCGGTGCTGGACCAGGCCATCGACGAGGCGCAGCGGTTGGAGCGCATGCTCTGCGACGAGGGCGCGTTGCTGTTCAAGTTCTGGTTCCACCTCTCCAAGCAGCATATGAAGGCGCGCCTGAAGACCCTGCAGGACGACCCGCTGCACAGCTGGCGCATCAGCCCGCTGGACTGGCAGCAGTCGAAGACCTACGACAAGTTCGTGCGCCACGGCGAGCGCATCCTGCGCCGTACCAGCCGCGACTATGCGCCCTGGTATGTGGTGGAGGGCGTGGATGAGCACTATCGCAGCCTGACGGTCGGCCGCATTCTGCTGGAGGGCATGCAGGAGGCGCTGCGCAGCGGCGAGCACCAGCAGCGCAGTGCCCACGCCGCGCCGCTGGTGGCGAGCCTGGACCATCGCGGGTTGCTCGGCAGCCTGGATTTGAGCCAGCGCCTGGAAAAGGATGCCTACAAGGAGCAACTGGCCGCCGAGCAGGCGCGCCTGGCCACGCTGCTGCGCGACAAGCGCATGCGCCGGCATGCGCTGGTGGCGGTGTTCGAAGGCAACGATGCGGCCGGCAAGGGCGGCGCCATTCGCCGGGTGGCGGCGGCGCTGGACCCGCGTCAGTACCGCATCGTGCCGATTGCCGCGCCCACCGAGGAAGAGCGTGCCCAGCCCTATCTCTGGCGCTTCTGGCGGCACATTCCGGCGCGCGGGCAGTTCACCGTGTTCGACCGCTCCTGGTATGGGCGGGTACTGGTGGAGCGGGTCGAGGGTTTTTGCAGTCAGGCCGACTGGCTGCGGGCCTATGGCGAGATCAACGATTTCGAGGAGCAGCTGACGCGCGCGGGCGTGGTGCTGGTGAAGTTCTGGCTGGCCATCGACCAGCAGACGCAGCTGGAGCGCTTCCAGGAGCGCGAGAAGATTCCCTTCAAGCGCTTCAAGATCAGCGAAGAGGACTGGCGCAATCGCGAGAAGTGGAACGACTACGCCGATGCGGTGGGCGATATGGTCGACCGCACCAGCACCGAGATCGCGCCCTGGACACTGGTGGAGGCCAACGACAAGCGCTTTGCCCGGGTGAAGGTGCTGCGCACGATCAACGAGGCGCTGGAGGCCGCGTTCGCCAGAGACTGAGTCCCGCGCACCTTCGTCTGTCTGAAGCAGCCGGCTGGCGGGCCGGCTTGCGCTTTCTGACAACCTGGTCAACTCTCAATTGCTATCGTGGCAATGGCGTTTTGCCTTGGGCGAAACGCCTGTCATCGAGCGATCCGCAGAGCAACCAGGGGACCGGAACGCCGTACCGGTCCGCCCGATCGACACGCTGCACCCGCCGGGGCGGCCATCAAGGAGGAAACGGCATGCTTAGGCAATTGAACATCGGTGTGCGGTTGGGCCTGGCGTTTCTGATTCCCGTGATGTTCCTGCTGGTCAACGGCCTCGTCGGCCTGCAGGCGCTGCGCGAGGTCAATGGAGGCCTGGAGGAGGTCTACCAGGATCGGGTCGTGCCGCTGCGCGGACTCAAGCTGATTGCCGACGACTATGCCGTCAATGTGATCGACGCGGTGAACAAGGCCAACGCCGGCGTGGTGGATGCCGAGTCGGCGCTGGCCGGTATCCGCCAGGCCGAACAACGCATCGCGACCGAATGGCAGGCCTACCGGGCGACTCGCCTGACCGCGGAGGAAGCCCGCCTGGTCGAGGAGGCCGAGCAACTGTTCGGTCCGGCCAATCGCGATATCCGGCGCGTCGGCGAGTGGCTGGCCGACCGCAATGGTCGTGTCGCCGGCCAACTGGGGGCCTTCGACGGCCCGCTCTATACCAGCATCGACCCCATCAGCGGCAAGATCGCCGAGCTGATCGATCTGCAGCTACGGGTGGCCAAGGAGCTTCGTGATGCGGCCCATGCGGACTTCGCCCGTACCCTCGCGGTGAGCATCGCCCTGAGTCTGGTGGCGCTCCTGGTTTCGGTACTTGTCGGGTTTCTCGTCAGTCGCTCCATCACCCGTCCCCTTGGCGTGGCCGTGCAGGTCGCTGAGCGTCTGGCCGACGGCGACCTGAACAGCGAGATCACGGTGACCAGCCGCGATGAGACCGGCCGCCTGCTGGGCGCCATGCAGCGCATGCTGGAGCGGCTGTCCCACACCATCGGCGAGGTACGCAACGCTGCCGGCATGCTCGGCAGCGCCGCCGAGCAGGTCAGCGCCACTACCCAGGCGCTCAGCCAGGCTGCCAGCGAGCAGGCCGCCAGCGTCGAGCAGACCAGCGCCGCGGTCGCCCAGGCGGCCGCTTCCATTGGCCAGAACAGCGACAACGCCAAGCTCACTAACGGACTGGCCACCCAGGCCGCCAGCCAGGCCAGCGAAAGCGGCACGGCCATGCGCGATACGGTAATCGCGATGCGGAGCATTGCCGAACGCATCGGCATCATCGATGACATTGCCTACCAGACCAACCTGCTGGCGCTCAATGCCGCCATCGAGGCCGCGCGGGCGGGCGACCACGGCAAAGGCTTCGCAGTGGTTGCCGACGAGGTGCGCAAACTGGCCGAACGCAGCCAGGTGGCGGCCCGCGAGATCGGGGACCTGGCCAGTGGCAGCGTGGCCACCGCCGAGCGCGCCGGGACGCTGTTGCAGGAAATGCTGCCGAGCATCCACAGGACTTCCGACCTGGTGCAGGAGATTTCCGCCGCCTCGGCGGAACAGGCCGGTGGAGCGTCGCAGATCAGCGGTGCCGTGGAGCAACTCAACCAGGCCATCCAGCAGAACGCCTCGGCCTCGGAGGAACTGGCCGCCACGGCCGAGGAAATGAGCAGCCAGGCCGAGGAGTTGCAGCGGTTGATCGGCTTCTTCCGCCTGGGACCCACGGCTGAGAGGCAGCCCGAAGCCGGCAGGGGCGGACAGCCTTCGTTGCTGCAACTGAAGGTGTTGCGGGCCGGTTAGCCGCCGTTCTGCAGGCACTCGAGGCCGACGAAATCCAGGCGTACCTCGTTCAGGCGTTGCAGCAGGCGCTTGCGTTGCTGGTCGTTGGCCATGTCCATCAGGTCCACCAGCAGGTCGATGGCGGCATCCTCGGCATGTGTGAAGGCGGCGCGGTATTCCTCGGTCCACAGTCGTTCGCGATCCTGTAGCAAGCGAGCGATGCGCTCCGGGAAGGCGGCCGTGCCTCGCTCGGCAAGGGCTTGGCGCAGTTCCGCTTGCCAACGGGCACGGTTCTCCAGTTGCAGGCGATTCTGCTCGCCGAGGCTGCGCGACCAGGCCGCGATGCGCTGGCGTTGCGCCGGCGTGAGGCGTCCCAGCCAGGGCGACAGGCGCTTTTCCATGCGCGCGGCGCGTTCGTCGACCTGTTTTTCCAGGGCTGGCGCCAGCAGCTTCTCGCGGCGCTGGCGCATGTCCTTGTCCAGCGCTTCGCCCAGTTCGCGCACCTGGCGGTCGGTGAGCTCGCGCAGCAGCTTGACCGTGGAAGGGGTGATCTCCTCGGCGATCTGGTCGATGGCAGCCTTGGCCTCGTCGAGTCGCTTCTGCAGGCCCTCATGGGTCACGCGGCGGTTGCCCACCATGTCCTGTACGCGCCCGAGCCAGTCGAGGTACTTCGGCATCTGGGTGCGGCAATGCCAACTCAGATGTTCGCTGAGCAGCAGGTCGAAGTCCCGCTGCTGTTCGGTGGTCATGTCCAGATAGTCGTTCAACGACCAGTGGATCAGCACGTCGAGATTGCGATAAGCCAACCCCAGCCGGGTGCAGGCGCCAAGCGAGAGCGCCAGGATCAGGAGCAACAGTACGAACATGCCGCGTGGGCGAGGGGACTTCTGCATGGGCGGTGCCTCTGCCTTGTCATGTCTTAATAGAGGCGAATGGCCGGCGGTGGTTCGCTGGCGGCAACCGACCGCTGGCCCGAGCAAAGCGCCATGGCCGCTGTCGACTCCATACAACGCGCGAACGAACACCGCTCCAACCAGTCGTGCCGCGTGGCGCCGGAGCGTTTGTCGGTTTGCGCGGGACTCGGCTCAAGACAGAGGAGCAAGCGCTATGAAACCTCAAGTGATCCATATTTCCGGCGATCAGCTGCCCGCCGTCTGGCGGCCGGCGTGGGAAGCCTGCTGGGCGGTGGTACTGGATGGCACCCTGGTGGCTGGCCCCTTCGCCACCGAGGCCGAAGCTCGAATGGCGGCGGAACGACCGCGCTCTTGAGTGTGAGGCTTGGGCGTTGGGCGGGTTGCTGCGGGCTGCCGGGCTGGCGGCAAGATGCAGTCCACCGGCAGCGCTGACGCTTCGTGCGAGCGCCCTGGGCCCCGGCGTTAGGGGATGGGCACCTGCCTAATGGCCGGCAAGGCGCTTGTCGTGGCCTCGTCCTGCCGGCGAAGGCGATGGCCAGTAGCTCGAAGCAGCAGGCGTGTCGACCGCAAGCGCTGCGAGGTCGTGGTCGTTACCAGTTCTTGTCCCGGTAGCCCTTGAGACAGGCGCGGACTTCGTCGTCGATCAGGTTGTCCGGCTTGATGCACTCGTTCAGTGTGCGGGGGCTGTCGCTGTGCTGGCCCGGTTTGGCACCGTCGACCACCGGCTGGCGCCAGCCCAGTTGCACCTGCAGCTCGTGCCAATGACGCTGCACCTGCAGGTTGATCTCCGCCTGCTGCATGGCATACCAGGCCCCGCCGGCCAGCAACGCGACGAGCACCAGGCAGGTGCCGAGCCGGCGTCCCCAGGTGCGCCAGTCCGGTCGCCAGCGGCGGCGTTCGGGCGCTGCACTTGCCTGGTTCTGTTGCTTGACCTGTTCCCAATACCAGTCGCGGTCTCTATCGGACATGTGGCGCTACTCCGGGGTGCTATGCGCTCAATCTACCCCCCGCCGCGCTACTCGTCATTGGGAATGGGGTCCGGATTGCGATCCATGCCCACCAGCAGCAGGGTGGCGATCACACCGATCAGCAGGCCGACCCAGGGCTCGAAGAAGGCCAGCGAGGCGCCGATCAGCACCACGGTGCCGCGCGAGGTGTTTTCCCGCGGGATGGACATGGCGATGTAGGCGCAGGCGAAGCCGGTGAGGATCAGCGTCAGCGACAGGGCGATGCCCAGCAGCGGCTTGAGCCCGGTCAGCAGCGGCAGGCAGAGGAACAGCAGCGGCAGGCCCATCATGTAGTAGGACGCCAGGCCGCTGTGCAGGCTGTCCATGGTCTTGGCGCCCTGTTTCCAGCGTTGCACGACGATGACGTGCACGCCGGTCCAGAGCGCGCCCTGGGTGGGAAAGAAGGGCGCGACCACGGCCATGGCGGCATTGCGAATGGCCAGCGACAGGTGCGAGCGATTCGGGTCGATATCGATGTGCTCGTCCTGGCGGGTCTGCAAGCCTTCGCGCAGCACCTCGTTGCCGGTCACCAGATCCCCGAACAGGATGATGTAGGTGATCAGCGCCAGCGGAATGCCCTGGATGAACATCTGCGCGCTGGGCCAGCCGATGGCCAGCGGCGATACCTTGTCCCAGGCCGCACCCAGCGGCGGCAGCAGGAAGCCCCACTGGATGTCGTAGGCCACCTCGCCCACCAGCGGTCCGACCACGGCGGCGGCGAGAAACCCTGGCAGCAGGCCCAGAGCGCCGAGGATGAAGAAGAAGCGGTACCTGGCCTTGAGCTTCTGCATCGGCAGGGAAAAGGTGAACACCAGGCAGATGGCGCAGGCCACCGCGGTGGCGATCGGCTGTTGCAGCAGGAAGCGCTCGGCGTCGTCGATGAACACGCGCTTCAGTGCGGCGATGGCGGCACCGAGGATGATGCCCGCCTTGAGCGTGTCCGGCAGCCACTCCATGAACTTGCGGCCGAGCCCGGTGATGCCGAGGGCGAACACCAGCAGGGCGAAGTTCAGGGTCAGTGCGGTCATGGCCTGGAAGCGTTCGCTGGGCTGCTCGTAGCCACCGATGACGAAGCTCAGCACCAGCGGCAGTGCCGGTGTGATCCAGCCGGGCGCATAGGGCTCGCCGAAGACGATGACCGCGGAGGCAATCAGCGCCGAGTGGATCAGCGAAATGGCCACCGCTTCCTCGAAGCTGAGACCGAAGAACCCCATCATCACCGGCACCAGCGCCAGCCCGGTGGCGGCGGCGACGAACAGCCCCTGGAGGAATTCCGGCCAGTACAGGCGCGAGTGATAGAAGGGAAGGCGAAAGGTGAACGGTCCCCAGCGCCAGCCGGGTTGTTCTCTGTGGGACATGGCTGCTGTCTCCTGCTTGATTGTTGTTATGGTTCGGCCGACCCTCCGGGCATGGCCGGCGCTGCCGCGCCAGGTTCGGCGCGTGCTCGACAGTGCCAGCCAATGTAGACGTTCGCCGCCAGTCCGCGCCCATCAGCCATCGGCTGAATGATGCGCTATCAGTCAGTGGGTGGCGGCGGGCGGCGGAGGCCGTACTGCGTCAGCAGGGCCTGCCAGTCGCGGTCTTGCGGCAGGTCGGCGACCGCCTGCTGGAGAAACTCCCTGGCCTCCGTCGGCAGGCTGGGCTGCATCAGCAATTGCCGGGCATAGCGGCTGAGCGGGGTCGGGGAAATGTACAGGCGGTCGTCCAGGTGCCTCTGCTTGGCATAGAAGCGCGTGGCGGAATGCGGGATGAGGATGATGTCGATTCGCCCGGATAGCAGCTTGTCCAAGTTCTGTTCGTCCCGCGGCACGTCCTCGCGATGGATCAGCCCCTTGGCCAGGTCATCCTCCAGGGGTGGGTAGCGGTGCCCGAGCACGCCTCCCAGCGTTCGGCCGTGCAGCGACGCCGGGCCGTGATAGTCGAATGGTTTGTCCGGGCGGGAGAGAAAGTCCTGGCGGTCATGCAGCAGCGGCGACGTCCAGCGATACTGGTCCCTGCTCTGCGGGCCGAAGAAATCCGGGTTGACCCAGAGCACCAAGCCGATGCGGCCGCTGTCGAGATACATGTCCAGGCGCTTGCGGGGCACATAGGAGAGACGGAAGTGGAAGCGACCGCGATTCTCCGGATGGCGGTTGAGCCAATCGATGAAGTCGTAGGACAGGCCCCGGTGCGTCTCGCGTTCGAGAATGAACGGCGGTGCCAGGTGATAGGTCCATGCGGTCAGTTCCTGCTGGGCATGTCCCGTCAGCGGGAGAAGGCACAGTAGCAGCGGTAAAACGCCTTTGCGCATGCAGGCTCGTCATGGGTGCGGTGGATGAATCTAAAGCCTAGTCCCTCGGCTGGCGAGCATCTGGAAAGCGTCCCGCCATTGTGATGATGGTCTCTTCGAGACCGTGGCGGACGGTCGATGGCCTGCCGCGAAGGAGAGCATAGAGCATGAATGACACGATTCGAGGGTGGACCCTGGGCCTAGGGCTGCTGGCCTGGCAGGTGCAGGCCGAGGCGCTGCAACTCGACAGCGAGCAGGGAACGATCAGCGTCGACGAGGTGGTCGCCGGCCTGGAACATCCCTGGGCGGTGGCGTTTTTGCCGGCCGGCGGCATATTGATCACCGAGCGCCCCGGTCGCTTGCGGCGCTTCGATGCCATGTCTGGACTTTCCGCGCCTCTCGGTGGTCTGCCGCCGGTCTACGATCAGGGGCAGGGTGGGTTGCTGGATGTGGTGCTGTCCCCCGATTTCGCCGAGGATCGCCTGGTCTACCTGTCCTATGCCGAGGCGGGAGCCGAGGGTCGCGCCGGTACGGCAGTGGGGCGCGGAACGCTGCCGGCCGCGGGTGATCGTCTGGAGGACTTCCGGGTCATCTTTCGCCAGCTTCCCAAGCTGTCCACCGGCCATCATTTCGGCTCGCGGCTGGTATTCGACCGCTCCGGCCACCTGTTCGTCGCTCTGGGCGAGAACAACCAGCGCGCCACCGCCCAGGCGCTGGATAAATTGCAAGGCAAGGTGGTGCGGCTGTTGCCGGATGGCCGGGTGCCGGCGGACAACCCCTTCGTCGACCGCCCCGATGCGCGTCCGGAGATCTGGTCCTACGGCCATCGCAACCAGCAGGGCGCTGCCCTCAATCCATGGACCGGTGCGCTCTGGACCCACGAGCATGGTCCGCGTGGCGGCGACGAAATCAACCTGCCGCAAGCCGGCAAGAACTACGGCTGGCCGCTGGCGACCCATGGCATCGACTATTCCGGCCAACCGATTCCCGAGGCCAGGGGCGAGTGGGTTCCCGGCACCGAGCGGCCGCACTACGTCTGGGAGAAGTCGCCGGCGATCAGCGGCATGGCCTTCTACGACCATGGGCGATTCCCCGGCTGGCAGCACAACCTGTTCGTCGGCGCACTGGCCGGCCAGGCGCTGATCCGCTTGCAACTGGACGGCGATAATGTGGTGCACGAGGAACGACTGCTCGAGTCCCTGGGCGAGCGCATCCGCGATGTGGCCGTCGGCCCGGACGGGTTTCTCTATGTGCTGACGGACGAGGCCAATGGGCGATTGCTGAAACTGGGGCTGAAGTAGCCCGCATCTCGCCTGGCCAGATTGCGCGCGCAGCCGGGGCCAACCCCGGCTAGAATGCGCGCCAGCCAATCAGGGGAGCGCACATGGCAGTCATCGGCCGTTTCAACAGCATGCAGATCGTCAAACACACCGACTTCGGACTGTATCTGGATGGCGGCGCGGACGGCGAAATCCTCCTGCCCAAGCGCTACATCCCCAAGGACTCGCCCTGCGAGGTGGAAGACTGGCTGAACGTGTTCATCTATCTGGACAGCGACGACCGTCTCATCGCCACCACCCAGAAGCCCAAGGCCCAGGTTGGCGAGTTCGCCAGCCTCAAGGTGGCGGAGATCAACCGCGTCGGGCTGTTTCTCGACTGGGGGCTGCCCAAGGACCTGCTGCTGCCCCATTCGGAAGAGAAGCGTCCGCTGCAGGTGGGCGATTACTGCGTGGTCTACGTCTACCTGGACAAGCGCACCCGCCGCATCACCGCCACCGCGCGGCTGGATCGACACCTCGACAACGTTCCGGCCGCCTATCAGGTCGGCCAGCAGGTCGACCTGCTGGTGGTGGAGCCCACCGATCTCGGCTTCAAGGCCATCATCGACGGCAAGCACTGGGGGCTCATCCACAAGAACGAGATATTCAAGTTCCTGCGCGGTGGCATGCGCGAGACTGGCTACATCCGTGAACTGCGCGCCGACGGCAAGATCAGCCTGAGCCTGCAGCCCATCGGCGCCCAGGCGGCCAGCGGCCTGGCCGAACAGATTCTCGCCGCGCTGCGCGACAACGGTGGCACCCTGGCGCTCAGCGACAAGAGCCCACCCGAGCTGATCAGCAAGCGCTTCGGGGTGAGCAAGGGCAACTTCAAGAAGACCATCGGCACCCTCTACAAACAGGGCTTGATCCGCATTCACGAAGATCGCATCGAACTGGTCTAGCGCAGGCTATCCAGCTTACCCTTTTGTGAGCGTGCAAGCAGTCTAGCTCGGGGTTGTGGCTATAGCCGCCGCCCCTCGAGCCAGGAGCTGCTCCGTGACGTTTTGCCGTGCTTGTCTCGCGTGTTCCCTGTCCATTCTGGCGGCCGATAGCGCTCTTGCTTCCAGCCTCGACCAGCGCGTCGACCTGGCCCTTTCGCTCACCGCGACGCTGGCGGTGGGTTATCTCACTGGCGAGTCCCATGAGTACGTATATGACCATGGCGCCAAGCTCAGTCAGCTCAACTGGAAAATCGACAATGCAGCCATTCTCAAGGGCGACCTCGATTGTCGGGTACTACCTTGGCTCAATCTCGGCGTGGCCGGCTGGAGCAGGGTGGATTCCGGCAACAGCACCATGGACGACTATGACTGGACCGACCCCAGCCGCTCGGAGTGGACCGACTGGTCTCATCATCCGGATACGAAGTTGCTGCGGGCCTATCAGGCGGAAGCCGATTTCACCGCTTGGGTGTTCGAGACGCCGAGATACCGCGTGGGCGTGCTCGCGGGTTACCAGCGCAATGTATTCAAGTGGCGGGCGCAGGGCGGCCGCTATATCTACAGCGAGGCAGACTTCCGCGACACCATCGGCTTGTTCGAGCCCGGGCAGGCGCTGATCACGTATGAGCAGGAGTTCGAGGCGCCCTACCTGGGTGTGGTCGGTAACCTTCGGTTCGGTGATTGGGCGTTCAATGCGCAGCTCAAGGGAAGCCGCTGGGTAAAGGCACGAGATCGGATAACCATCACCTGCGCATTCTGGTGTTCAAGGACACCGGGGAGGGCGCGCGACTCTACAGTGCCTCCCTCGAGGCGGCCTACGGGTTCATGAAAACGCCGCCGCCGAGCTTGCTGTCGTACACCAAGGGTAAGGCCAGATGGTCGCCTATGACGGCGATACTGGCGCGGACATGAGCGAGGAAGATGCCGCGGGCCCGGATAATCGCAGCGTGCAAGCCAGCCTGGGTCTGCGATACCGCTTCAACTGAGACGCGGCCTTGCACGCTGCCCCGGCGAATACCGGGGCAGAGTGCAGCTTGCCGGTTCCGGTACTAGATGGTGCGCTTGAACTGGTGCCACTTCTGCTGCCAGAACACCATCCAGTAAGGCGCCGCCGAACCGGTGCCCGCCAGTTCCAGACGCGGATGGTGGCTCACCACGCGATCCAGCAAGGCCTCTTGCGGCGGCTCCACGTCGACGAAGAATACATGCTTGCCTTCGCGCAGCTTCTGCTGGAAGCGGCGGAAATAGTTGTTCGGCGTCTGGAAGCCGAAGAAGCCGCCTTCCCAGACGGAAAAGCCGAACAGCACGATGGCCAGGAAGACGAAAGGCGTCCAGCCGGCCAGGGTTTCGGTCCAGCCGCTGTAGTAGGCGATGGCCAGCGATAAAGCCGCCAGGATCAGGCCGACGATGATGCCTCGGGCGCCGGAATGCACCACGTCGGTCTTCATGAACGACGGAACGCTGTTCAGATGGTGCTGTTCGATATCCGCATCCCTCTCGCTGAGCACGTGGATCTGCTCGGTGGAGATGCCGCTGGCTTCCAGTTCCCTTTCTACGCTTTCGAGTTCGTCCAGATCGTCGCTGATGTAGTAATGCCGGTTCATGTGTCACCTCCGGTACAGAGTTGCCGATCCCCCTTATGCCCTAGATCAATGGTGAATTTCGCCGAATAGGCGGCGAAGCGGTAAACAAACGCTGGTTATTAGAACGAGAGTATAGCAGCGCCCCGGCACCGCCCCGTGGCGGTGCCGGCTTTGCATAGTGACCTCGCAGGGCATCAATCCTTCCCGCCCCAGACCTCTTCCAGGCGACGATCGCGGCCGCAGCCGGCGCGGTAGTACAGGTAGCGCAGCGGATTGCGGCTAGCGTAGTCCTGGTGGTAGTCCTCGGCGGGATAGAAGGTGGACGCCGGCAGTATGTCCGTGGCGATCGGCCGATCGAAGCGCTTCGATGCTTCCAGCGCCGCCTTGGATTGCTCGGCGACGCGCCGCTCCTCCTGGTTGGCATAGAAGATCGCGCTGCGGTATTGCGGGCCCCGGTCGCAGAACTGGCCCTTGGCATTGAGCGGGTCGATGGTATGCCAGAAGGCGTCCACTAGCTGGGCGTAGCTGGTCTTGCTGGGGTCATAGCGCACCAGCACCGACTCGATGTGGCCGGTGGTGCCCGAAGAGACCTGTTCATAGCTGGGGTTGGCCAGGTCACCGCCGGTGTAGCCGGAGGTGGTGGAGAGCACGCCGGGCATCTTGTCGAAGTCCGACTCGGTGCACCAGAAGCACCCGCCGGCGAAGATCGCCTGGGCCGTTGGCGTTTCGTCGGCCCAGGCGTGACCGGCCAGCAGGCCGAACAAGAGCAGGGCCAGGGTGCCGCATCGCAGGCGTAACGTCAGGTAGCGCATGATCAACTCCGTAGTTCAGGCAGGGGCTCGCTCTGCGGCACGAAGCGCAGGGCCAGGCCGTTATTGCACCAGCGCTCGCCGCGTGGTGGCGGGCCATCGTCGAAGACATGGCCCTGGTGCCCGCCGCAGCGGGCGCAGTGGTACTCCGTGCGCGGAAAGATCAGTTTGAAGTCGCGCTTGGTCGCTACGTGGCCGGCGATGGGTTGGGTAAAGCTGGGCCAGCCGGTGCCGCTTTCATATTTGTGCTGGCTTTCGAACAGGGGAAGAAAGCAGGCTGCGCAGACGAAGGTTCCGGCGCGTTTCTCCCTGTTCAACGGGCTGCTGCGCGCCGGTTCGGTCGCTTCCTCGAAGAGCACGGCGTAGGCATCGGGGTCCAGCAGGGCGCGCCATTCGGTGTCGGTCTTTTTCAGCGCGGCGATTGCTTTGCCGGGATCGCCGGAGCTATCAGCCGCCCAGGCCCCGAGCAAGGGCAGGGCGGGAAGCAGGGCGAGGCCCCGGAGAAGATTGCGGCGGTGCATGTCGGTCTCCCATGAGTGCAAGGACAGTCAACAGACTAGCCACTATGCCCGGCGTTACAGAATGGCGGGACAAATTAACGACGTCATATAAATGGCGATATTTGGCAACTTATACCTTTGCCGGTTCTTGAACCAACAGGCACTTCTTATTGCTAGCCGATCACAAAACGCAATTTCAACCGATATTGTGTGCGCCGGTTATCGCCGCTCTTCGATAAAGCCACTAACAATGCCCCCATCGAGAGTGGCACTAGCCAATTACAAGAGGCATACATGCAAACTAAAAATAAAATTGCACTGGCCGGTGGTTGCGTACTTGTTGGCGCGATGTCGGCGATTGTCCTGGTCAATAGTTCATTGTTCGACGCGAACAACGAGGCGGCTGCCGAAACAACTCAGGCAACCGGCCATTCCGTTCAGCAGTCCCTGACGACGTCCGCACCGAAGCAGTCGACGGTTGCTGCCCAAGCGAACAAGCCGGCCGTTGGCGCATCCGCTGGACCGCATGTCGACAGCCTTCTGCAACTGCCCGACAGCAATCCGGACTACGCCACCCTGGGTGATCGGGCCAATGAAATCTCCGCTCGGCGCAACGGCCAGCCGGTGGATATCAAGGCGCTGCAGGCCGCCATTGCTCAGGATTCCGCCTGGCGCCCGCTGGATAGCGCCCCGGCCGGCTTGCAGCTCTCGCTGGAAGATCAACTCGACGGCCGTGAGTTCATCCAGATCAACCCGATGAAGATCGAGTCGCTGGTGCCTGGCGATACCTTCGAAATGGATATCGCCCAGCTCAATCGCAGTTTTACCGCGGTCATCGACGATGTTCAGGTGGGCGACAGCAACAACGTCACCTGGGTCGGCCACCTGAAAGACCTGGAAAACGATTCCCGCGTGGTATTCACCCGTGGAGAAAACCTGATAGTTGGCGGTATGACGACGCCGAACGGGCACTTCGAAATGGAAACCCGTGGTGAATATGGCTGGATCGCCAATAGTGCGACCTTGTTCAAGTCGCCCGATGTTCTTGTGAAAGTTCCCGCCGATGAGTTGGCCAAGACTCCGGCAACTTTGCCGGGCAGCCCGGAAGTTGAGGGCACCTTGTAGAACCGAGCGCTCGACTGGCCGTTTTACCGTCAGGTGGCCGTAACGCTTATCGATAAATCCTTCCAATAAAAAAGGAAACTTTCCCGATGTCCTGTATTCAGGCGAACGCTACTCTTTTGTCCCGGCTGAAGCGCTGGGCCGGCGGCGCGGCCCTCGGCCTGGCGCCACTGGTCACCCACGCGGCCACCGTCGACGTGCTGTTCCTCTATGACAGCTACTCCAATCAGCATTTCAGCGGGCAGACCAGTACGGCCTTGCAAAGCTGGGTGACCCAGGCAAACGGCATGTACCGCGACAGCAAAGTGGACATTCAGCTGCGCATGGTGGGGGCGCTGCCGTCGGAGATGGCCGGCGCCGACATGGGGCAGGTGCTGGGCAACTTGCGCACCAATAGCTGGGTGGCGCAGAAGCGCAACGAGCTGGGTGCCGACTTCGTGGTGCAGGTGCATGCCAAGGGTGCCTGCGGCATCGGCTATGTCGCCGTGCATCGGGACTGGGCGTTCAACGTCACCGGGCCGACCTGCGGTGCCCAGGTGCTCGCCCATGAACTGGGCCACAACATGGGCCTGACCCATTCGCGGGCCCAGGGTGACCAAAGCGGCGCGCGCTATCGCTACGGCATCGGTCATGGCGTCTACGGTTCATTCGCCACCATCATGGCCTATCCGCAGGTGTTCAATGCGCCCTGGCTGTCCAAGTTCTCCAGCCCCAACCTGACCTGCAACGGCCTGCCCTGCGGCGTGCCGGCCGGACAGGCCAACGAGGCGGACTCCGCCCGAGCCCTGCAGAACGTCGCCACTGAAATTGCCAACTTCATGCCGACCCGCACCAACGGCGGCGACAACGGCAACAACAATGGCAACAACGGCGGGGAGGCCGGCACCAATGTCGGTACCTACCTGGTTCGCGCCAAGCAGAGCGGTCGTTGCGTGGATGTCACCGGGGGCTCCAGTGCCGACGGCGCCAATGTCATCCAGTGGACTTGCCACAGCGGCAACAACCAGCGCTGGACGTTGTTCCAGATGAGCGATGGCTATTACCAGCTGAAATCGAAGCTGAGCGGCAAGTGCCTGGAAGTGGCCGGCGGCTCGACCTCGAACGGCGCCAATGTGCAGCAGTGGTCCTGCAACGGTGGCAACAACCAGCGCTGGAAGTTCGACTGGCTGGGCGACAGCTACATGCTGACCAACAAGCAGAGCGGCAAGGTGCTGGACATCACCCCCGACCCTTACCTGAACGGCCAGAACGTGCGCCAGTGGGCCTGGGTGAACGCCACCAACCAACGCTTCACCGTGCAGCGCGTCGAATGATCTGATGCGGCATGAAAAAGGCGCGCCCATTGCGATGGGCGCGCCTTTTTTGGTTTCTGGGGTAAAGAAAGCCCGCGGGGCGAAGGTGACCCCGCGTTGTCGGGCTCGATGTTCGGCGGTTACTTGCCGAGGCGGATCTGTCGGTTGCTCGTCCAGACCTGGCCGCTGACGCCCTTGGCGATCTGCTGGATCTCGCCACCGTCCTGCAGGAAGGCGGCGACGCGAGCCTCGAGGGACTCACTGGTTACCACTGCCGGTTCTGGTTTGCTCTTGGTGCTGGAGCCTTTAACGCGCATGGCAACGTCCTCCGTTAGTGACTGCCACGGGGCAACAGACGCCCCGGTAAGGTCCCGTTCGGGCATGAACGCCCGCTGCGGGCCGAGCCTGCTGGATGGCGTCGACCGGCTGCCGGACGTATATCCGGTGACAGGCTCGAACGCCTCCTCCGGCGCCGTCGGAATCGATCCGGGGCGCATTGCGGGCCGTCAACGCTGCGCCTGCACTGGGCGGGGCGACGGCCTGCAGGCAAAGACGGGCAACTGCATCTGCCCGGAATTGCGCAAAGCAAAAAACCGGCCTTTGGGCCGGTTTCTTCGACGCGGTGGGTGATCAGATCACCTGCACGTCATCCGCTTGCATGCCTTTCTGACCCTTCACGGCCATGAAGGAGACCTTCTGGCCTTCCTGCAGGCTCTTGAAGCCGGTGCTTTGGATCGAGCGGTAGTGAACGAAGAGATCGGGACCGCTTTCGGGAGTGATGAAGCCGAAGCCCTTCTCATCGTTGAACCACTTGACGGTGCCGGTTTGGCGAGTAGACATGACTGTCTCCTTGAACAAAGTAAACGCGGCATGGAACAGCCCAGGCCGTGACTGAGTGCAAAGAACAGGAAACCGAGGGAATGAATGGACCGGGGATCTAAACAGGTCGATTTACGGTGACACATGCAACACAGTGCGACCACTGTACGCTTGATCCTGTGATTCACCTAACGTTTTCTGCGCCCTGGCCCAAATGGGGTTGCGGGCGCAGGGCCTGGTCCCGGCGTTCAGCGATTGCTCTTGGCGTTGCATACACTGCGGATTTTCTGCACCGCGGCGCTATGCTCGACGCCGGGCAGATGGTCCAGCAGGCACTGGTAATAGTTCTTCTCGCGGGTGAACAGGAAGGAGCCCTGGTTGTGCAGCTTGTCGCAGGCCTGTTCAATCAGATAGACGGCCTGGCCCTCCTTGGCGTCTTTCTGGTGCTCGAGAATGCATTCCTGGTATGCCTCGCGGTCGGCGAGCGCGGGTGTGCTGAGCAGGGCGATAAGCCAGAGGTAGCGGGTCATGGGAACTGCCGTGGCGATTTCGATAGGGTGTTGGGGCGAGTTTAGGTAGCTTGGACGACGCAGGCCAGGGGGCCGTTCCCGCTTCCTTCGCAACCCCGTCGAGGAACTGTGCCGGGCAGTCGACTGGTTAACATTTTTCGCGCAAAGCACGGGTGACCGATGACAGTGAACGGTAGGCGGTCGCATCATGCGCGACTGTCGTGAAGGTCATAGAGAAACGGGAAATGACGCTCACCGAGGATATTCTGGTTTACGCCTCGCAGACCGATGCCGGGCGGACTCGCGATCACAACGAGGACGCGCTGCTGTGCTGCGCGGAGCCGAAGCTGTGGGCGGTCGCCGATGGCATGGGTGGACACCAGCGCGGCGAGGTGGCTAGCGCCATTGCTCTGGCCAGCCTGCGCGAGGCGGTTGGCCAGGGCGAGAGCCTGCGCACGGCGATCCACATGGCGAACGTCGCGGTCATCGCCGCTGGCGAGCAGGACCCCGACAGCCGTGGCATGGGCACCACGCTGGTGGCGGTGCGCTTCACCGATGCCTCGGCTTTCGAGCTGGCCTGGGTCGGCGATAGCCGCGCCTACCGGGTCGGCGCCGAGCGCATCGAGCGACTGAGCCATGACCATAGCTGGGTGCAGAGCATGGTCGACGCCGGAGAAATGAGCGAGGAGGAGGCTCGCCGGCATCCGCGCCGCAACATCGTCCTGCAATGCCTCGGCCAGGCGGGCCAGGCGCTGGAGCCTGGCCAGCTGCACGGCACGCTGGAGGCCGACGAACTGCTGCTGCTGTGCAGCGACGGCCTGACCAACGAGCTGACCGATGCACAGATCCAGCAGGTGTGTGCCTCGGCCGCTACTCTGGAGGAGTTGGTGGCGCAACTGATCGAACAGGCCAATTGCATGGGCGGCAACGACAACATTTCCTGCATCGTGCTGGGGCGTCTGGCCGCCGAGCAACCGACGACGGTGGAAGCCCGCCCGCGTGGCTTTTTCAGTCGACTGCTGAGCCCGCGCAAGTCATGAACAGCGGCACGCCAATCACCTTGAACGATGCCTTTCCCGAGATTCCCGGCTACAGCGTGCACGCCCGGCTGGGCAAGGGAGGCATGGCCGAGGTTTACCTGGCCACCCAGCAGTCGCTGAACCGCAAGGTGGCAGTGAAGGTCCTGAGCAAGGCCGACGACGAAGCGTACAGCAAGCGCTTCATCAAGGAGGGGCATATCGTCGCGGCCCTGCGCCATCCCTCTATCATCACCATCCACGATATCGGCCGCCTCGCCGACGGCCGTCATTACCTGGCCATGGAGTTCGTCTCCGGCGGCGATCTGGCGCGATACAAGGGCGAGGTGTTCGAGCCGCGGCGGGCGCTGGAGATCACCCGGCAGGTCGCCGGCGGCCTGGCGGTCGTGCACGAAAAGGGCCTGGTGCACCGCGATATCAAGCCCGCCAATATCCTCTTCCGCGACGACGGCACGGCGGTGATCACCGATTTCGGCGTAGCCAAGGAAGTGGAGGTGGACAACGAACTCACCCAGTTCGGCATCGCCGTCGGCAGCCCGGCCTACAGCAGCCCCGAGCAGGCGCAGTGCCAGCCGCTGGATGCGCGCAGCGATATCTACAGCCTCGGCGTGATCCTGCTGGAAATGCTCACCGGAGCCAATCCGTTCCGCGGGGGCAACTACACGCATACGGTGATGAATCACCTGCAGATGGCCGTACCGCGCCTGCCTCGGCCGCTGGGGCACTATCAGCACCTGCTCGACTGCATGTTGGCGAAGAACCCGGACGAGCGTTTCGCCGACTGCCAGGCCTTGCTCGCCAGCCTCGACGAACTGCACGAACCGGACGATCTGGACAGCACGCGCATCGCCCCGGCGCCACAACTGGCCCCGCGCCAGCCCGGCCGGCACCGCCGCTCGCTGTTGTCATGGGTGCTGGTCGGCGTGCTGCTGCTGGGCGTTGCGGTGGCGGGCGGCTACCAGATTCAGCGGCACCTGAAGGTCGTCGACCTGCTCGAGCGTGGCGAGCAACGCCTGGCTGAAGGCAAGCTGCTGGAGCCGCCGCAGGACAATGCCGATCACTTCTTTCGCGAGGCACTGGCCCTCGACGAGCACAATGCCCGGGCCCTGGAAGGTCTGCAGCGCGTGCTGCAGGCGCGCATCGTCGACTACCTGCTGCTGGCGGGCCAGCGCTTGGCGGAAGGGCGCCTGCTGCTGCCCGAAGAAGACAGTGCGGTGTACTACTATCGGCGGGTGCTCGGCTGGGAGCCGCAGAACGAGCAAGCGTTGCTCGGCCTGCAACAGGTGGCCCAGCGTTTTGCCGCGATGAGCGAGGAGGCCTTCGCCCATCGGCGGTTCGCCCAGGCGCTGGAATACATCGAGCGGGGACTGGACGTGCAGCCGGACGATCCGACGCTGCTGCAGATGTATGCAGACCATGACCGGCGGGTCGAGGCGGCGAAGGCGGCACAAGCCGCCAGGGCGAGTAGCACGCGCCGTGGCAGCGGCTCGGGCTCCAGCCAGGAGCGGCAGAACCCGGTCAAACGGCTGTGGAACCGAATTTTCAACTAGTGCAGGTGGATGCCGAACATGCTCAGGATTCACTTCATGGACAATCGCCAGGCCCCCATCTGGCTGGTCGACGAACGCTTCACCATAGGCCAGGACAGCCGCAACAACTTGGTGTTGCCCGACCCCGGCATCACGGCCTTCCACGCGGAGATTCGCCAGGAACATGGCCTCTACTACCTGACGGACTGCGGCAGTCAGGCCGGCACCTACGTCAACGACGAGCGGGTCGGCGCGCGCTACCAACTGAGGGCCAATGATCGCTTGCGCCTCGGCGCGCTCGAACTGCTGCTGGTCGACCCGGCCAAGACGCGCGCGAAGACCGAAACCTCGACGCGCTGGTTCCTGCAGGTGACCAAGGGCGAGAACCAAGGCAAGAAGTACCACGTCAGTGGCTCGATGACCTTCGGTCGCTCGGTGAAGTGCGAGCTGTGCTTCAGCGATGCCGAACTGTCGCGGCGGCACTGCGAGTTCTTCCTCAAGGACAACATCCTGGAGGTGAAGGACCTGGCCTCCGCCAACGGCGTCTACGTCAACCAGCAGAAGGTCGGCACCGCGGTGCTGCAGCCGGGCGACCAGTTGCAGATGGGCTCGGTGACCTTGCTGGTGATCGGTCCCAAGGTGGACGTGGCGCAGAGTGAGGACGAGGATGCCACGGTGTTCGTCCGTGCGGTCGATCTGCCCAAGCCTGCGAAAGCGCCGGCCGCGAACCGGCCCGCCGCGATCAACCCGTTGCGTGCAGCGGCGATGGCCAATGGCGCGAAGCCTGCGGCGCCGGCCGCTGCCGCCAAGCCGTCGCTCAATCGACTGCTGTGGCTGGCGACAGCCATGGCGCTGGCGGTGGGTGTGGCTCTGGCGGTCACGGCATTGCTCTGATCTAGCGGGCGAACCACGGGGCCAGCAGCGGCACGCCGAGCGCCAGCCATAGCAAGCCGGGCAGCAGCACGAAGCAGAGCAGGTTGTTCAGTGCCCAGCTCAGGCGGGTCTCTCCGGGGTACTGTTTGTGGATATGGGCGAAGCTCTTGCCGCTCAGCGCCTCATGCCCGCCCCAAGCCATGAGGGCGAATGCCAGTGCGTGGGGTATCAACCCCCAGAAGCTGTGGCGCGCGGCGAAAGCGGCCGCCAGCAAAACCGAGAACACCACCAGGATGGCGGCATAGGGAAACGACGGACCGAGCGCGACGGCGTGTTCTTCCTGGCTGCGCATGGTGGTTGGTGCGGGGGCGCGTCGCCGCGCCCCCGCAGCGCTCCGGTCAGGCGTTCGGCGCGTGGCTGCCGAGCAGCGAATGGCCGGACTTCTTGTCGCGCTTGGCCATGCGCTTCTCATGGGCGGTCTTCTGCGGCTTTTTCTTCGCCTCTTTTCGGGTTTCCATCGACTTGCTCATGATCGTTGCCTCATGTGGGAAGTTGTCGGGTGTTCGTCGTGCCTGGATACCTGTCTGCCATTCCCCCTCCCAAGCTGCATGAGCCTGCATGGATGTGTGAGGTTAAGCGTAGCTCGCCGGTGGCAACTTGCCGGCGGCGGTTCATGGGCAGAGCAAACGTCGACTGCCTTGGGAGGGCGCCGTGACAGTGGAGTGTACGGGCGGAGCCGAGCCCGGGCGGGCACTGGCCGATGGACGAAACGTGTTGGCCGAGGTAAGGCGCGAACGATTCGAAAGGCTGGAAAGCCGCAGTGCGACGGCTTAGCGTGCAGACCCTGGCGGGGGTGCTCCGGCTGCGGCGCGCGGAATGGCTTGGCGTATGTGGCAGGGGGGGCGAGCAGGCGCTGGAAAGTCGTCCAGCGCCAACTGCATCAGTCCTGGGCGGGGGTGGAGAAGACCTCGACCTGGCCGAACGGCGCGCTGTGCATGTCGGTTTTCACCGCCATCAGCGGGGAATTGTTGACCCACAGGTTATCCAGCACGATGGTCTTGCCGAGGTCGTCGTTGTCGGCCGCCACCAGCAGGTAATAGGTGCCGTCTTCCGGGGCTACGCCTTCCCAACCCAGGCTCATCAGGCCGACCACCGCGGAGCCGCGGGACGGCTTGCTGGCGATCACCGTGCCGTAGCTGTCGAGCAGCAGGGCGCGCGGCTTGAGGGCGAACTTGCTGAAGCCCAGGCACTTGTTGTTGCACAGCGAGTTCACGTTGAGCACGTAGGGCTCGCCTTTCTTCAACTGCAGGGAGAACACCCGGTAGTTGGAAATCGAGGTGCCGAAGTCCATGCGCGGCTGCTCGGCGCCAATCGCCCATTTGCGCGGGGTGGCTTCCGGGATCAGCGGCAATGGAATCGGCCGGGTATTGTGCAGGGCTTCGAGATTGGTGCTGGCAACGGGGCCACTACCTTCCCGCACGGAACGCTCGTAGTCGGCTTGTGGGTCGCTGGCGCAGGCAGCGAGCAGCAGACTGGCGGTAAGCGCGACGATCATGCGCAACATAAAAACTCCTTGAAGACAGCATCCTTGTGTGCGAACCGGTGCCTCCCGGCACGGTGGGGCGGCATTCTACCTGCTTGACGCTTGCTCCGGGCGACCGATGGGGCCGTTCGTCGGACCAGTCGACCGGCGCAGGCCGATTTTCGCTGCCAGGAGGCCGCTCTTGCGCATGCACGGTGGCGTGGGCCGCCGGCGGCTGTTCGCTCAGGGCGCTGCCGGCGCAGGCAGATACTCGCCTCGTTGCGAGGCTTGCATGTAGCGCTCGTATCGACCGCTTTCCCGGAGCGTTCTCAGGCCGCGGTTGAAGCGTTCGAGCAGGCGCGGGCTGTCGGCCCTCTGGCGAGACAGGATCAGATGGTATTCCGTGCGGTTGTACGGGCGGGGGTGATGGGTGATCTGAAGGCGTTCCTGCGCGCTGAACATCGGCGAGTTCAACAGGGTGTAGCCCACGTCCAGGTCGGCGGGAAAGATTCGAAAGCGCCTGGCCAGCAGCTTCTTGAAGTTATCCGCATCGCTTGCCGCCCGCTCGATGACGATGCCCGGCACATTCTCGAAGAGGTATTCATAGCCCAGGGTGCCGCCGATCCTGAAGCCGACCAGGTCGTCGAACGAGTGCCATTCGAACGGATCGCGTTTGAGGTGGAAGAAGACGGTCTTGCCCTCCAGCACCACATCGCTGAAGTAGAAGTCGGCGTCCCGTTCCTCGCTGTAGCTCCAGACGATGGAGCCATTGGTCTTGCCGCTCTGGGCGTCGGCATAGGCGCGTTTCCACGGGTGGAAGCGATAGCTGACGTGAACGCCTTCCAGCGCGAACGCTTCGCTGACGATGTGCGAGATGACGCCGTAGTGCTTCAGATGCTCGGACTGATAGGGCAGCCATTCCCCGTTGGTCAGCACCACTTCCTCGGCGTGGGCGCAGACAGCTGCTACCAGGCCGCAGCCGGCGAGAATTCTACGTAGGCGATTCATGCGTTACTTCTTCGTCTTCCGTCCCTCCCTGACGACTGTCCTGCTAGCCCTGTAAGAAAAGTGCCTGCGTTCGGTGGGCATGCATGCACCGAGCACGGTGGCGAATGCGACCCCGGCCGCTTCCTCGCCGGTCCTTGCCTCGGCTGATTGTCGCCGGACGATTTCTCCTACAGGCCCTAGTGAGCTTAGCCAATTGGTCGCTCATGGCGAGGTGCCATCGCCTGGCGCCCGGCTGCTAAGGCTTGTCGCTCTTGAGCAGGTCGCCAAGGTTGGCGAAGGCCTTGAAGGTGGTCTTCGGGGCCTGGTCGCCCCCAGGCTTGGCTTCGGCAAAGTACTGGTTGTCCGTGTAGCGCGAGTGTTCGTTGTCATGGCAATAGAGGCACAGCAGCTCCCAGTTGGAGCCGTCCTCCGGGTTGTTGTCGTGGTTGTGATCCTTGTGGTGCACGGTCAGTTCGCTCAGGCGTTTGCCGGAAAACTCGCGTCCGCAGCGACCGCAGACCCAGGGATACATCTTCAGTGCCTTCTCCCGATAGCCTTGTTCGCGCTGGCTGTAGGGAATGTTCGGTTTGTTCGTGCTCATGGGGAAACCTGCCAGGTGTGGATAACGCGAGTATGGCCCGGCGAGCCGCCGGCGTCAGCGCAGAACGGGAGCCTCGTCGCCCAGGCACAGGCTGAGCTGTTCGCCCGTCTGCGCGTCGAAGGAACAGGACGGCAACCGGGTCTGGTAGACCCCTCGGGCGATCAGCAGCAAGGCCAGCAGGCAGACCGTCGCCAGGCCGCTGGCGAGGGTCCAGCGCAGCATGCCCGGCGTGCCTCGTGCACGGCGCGGCCAGAGCAGGCTGGCGAGGATCGGCAGGATGCTGCCCAAGACAACCCCGCCCAGCTCATGGCGCTGCGGCGCAAAGATCAGGTTGCCGTCGCCGTCGTCGGGGTACTGCAGCCACTGTTGCAGGGCAACGCCAGCCAACAGCAGGCAGGTCAGGCCGAAGAATACGCGAGCGCCGCTCAGCCCCAGCAGCCAGGCTACGCCCAGCGCCACCAGCGCCACCAGCGCTGGCAGGCCCAGCGCGAGCCCCAGCAGGGCGCCCATGCCGCCGAGCAAGGTCCCGCCGACCTCCCGCACCCGTAGGCCATACAGCCCGCCGAACAGGGCCAGGCCAGCGAGGATCGGCAGGCAGAACAGGCTCAGCGCATGCCAGGGCCAGCGAACGTTCGCCTCGCTGCCGCGCATGTCGATCGCTCAGCCGGCCAAGCCCACGTAGACGTTCTGCACGTCGTCGTGGGCGTCGATGGCATCGAGGAAGGCTTCGACCTCTTCCAGTTGAGCATCGGTCAGGGTGCTGACGGGGTTCTTCGGCCGATAGCCCAACTGTGCCGACAGCACGGTAAAGCCGTAGGTGGGCAGCGCACGGCACACCGCATCCATGTCGGTTGCGTCGCTGAGGAACAGCGTCGCGCCGTCTTCGGCCGGTTCGAAGTCCTGGGCACCGGCCTCGATGGCCGCCAGTTCCGGGTCGGCATCGGCTGTGCTCGGCGTGGCCTCGATCATGCCGCAGTAATCGAAGTCCCAGGCGACCGAGCCGGAGGCACCCAACTGGCCCTTGCGGAACAGCACGCGGATTTCGGCGACGGTGCGATTGACGTTGTCGGTCAGGCATTCGACGATCACCGGCACCTGGTGAGGAGCGAAGCCCTCATAGGTGGTGCGCTCGAAGTTGACGCTGTCGCCGAGCAGGCCGGCGCCCTTCTTGATGGCACGTTCCAAGGTTTCGCGGGGCATCGACGCCTTCTTCGCCTGCTCCACCACCAGGCGCAGACGGGGGTTCATGTCTGGATCGGCGCCGGCACGGGCGGCGATCATGATCTCCTTCGATAGCTTGCCGAAGATCCGGCCCTTGGCATTCGCTGCCGCTTCTTTATGTTTGGCTTTCCATTGAGCGCCCATCGGGTTTCTCTTGTTCTGGTGGGAGAGGGAGCCATGTCTCGCCTCGAACGAGGCGGCATTGGCGGCAAGCTGCGGATTCTAATCGGTTCGCTCGCGGCTGGAAGCCATCGTTTTCGCCACCTGTCCACAGGCGGGCCAGCAGGGGGCTCCAGCCCGCTCAGACCGGCGATGCGATGACCCAGGCGGGCAGATACAGGGCGACTATCAGCATGGCTGCCAGCCCCCAACTCAGCACGGACGCCAGCAGCAAACCGGTATGGGCAGAGCGCGTGCGCAGGACCAGCCACGACAGCAGCCATAGCATCTGATGCAGCCAACAGGCGACGCCCACCCAGGCGACCGCCCCGGTGTGATTCATCAACAGCCCGGTCAGCGCCGGTAGCGTCATGCCGAGGCTGGCGAACAGCTCGCGAAAGGCCGGCAGGCTGCTCCAGACCGCCTGGCCCAGCGCCGCCAACAGCATCAACGAGAGCAGATGCAGTGCGATGCGCAGCCAGGGGCGGGATGTCGGCGCAGTAGCCTGATGGGCATGGGTTTCCATGAAAGGGGCTCCAGGGACAGGGGCGAGTCGACGGTCGCCGCCCGTAGACGGACGGGACTTCCGGGTGGCGCGATGTGCTATACCATCGGGAGGGTACCAGCGCACGAGGACGAAGGCTGGTACCACTTCGAATCCGCTGCATGCAGCGGCCATGTCCAGGCCGATCCATCGCGGCCTCGTTGACGAAGCGGAAGCGTTGCGCCGGCGTGATGGAAGGCTCCCGACAGCGAGGTTCCGACCATGAGCACGATGCAATGCACCTACCGCGACCACATCATCTGCGCTGAAGTCCTGCAATACGCCGATAACCCCACACCCTGGGCGGGTGGTTGCCGCATCACCGACCCCAGCGGACACACCACCCGGCGCCTGCCGCTACCACTCGATCATGCCTTCATGTCCGACTTGGAAAAAGCCCAGCACGCCTCCATCGCCCACGGTAAATGGCTGATCGACCAGAGCCTTGACCATGGCAGGCAACTGTTCACTCAGGCAGCTTGAAGTCTCCCGAGAGCACGCCGGCGCAATGCCGTGCGTGCTTCTATTCTTCCGGTCTTCGCTTATCTCCAGCTCGCCGGGACGGCTGGTTGAAAGGAGTCTGCAGTGATCGTCGGGTTTCGGCCAAAAGCGGACTTCAAGGATCTCCGCTCCTGCAGCGGAACAAGGCCGATAACAATGATGATCTTCGCGATCGCTTGAACGCTTGGCCCCCGCTGCGCGAACTA
>NZ_JBSKHQ010000013.1:0-146305 GCF_057128665.1 Zestomonas ipomoeae
CGTTCAAGGCCACCACCAACTCCCGCCACTCCCTGCCGGTGGCGGAGAACTTGCTCAAGCAGGATTTCACGGCATCGACCCCAAATCAGAAATGGGTGGGCGACATCACCTACCTGCACACCGAGGAAGGATGGTTGTACCTGGCGGTGGTCATCGACCTCTACTCGCGGATGGTCATTGGCTGGTCCCTGAGCGAGCGCATGACCGCCGATCTAACCTGCGATGCCTTGCGCATGGCCTTATGGCGACGTAAGTACCCCAAGAGCGTGATAGTGCACAGCGATAGAGGCAGCCAGTACTGCTCAGCGGCTTACCAAGAGCTGATCCGCGCCCATTACCTGCGATGCAGCATGAGCGCGAAGGGCAACTGCTACGACAACGCCTGTGCGGAGAGCTTCTTCCACAGTTTGAAGGTCGAATGCATCCACGGTGAGCGCTTCATGAACCGCGCCCAGATGCGAGAAACCGTATTTGAATACATCGAAATCGACTACAACCGCCAGCGGCGTCACAGCACACTGGGGCACATCAGCCCAGAGGGCTTCGAGGCCAGGATGAGGGCTTAAACACGTGTCCACGATTGCTGGGCAAGATCACTTCAACCAGCTGCTGGCCCTGCTGCTGTTCGCCTCGACCTGGCTGGCGGTGTTGCTCTAGGGGACAACCGGTGGAAAGCGCCTCGCCAGGCGCGGCACAATCCCACGCCTCGCCACGCCGCTGCTTGGACTCCCCGCCGCATGAAACCCCTACTGTTCGATGCCGTTCACGAAATCGTCCTGGCCATGGTCAACGCGTCTGCCATGGACGACAAGAAAGCCCAATGGGCTGCCTACCAGGAACTGGTCAACCTGTGCGAAAGCAGCGAAAGCGCCGGCAACCAGCATCCGTTTCAATGGGAAACGCTTGGGGATTTCACTGCCGACAAGGCGATTGCGATGCGCTTCTACGAAAAAGCGCTCGGCTATGCGGAGGCCGCCGGGCTGGATGAGTACATCGCCTCCATCAGCCTGGCGATGGCAGAGGCGTTTCTTGACCTGGGCGATACGGCAAGAGCCAACATCCTGGCCATTCAAGCCAACGAGGCCGCCATGCGGACGGATGATCTGGAGCTCAGAGAAAACGTCAGCGCACTCATCAAAAACCTGCCTGGGCCCTGGCCCGACTGATAGCGAACTGACTGCACGCCATGCGGGTCCAACTTCTTGAAGGGATGGCCGAAACGCGTTGTTTCGGCGAAGTTTCCCGCCCAAAGGAGACCGGAACGATGGTTACTCACTTCAGGGTCGACGGGCACCTTGCCTGCGGCCGGCACGGCGACAACCTCACATCCAGCCCCGAACTCGCCAAGGTGAAATGCCGCAACTGCCGCAATACCGAGGCGTTCAAACAAGCCCGCCAAACCGCGCGCAACGCCGCGCGCAGAGGTAACCGCACCAACCGTCAGCAAGTGGCGAGCGACTGGCGCAGCGCCTGGCGGGAAAAGCTCACCGCCCTGCCCGGTCGGCAGCGCTTGCCGCGCGGTTTTGCCGACCAGGCGTTTGTTTGAAGCGACTGGCACAGTCGGCCAGGGCAGCGTCTGAAGAGCATTGCAGCATGGGAGCGCTATGCGCTCCTTGTTGGGCTTCGCTTCGCTCAACCGCAACCTACGGGTGCAGGCTTCAGCTCGCGCCGTGGCTGCAAGCCTTTGTAGGAGCGGGCCATGCCCGCGAACTGTCGGTGAGGATCGCTCTATCGCGGGCATGGCCCGCTCCTACGGAAAAATGAAGTAGCCGGAAAAGACAAAGGCCGCATCGGCGGCCTTTGTCTTTGCGGCAACGGGTCAGTCCGCCAGGCGCCAGGTGGTGCCGCCCTTGCCATCCTCCAGCACCACGCCCATGGCGGTGAGCTGGTCGCGAATGCGGTCGGATTCGGCCCAGTTCTTCTCGGCTCGAGCCTGCAGGCGGGCGGCGATCAAGGCGTCCACTTCGGCCGCATCGACCTTGCCTTCGGCGCCGGCCTTGAGGAAATCGTCCGGCTCCAGTTGCAGCACGCCGAGCAGCCCGGCCAGTTCCTTCAGGCGCGCGGCCAGGCCGGCAGCGGCTTGCAGGTCGGACTCGCGCAGGCGATTGACTTCGCGGACCAGCTCGAACAGCACGGCGCAGGCTTCCGGGGTGTTGAAGTCGTCGTCCATGGCCGCCTTGAAGCGCTCGACGAAGGCCTCGCCACCGGCAGGCTGAGCCTCCGGCAGGCCCTTGAGGGCGTGGTAGAAGCGCTCCAGGGCGCCCTTGGCTTCCTTGAGGCTGTCTTCGGAGTAGTTGATCGGGCTGCGGTAGTGGCTGGACACCAGCAGGTAACGCACCACTTCCGGGTGGTACTTCTCCAGCACTTCGCGAATGGTGAAGAAGTTGCCCAGGGATTTGGACATCTTCTCGCCATCCACGCGCACCGCGCCGGCGTGCATCCAGGTGTTGGCGTAGTGCTTGCCGGTGGCCGCCTCGCTCTGTGCGATCTCGTTCTCGTGGTGCGGGAATACCAGGTCCGGGCCGCCGCCGTGGATGTCGAAGGTCTCGCCCAGGCAGCAAGTGGACATCACCGAGCATTCGATGTGCCAGCCCGGACGCCCCTTGCCCCAGGGCGAATCCCAGCTCGGCTCGCCCGGCTTGGCGCCTTTCCACAGCACGAAGTCCAGCGGGTCTTCCTTGATCTCGTCGACCTCGATGCGCGCACCGATCTTCAGGTCTTCGATCTTCTTGCGCGAGAGCTTGCCGTAGCCTTCGAACTTGCCGACGCGGTAGTAGACGTCGCCGTTGCCGGGCGCGTAGGCGTAGCCCTTGTCGATCAGCGTCTGGATCATCTGGTGCATGCCGGCGATATGGCCGGTGGCGCGCGGCTCGATATCCGGGCGCTGCACGGCCAAGCGTGTCTCGTCCTCGTGCATGGCGGCGATCATGCGATCCACCAGCGCTTCGAACGGCTCGCCGTTGTCATTGGCGCGCTTGATGATCTTGTCGTCGATGTCGGTGATGTTGCGCACGTAGGTCAGCGCATAGCCGGACTGACGCAGCCAGCGGGCGATCACGTCGAAGGCGACCATCACGCGGGCGTGGCCGATGTGGCAGAAGTCGTAGACGGTCATGCCGCAGACGTACATGCGCACCTGGTTGCCCTCAAGCGGCTGGAACGGCTCTTTGACCTTGCTCAGGGTGTTGTAGATGCTCAGCGCCATCACTGACCCCAGGAGTCACGCAGGGTGACGGTGCGGTTGAATACGGGGGCGCCGGGCTTGCTGTCCTTCAGATCAGCGACGAAGTAGCCCTCGCGCTCGAACTGGAAGCGCTCTTCCGGCGCGGCGTTGGCCAGAGACGGTTCGGCGCGGCAGCCCTTGAGCACCACCAGCGACTCCGGATTGATGTTGTCGAGGAAGCTGCCGCCCTCCTCGCTCTTCTCCGGGTTGGCGGAGCGGAACAGGCGGTCGTACAGGCGTACTTCGCACTCGACGCTCTCGGCGGCCGGCACCCAGTGGATCACGCCCTTGACCTTGCGGCCTTCAGGGTTCTTGCCCAGGGTGTTCTCGTCGTAGGAGCAGCGCAGCTCGACGATATTGCCGTCGGCGTCCTTGATCGCCTCGTCGGCGCGGATCACGTAGCTGCCGCGCAGGCGCACTTCGCCGCCGGGGATCAGGCGCTTGTAGCCGGCCGGCGGGACTTCTTCGAAGTCGCTGGCGTCGATGTAGATCTCGCGGGAGAACGGCAGCACACGCACGCCCATGTCCTGCTTGGGATGGCGCGGCAGTTCGAGGTTCTCGACCTTGCCTTCCGGGTAGTTGGTGATCACTACCTTCAGCGGCTTGAGCACACACATGGCACGGGCGGCGTTGGCGTCCAGGTCTTCGCGGATGGCGAATTCCAGCATGCCGATGTCCACCACGCCGCCGGCGCGGTTGACGCCGATCATCTCGCAGAAGGTGCGGATGGAGGCCGGGGTGTAGCCGCGGCGGCGATAGCCGGAAAGCGTGGACATGCGCGGGTCGTCCCAGCCGCTCACATGCCCCTCGTCCACCAGTTGCTTGAGCTTGCGCTTGCTGGTGATGGTGTAGTTCAGGTTGAGACGGGCGAATTCGTACTGGCGCGGCTGGGCCGGCACCGGCAGGTTGGCCAGGAACCACTCGTACAGCGGGCGATGGTCCTCGAACTCCAGGGTGCAGATGGAGTGGGTGATGCCCTCGAGGGCGTCGGACTGGCCGTGGGTGAAGTCATAGCTCGGGTAGATGCACCACTTGTCGCCGGTCTGGTGGTGATGGGCGTGGCGAATGCGGTAGAGGATCGGGTCGCGCAGGTTGATGTTCGGCGAGGCCATGTCGATCTTGGCGCGCAGCGAGCGGGTGCCATCCGGGAATTCGCCAGCCTTCATGCGGGCGAACAGGTCGAGGTTCTCTTCCACGCTGCGCTCGCGGAACGGGCTGTTCTTGCCCGGCTCGTGCAGGCTGCCGCGATACGCGCGCATTTCCTCGGCATTCAGGTCGCAGACGAAGGCCTTGCCGGCCTTGATCAGGTGGATGGCCCACTCATGCAGCTGATCGAAGTAATCGGAGGCGTAGTGTTCCTCGCCGGCCCACTTGAAGCCCAGCCATTCGACGTCGCTCTTGATCGCGTCGATGTATTCCTGGTCTTCCTTGGCCGGGTTGGTGTCGTCGAAACGCAGGTTGCACTCGCCGCCGAACTCCTCGGCCAGGCCGAAGTTCAGGCAGATCGACTTGGCATGGCCGATGTGCAGGTAGCCGTTGGGCTCCGGGGGGAAGCGGGTGACGATCTTGCTATGCTTGCCGGCATCCAGGTCGGCTTGGACGATCGGCCGGAGGAAGTTGGCGGCGGGCGTGGCGGCGTTTTCGGGCTTGCTCATGGGGTCCTTGGCTATCCGGGTGACCAGCCAGGGTAGGCCGGTCAAATCAAAGCCCGTATCATAGCCGAAGCTGTCAAGCCCCTGACAGGCCTTCTATTTTCCCGAGAGAGCGGAATTCCCATGATCAAGTTGCATACCAACCACGGCGTCATCACCCTCAACCTGTTCGCCGACAAGGCGCCGGAAACCGTGGCCAACTTCGAAGAGTATGTGAAGGCCGGCCACTACGACGGCACCATCTTCCATCGCGTGATCGGCAACTTCATGATCCAGGGCGGCGGTTTCGAACCGGGCATGAAGCAGAAAGCCACCCGTACCCCAATCAAGAACGAAGCCAACAATGGCGTCTCCAACAAGGTCGGCACCGTGGCCATGGCCCGCACCATGGAACCGCACTCGGCTTCCGCGCAGTTCTTCATCAACGTCGCCGACAACACCTTCCTCGACCACAGCGCACCCACCGTGCAGGGCTGGGGTTATGCGGTGTTCGGTGAAGTGGTCGAAGGCATGGAGGTGGTCAACAAGATCAAGGGCGTGGCCACCACCATGAAAGGCGGCCACCAGGACGTTCCGGTGGACGACGTGATCATCGAGAAGGCCGAGATCGTCGAGTAATCACGTGATCCTGCTGATCTCCGATCTGCACCTTGACGAGCAACGCCCGGACCTCAGCCGGGCGTTTCTGCATTTCCTCAAGACTCGCGCGCCCCAGGCCGAGGCGCTGTACATCCTCGGCGACTTCTTCGAAGCCTGGATCGGCGACGACGCCATGAGCCCGTTCCAACGCTCCATCGCCGAGGCCCTGCGCGAGCTGAGCGACAGCGGCACGCGCATCTACCTGATGCACGGCAACCGCGACTTCCTGCTCGGCGAGGGTTTCTGCCGCGCCGCCGGCTGCACGCTGCTGGCCGATCCGTCGCTGGTGCGATTGAACGGCGAGCAGGTGCTGCTGATGCACGGCGACAGCCTGTGCACCCGCGACCTGGCCTACATGCGCCTGCGCCGCATCCTGCGCAATCCGCTGACGTTATGGGTGCTGCGCCACCTGCCACTGGCCACCCGCCACAAACTGGCACGCAAGCTGCGCAAGGAAAGCCGCATGCAGACGCGGCAGAAGGCCATGGAGATCGTCGACGTCACGCCCGAAGAGGTCGTGCGCCTGATGGAGGCCAAAGGCGTTCGCACGCTGATCCATGGACACACCCATCGGCCGGCGGTGCACGACCTGACCGTCGGCGGCCAGCCTGCGCGACGCATCGTGCTTGGCGATTGGGATCGCCAGGGCTGGGCCTTGCAGGTCGATACCGAGGGTTTCCGGCTGGAGGCTTTCGCCATCGAGTGATGGCACGCGAACGCCTTCACGGGATGGCACACTGCCACTTGACGGACACCCTGGCCATCAGCAGCATCGCCGCTCCCCATCAGCCCCCTCAGGAGCGACCATGCCAAGCACGGCCCAGGTGTTCAAGTTTCTCGTAGCGCCGATCCTTTTCCTCGTCATTGCCTTCGGCGTCTTCAATGGCGTGTTCTTCTATAACGAAGCCGGCTTCGCCACCCATGTGCGCACCATCTTCGGCGAGGAAAAAGTGGTCGATGACGTCGGCTACGCCACCAAGTGGTTCGGTCGCGCCACCGCATGGAAAAAGGCCCTGAGCGTGCAATCGGTCCTCACCGAGGCGCTGGCCATCGACGAGAGCAGCGACAACGACTCACTGGGCGCCACCATCGAGGCCTTCCCCATCGTCTTCCTCGGTAACGTCGACGCCAAGGTCGAGTCCTCGGCGCGCTTCCGCCTGCCGGCCGGCGAGCAGTTCCTGCGCATCGCCCAGGAGTACCGCAACCCGGAAAACTTCATCAAGACCGCGCTGGTGCCGGCGATCAAGGAAACCTTGCAGGCCACCGCTTCGCTGATGAGCGCCGATGACTTCTATGCCGGCGCCCGCAGCGAATTCGCCGCCGAGTTCGAGAACCAGCTGAACGACGGCCTCTATCTGATCAAGCGCAAGGAAATCCGCGCGCCACGCGGCCACCAGCCGAGCCAGACCGCCATTCTGCAGGCCGGCAACGAGCAAGGCGTATTCGGCGACAACAACGTCAGCCAGTTCGTCACCGAGAAGGTCACCGACAGCAAGGGCATCCCTGTCCGCAAGCAGCAACAGTTCCGCAAGTACGGCGTGGAAGTGGTGGAGGCGCGCATCACCAACGTCGACCCCAACCCGCAGTACAAGCAGCGCATGATCAAGGTGCAGCAGGCCCTCGCCGAGCTGGCCGTGGCCCGGCAGAACCGCCTGAAGGAAGAGGAAGAGAAGCTGCTGGTCACCGCCCGCGGCGAGAAGGAAGTGGAAGCCCGCCGCCAGGAAACCCTGCGCGACCAGATCGAACGCACCACCCAGGCCGAGACCGAGAAACAACTGGCGGTGATCAACGCCGAGCGCGAGCGGCAACGCGCCGAGATCGAAAAGCAGACCGCCGAACTGCTGCGCGACAAGGCGGGTATCAACGCCGAAGCCACCAAGATCACCGCCGACGCCGAAGCCCATGCCCGCGAGGCCACCATCAAGGCGGACGGTGCCCTACAGGCCAAGCTCGACACACTGGTCGCGATCAACAAGGTGTGGGCCCAGGCGGCCGCTCAGGCGCCGGTCCCCAGCGTGATGATGGGCGCTGGCCAGGGCGGTGCCAGCAGCCGCCAGGACGAAATCGGCCAATTGATGAGCGTGCTCGCCACCAAGGCAGCCCGCGACCTGGCGCTAGACCTAAAGATCCAGGAGTAAGCCTGCAACCAGAGCAAGCGCCCTACGGGGCGCTTTTTCTTTTGCGCCGCTACTCGCCTGGAAGACCACCAGACACATGCGGTGCGCCTGCCGGGCCGACGTCGGCCAGCCGGCAGCGGCACCGGGCAGGCGGGCCACGCCGGCGAAGGCCGGTCTCCGGGGGAAGCAGAAGGGGTTCGCGGGTCAGCCGAGGCCAGGCTCAGGCCGCCGCACCGCTATGGAAGCGGAACTCCTTGTCGGGCGTCAGGATGGCGTCCTGCTCGACCTCGGCAAAATACGCCACGCGCTCGTCGATCGAGCTACCGGCATAGGCTTCGGCCATCTTCAGGTAGTCCTGGTAATGCCGCGCCTCTGACTTGAGCAGCGAGCGGTAGAACTTGCCCAGTTCCTCGTCCAGATACGGCGCCAGGCGAAAGAATCGCTCACAGGAGCGCGCTTCGATGAACGCGCCGACGATAAGCGTGTCCACCAGCTTGTGCGGTTCGTTGGTGCGGATGTGCTTGTGCATGCGCTGGGCATACAGCGATGCGCTGACCGGCCGGTACGCGATTCCGCGCTTTTTCATCAGCGCCGCCACTTGTTCGAAATGACGCAGTTCCTCGCGGGCCAAACGCGACAACTTGTACTGCAGATCGGCCTTCTCGACGTAGCGAAACAACAGGTTGAGCGCGGTGGACGCCGCTTTCTTCTCGCAGTTGGCATGATCGATCAGTAGCAGGTCCTGATGCTGCAGCGCCTGGTCGATCCAGGCCTGGGGGGTCGGGCAACGCAGAAAGGCTTCTATCTCGGGTAACAATTGCATCGGGCTCTACGCTGGCAGACGGGTCAGGGGCGGGCCATTATACGAATGACGACGAGCACGGCCAGTTGTGCGCTTGATATATGTCAAAACCGCCGACTTCTGCCGGCATCTATAGTGATGTCAGGCATAAACAGCTCCAAGGAGACGATGATCATGCAAGCCATTCGCAGCATTCTGGTGGTAATGGACCCCGAGCAGCCGGAAGCTCTCGCGCTGAAAAGGGCCAAACTGATCGCCGGAGTGACTCAGTCCCACCTGCATCTGCTGGTCTGCGACAAGAAGCACGACCATTCCGCCTACCTCAACGACCTGCGTACCAGCCTTGCCCAGGAAGGCTTCAACGTCAGCGGCCAGCAGGCCTGGCACGAGAATCTCTACCAGACCATCATCGTGGTGCAGCAGGCCGAGGGCTGCGGACTGGTGATCAAGCAACACCTGCCGGACAACCCGCTCAAGCGCGCCCTGCTCACGCCTGACGACTGGAAGCTGCTGCGCTACTGCCCCGGCCCGGTGCTGATGGTGAAGACCGACAAGCCTTGGACCGGCGGCACCATTCTTGCCGCAGTGGACGTCGGCAACGCCGACAGCGATCACCGCGTGCTGCACGCCAGCATCGTCAGCCATGGCTACGACATCGCCAATCTGGCCAAGGGCGAGCTGCACGTGATCAGCGCCCACCCGACGCCAATGCTCTCCGCCGCCGACCCGACCTTCCAGCTCAAGGAGACCATCGAGGCGCGCTATCGCGAACAATGCCGTTCGTTCCAGGCCGAGTACGAGATCGCCGATTCGCGGCTGCATATCGCCGAAGGTCCTGCCGACGTGCTGATCCCGCAGATGGCCCATCAACTGCAGGCAGCGGTCACCGTGATCGGCACCGTGGCGCGCACCGGGTTATCCGGAGCATTGATCGGCAATACGGCGGAAGTGGTGCTGGATTCCCTGGAAAGCGACGTATTGGTGCTCAAGCCCGACGAGATCATCGCCCACCTGGAGGAGCTGGTTTCCCAACAACATCAGTGAGAGACACCTCAGCAAACAGAAGCCGCCCTCGGGCGGCTTCTCTTTGTCTGCTGGCAGCGGGCATGTCCAGGCCGGCCAGGCGCCTAGACGCGAATCTCCACGCCCTCGACGAGAAATCGCGGTGCGATATAGCGCTCGTAATGCGCTTCGGAAAGCAGGAAGAATTCGCGATCGATGGCATCGCGCAGCACCGGCAGCTCCCAGTCACGGAACTCGGGCAGCAGCACCACGCCGTAGGCCTCGAGCTGATTGATCAGCCGCGCGCCGCGGGCGATCAACTGATAGGCCCAGCAATACGGCGACTGCTCCGGCACGAAGCGCACCGCCCGCTGCTCCAGCTGGCCGCGCAGCAGGACGGCATCGAACACCTCCACCTTGGCCTGCATCACCTGCGCCAGGAGGATCTCCAGGCGCCGCCAGACGGCACGCTTTTCCTCCTCGCCATAGAGGTTCCAGTTCACCACCTCATGGTGAAAGCGCTTGCAGCCACGGCACACCAGGTCGCCATAGACGGTGGAGCAAAGGCCGACGCAGGGCGTTTTGATACGCTGATTGGACATGGCGGTAGGAGGACAAGCGACGTAAAACAGGCCGGCAAGCTTAGCCTTTTGTCTAGCCAGGGTCATCAGGGCATGTCGCCGCCGGCTTCCCCGGCCACCATGAAATCGTATCGGAATCCATATAAAACAAAGAGATAAAAACCAAACCGAGAACTACCCGCAGCACCGGCCGGCAATTGTCCGGGCGCAGGCGACGCTGGCATTTGGCTTAACTTTGGCGACGCATTCCAGTAGAATCGGCCCGCCATTTTTGGCGCCAATGTCCGTTAGAAGCTGTTTTCAAAGCGTCACGAGCACAGTTCATCCGGCAGGAATTCCGTTGGCGCGAGTCCGCAAGGCCTCGCGCCAGCCCTCATCAAGCCTTCCTCCGGCGTAAAACTTTGAAAGCAGCTTCTGGATGGAGCCACTGAAACCTCGGCTGTGCGGCTCAAAAAGCCGTGAAGCGCGTGTGTTCAGCGGATTCCTGGATGAGCGTCCCGATGAACCCATGGGACCACTGATGAGGGTAAGACTGTGCTTGAAGCCTATCGCAAACACGTAGAAGAGCGTGCCGCCCAGGGCGTTGTGCCCCAGCCGCTGAACGCCGAACAAACCGCAGGCCTGGTCGAGCTGCTGAAGAACCCGCCGGCCGGCGAAGAAGCCTTCCTCGTTGATCTGATCACCAACCGCGTACCGCCGGGCGTCGACGAAGCCGCCTATGTCAAGGCCGGTTTCCTCTCCGCCGTCGCCAAGGGCGAAGCCACTTCCCCGCTGATCAGCAAGCAGCGCGCCGTCGAACTGCTGGGCACCATGCAGGGCGGCTACAACATCGCTACCCTGGTCGAGCTGCTGGACAGCGCCGAGCTGGCCGAAGTTGCCGCCGAACAGCTCAAACACACCCTGCTGATGTTCGACGCCTTCCATGACGTCGCCGAGAAAGCCAAGGCCGGCAATGCCAACGCCAAGGCCGTACTGCAGTCCTGGGCCGATGGCGAGTGGTTCACCAACCGCCCGGCCGTCCCGGAGAAGGTCACCCTGGCCGTTTTCAAGGTCACCGGCGAAACCAACACCGACGACCTGTCGCCGGCTCCGGATGCCTGGTCGCGCCCGGACATCCCGCTGCACGCCCTGGCCATGCTGAAAATGGCCCGCGATGGCATCAACCCCGACGTGCCTGGCTCGGTCGGCCCGCTGAAGCAGATGGAAGAACTGAAGGCCAAGGGCTTCCCGGTTGCCTACGTCGGTGACGTGGTCGGTACCGGCTCTTCCCGCAAGTCCGCCACCAACTCGGTGCTGTGGTTCTTCGGTGACGACATTCCCTTCGTTCCGAACAAGCGCGCTGGCGGTTTCTGCTTCGGCACCAAGATCGCCCCGATCTTCTACAACACCATGGAAGACGCCGGCGCCCTGCCGATCGAATTCGACTGCACCAACCTGGCCATGGGCGACGTGATCGACGTCTACCCGATCAAGGGTGAAGTGCGCCGTCACGGCAGCGACGAGCTGGTCACCACTTTCCAGCTGAAGACCGACGTGCTGCTCGACGAAGTTCGCGCAGGCGGCCGTATTCCGCTGATCGTCGGTCGCGGCCTGACCGACAAGGCGCGCGCCGAGCTCGGTCTGGGCGCCTCCGACCTGTTCAAGAAGCCGGAAGCACCGGCCGACAGCGGCAAGGGCTTCACCCTGGCGCAGAAGATGGTCGGCCGCGCTTGCGGTCTGCCGGAAGGCCAGGGCGTGCGTCCGGGCACCTACTGCGAGCCGAAGATGACCACCGTCGGCTCCCAGGACACCACCGGCCCGATGACCCGCGACGAGCTGAAAGACCTGGCTTGCCTGGGCTTCTCCGCCGACCTGGTGATGCAGTCCTTCTGCCACACCGCGGCCTATCCGAAGCCGATCGACGTCACCACCCACCACACCCTGCCGGATTTCATCCGCACCCGTGGCGGCGTGTCCCTGCGTCCGGGCGACGGCATCATCCACAGCTGGCTGAACCGCATGCTGCTGCCGGATACCGTCGGCACCGGTGGCGACTCGCACACCCGCTTCCCGATCGGGATTTCCTTCCCGGCCGGCTCCGGCCTGGTGGCCTTCGCCGCCGCCACCGGCGTGATGCCGCTGGACATGCCGGAATCCGTCCTGGTGCGCTTCAAGGGCAAGATGCAGCCCGGGATCACCCTGCGTGACCTGGTGCATGCCATCCCCTACTACGCCATCCAGGCCGGCCTGCTGACCGTCGAGAAGAAGGGCAAGAAGAACATCTTCTCCGGCCGCATCCTCGAGATCGAAGGCCTGAACGAGCTGACCGTCGAGCAAGCGTTCGAGCTGTCCGACGCCTCCGCCGAGCGTTCCGCTGCCGGTTGCGCGATCAAGCTGCCGGAAGCGGCCATCGCCGAGTACCTGAACTCCAACATCACCCTGCTGCGCTGGATGATCGGCGAAGGCTACGGCGACGCCCGCACCCTGGAGCGTCGCGCCCAGGCGATGGAAGCCTGGCTGGCCGATCCGAAGCTGCTGGAAGCGGACAAGGACGCCGAATACGCCGCGGTGATCGAGATCGACCTGGCCAACGTGAAAGAGCCGGTCCTCTGCGCGCCGAACGATCCGGACGATGCCCGTCTGCTGTCCACCGTGGCCGGCGAGAAGATCGACGAGGTGTTCATTGGCTCCTGCATGACCAACATCGGCCACTTCCGCGCTGCCGGCAAGTTGCTGGATAAGGTCAAGGGCGGCATTCCGACCCGCCTGTGGCTGGCTCCGCCGACCAAGATGGACGCCCACCAGCTGACCGAGGAAGGCTACTACGGCATCTACGGCAAGGCCGGTGCGCGCATGGAAATGCCCGGCTGCTCGCTGTGCATGGGTAACCAGGCACGCGTCCAGACCGGTTCCACCGTGGTTTCCACCTCCACCCGTAACTTCCCGAACCGCCTGGGCGACGCGACCAACGTGTACCTGGCCTCCGCCGAACTGGCAGCGGTCGCCTCGATCATCGGCAAGCTGCCGACCGTCGAGGAGTACATGCAGTACGCGAAGGACATCGACAGCATGGCTGCCGACGTCTACCGCTACCTGAGCTTCGATCAGATCGCCGAGTACAAGGAAGCCGCTGCGAACGCCCAGATCCCGGTCGTTCAAGCCTAAGCCTTAGCCGGCAACGAATGAGCCCCGCCCCGTGCGGGGCTTTTTCTTTTCGCCTCGCGAGGAAACGCGATCTGCACGCAGGGGCGAATTCATTCGCCCTAGAGATCGCCATCGGACGATGGCATATCGCTTGCTAGCTCCATTGCAAAAGAACCGTCTCCAACGGCGGAGTCGGTTCACAGGCAATGGCGCCGCTTACAGCTCCTGCATCGGGCAGCAGTTGGAGCGGCGCCTTTTTGTTCAACGGTGGAACAAAAGCAAATGACCGACAACCAAGCAACTTCGCGCAAAGATGCCCTGGCCTGGGTCGCTGGCAGCGATGCCCCGGAAAAGAACGCCATCAACCTGGGCTTCATGGCCCTGACCGACTCTGCCTCACTGATCGTCGCCGCCACCCAGGGCTTCGCCCAGCCCTACGGCTTGACGCTGAACCTCAAGCGCCAGGCATCCTGGGCGACGCTGCGCGACAAGCTCATCAGCGGCGAACTGGACGCCGCGCAGGGCCTCTACGGCCTGCTCTACGCCGTGCACCTGGGAATCGGCGGCACGCCGCCGGTGGACATGGCGGTGCTCATGGGCCTGTCCCAGAACGGCCAGAGCATCAACCTCTCGCAACCGCTGAAGGATGCCGGCGTGACCAGTGGCGAAGCGCTATCCCGCTACGCGCACCAAAGTGATGCAAAGCTGACCCTGGCGCAGACTTTCCCCACCGGCACCCATGCCTTGTGGCTCTACTACTGGCTGGCCAGCCAGGGCATTCACCCGTTGGACGACGTCAATACCGTGGTGGTGCCGCCCTCGCAGATGGTCGCCCACATCCAGGCCGGCCGCATCGACGGCTTCTGTGCCGGCGAGCCCTGGGGCGCCCAGGCGATCGAAGAGCGCATGGGCTTCACCCTGGCCACCAGCCAGTCGATCTGGCCCGACCATCCGGAAAAGGTGCTCGGCTGCACCCGCGAATTCGTCGAAACCTACCCGAATACTGCCCGCGCCCTGGTGATGGCCGTGCTGGAAGCCAGCCGCTTCATCGATGCGAGCGAAGAGAACAAGCGCAGCACCGCGCAGTTGCTCAGCAGCAGCGAGTACGTGGACGCCCCGCTGGCGGCGATCCAGCCGCGCTTTCTCGGCCAATACGAGGACGGCATCGGGCACGCCTGGCTGGACCGGCATGCCCTGCGGTTCTTCGGCGACGGCGAGGTGAACATGCCCTACCTGTCCGATGGCCTCTGGTTCATGACCCAGTTCCGCCGCTGGGGCCTGCTGCGCGACGACCCGGACTACCAAGGCGTGGCCGCCCAGGTCCAGCAACTGGCCCTTTACCGCGATGCCGCCAGCGCCCTGGGCATCCCGGTACCCGCCACGCCCATGCGCCGTTCCATACTGCTCGACGGTAAGCTATGGGACGGCTGCGATCCCGCCGGCTACGCGCGCAGTTTCGCCCTGCACGCGCTGGCCAACGACAAACAGACGCTTGCCCTCTAACTCAACGGGACAACCGCCACTATGCTGCGCATCCTCCTGATCAACGACACCGCCAAGAAAGTCGGTCGCCTCAAGGCCGTGCTGATCGAAGCCGGTTTCGACGTGATCGACGAGTCCGGGCTGACCATCGACCTGCCCGAGCGGGTCGAGGCCGTGCGCCCCGACGTAATCCTGATCGACACCGAGTCACCGGGCCGCGACGTGATGGAACAGGTGTGCCTGGTCACCCGCGACCAGCCCCGCCCCATCGTCATGTTCACCGACGAAGACGACCCCGACGTGATGCGCCAGGCGATCAAGTCCGGCGTCAGCGCCTACATCGTCGAGGGCATGCAAGCCAGTCGCCTCAAGCCAATCCTCGAGGTCGCAATGGCCCGCTTCGAAAACGACCAGGCATTGCGCGCGCAGCTGCATGCTCGCGACCAGCAACTGGCCGAGCGCAAGCGCATCGAACTGGCCAAGGGCATGCTGATGAAGATGAAGAACTGCAACGAAGAAGACGCCTATACCCTGATGCGCCGCCAGGCCATGAGCCGCCAGCAGAAGCTGATTCAGGTGGCCGAACAGATCATCGCCATGAACGACTTGCTCGGCGAATGACCCCACCCCCCTGCAGGCCCGTCTTGGCGGGCTTGCATGTATTCCCATCGGGTGTACCGCCCGAACCCGAACTGTTCGGTTGATATCGAGCACGCGGCAGGCACTGTATGGCCTCCCGGCCTGCAGGGTGTAACTGCTATCCCGCGACGGCACCCGCTAAGGTAGCCCTCTCCTTTCCTGCGAGAAGCCCGACATGCTCAGTCCTGCCGATGAACGCCGCCTGCTGGCGGATGCCGATCGCCGTGCCTTGCACTACTTCGAAGGCCTCGCCGAGCGCCGCGCGTTTCCCACCGAGGCAGCCATCACCAACCTTGCCGCATTCGACGGCCCCTTGCCCGAACGCGGCCAGCCAGCCCGCGACGTCCTGCGCCGGGTCGATGAAATCGGTTCTCCCGCGACCGTCGCCTCGAACGGACCTCGCTATTTCGGCTTCGTCATCGGCGCGACCCTGCCCGCGGCCGCTGCAGCGGAGCGCATGGTGCTGGCCTGGGACCAATGTGCCTCTTCGTTCGACAATTCGCCGGCGGCCGATGCCCTCGAACGCGCGGCCGGACGCTGGGTGCTGGAAGCGCTCGGCCTACCCATGGACAGCGCGGTGGGCTTCGGGACCAGCGCCACCGCCTGCACGCTCGCCTGCCTGTCCGCCGCCCGCCGTGCCCTGCTGGCGCGCAAGGGCTGGGATTTCGACAACGACGGCCTGGTCGGCGCCCCGGATGTCCGCGTCCTGGTCTCCGCGACCTGCCACATCACCGTGAAGAAGGCCCTGCGCATTCTCGGTTTCGGCATGCGCCGGCTGATCGTTGCCCCTACCGACGAACACGGGCGGATCGATCCTGCCCGGTTGCCGGAGATCGACGACATGACCATCGTCTGTCTGCAGGCTGGCGAGGTGAACACCGGCGAGTTCGACCCGTTCGCCGAGCTAATGCCGCGCGCCAGGGACGCCGGCGCCTGGGTTCATGTCGACGGCGCGTTCGGGCTGTGGGCGCGGGCGTCCTCGGCGGCGACGCTGGCCGACAGCGTGGAATTGGCCGACAGCTGGACCACCGATGGCCATAAATGGCTGAACACCCCCTACGACAGCGCCATGGCCATCTGTCGGGACGCCGACGCGCTGGCCAGCGCCATGAACAGCGACGCGGTCTATGCCAGCGCCTCCAGGGATGCGCAGAAAAACCTGACCTTGGAGTTTTCCAGGCGCGCCCGCGGCGTGGCGGTCTGGGCCGCCCTGGCCTCGCTCGGGCGCGAGGGGCTGCGCGCCATGATCGACCGCCACCTGCGCCAGGCCAAATACCTCGCCGAACGCTTGCGGGAAGCCGGCTACGAGGTGGCCAACCGGGTGGTGCTGAACCAGGTGCTGGTGCGCGCCGATAGTGACGAACAGACGGTGGCGATCCGCGTTGCAGCGCAGCGCGCCGGGCAGGTCTGGTTCGGTCCGACGGTATGGCAAGGCCGCCCCGCGTTTCGCTTGAGCGTATCTTCCTGGCGCACCGGCGACGCCGACATCGATACCCTGGTCGAGGTGCTGGCGCGCCTCAAACGGGAAATTCCGGCCTGATGCTCATGCGGCGCTCGACAAGCGTCGGCGCCGCCATTATCGTGCCGCCAGGCCACCGCAGTGGCCGACGTCGCTCGGACGGTTCCGGGCGCTTACGTATCCCGAGGAAAGCATGGCTGACCAAGCTTCGCGCCGTTTTGCGCGCATCGATCGACTCCCCCCCTACGTGTTCAACATCACTGCCGAGCTGAAGATGGCCGCCCGCCGCCGTGGCGAGGACATCATCGACTTCAGCATGGGCAACCCGGACGGCGCCACGCCGCCGCATATCGTCGACAAGCTCTGCACCGTCGCCCAGCGCGAAGACACCCACGGCTACTCCACCTCGCGCGGCATCCCGCGCCTGCGCCGCGCCATTTCGCGCTGGTACAAGGATCGCTATGACGTGGAGATCGACCCGGAAAGCGAGGCCATCGTCACCATCGGTTCCAAGGAAGGCCTGGCCCACCTGATGCTGGCCACACTGGACCACGGCGATACCGTGCTGGTGCCCAACCCCAGCTATCCGATCCACATCTACGGCGCAGTGATCGCCGGCGCCCAGGTGCGCTCGGTGCCGCTGGTGCCCGGCGTGGACTTCTTCGCCGAACTGGAGCGGGCGATTCGCGAGTCGATTCCCAAACCGAAGATGATGATCCTCGGCTTTCCCTCCAACCCCACCGCTCAGTGCGTGGAGCTGGACTTCTTCGAACGCGTGGTGGCGTTGGCCAAGCAGTACGACGTACTGGTGGTGCACGACCTGGCCTATGCCGACATCGTCTACGACGGCTGGAAGGCCCCGTCGATCATGCAGGTACCGGGGGCCAAGGACATTGCCGTGGAGTTCTTCACGCTGTCCAAGAGCTACAACATGGCCGGCTGGCGCATCGGCTTCATGGTCGGCAACAAGGAGCTGGTCAATGCCCTGGCACGGATCAAGAGCTACCACGACTACGGCACCTTCACCCCGCTGCAGGTGGCCGCCATCGCGGCCCTGGAAGGCGACCAGCAGTGCGTGCGCGACATTGCCGAGCAGTACCGCCAACGCCGCAACCTACTGGTGAAGGGCCTGCACGAGATCGGCTGGAGGGTGCAGAACCCCAAGGCCTCGATGTACGTCTGGGCGAAGATTCCCGAGGCCTACGCCGCCATGGGCTCGCTGGAGTTCGCCAAGAAGCTGCTGGCCGACGCCAAGGTCTGCGTCTCCCCCGGCCTGGGCTTCGGCGACTATGGCGACGACCATGTGCGCTTCGCCCTGATCGAAAACCAGGATCGCATTCGCCAGGCCCTGCGCGGCATCAAGGCGATGTTCCGGAACGACGGCCTGCTGCCGGCAAGCACAAGGACGCGCAAGACGGCCGACTAGCACGCCGAGGCGAAGACAGGCGCACAGCGGCGTAACCGAGCAGCCTGGTTGAGTGACGCATCGACCAGGCAGATGATTCTCCCAACACCTGCCAACATCGAGCCCCCCGGCCAGCCGCCTGGCCGGGTATTCGTGAAGCCGGGGTGACTGCTGATCGAACCGCACCGCAGTCGGTGGGTCAGAACTCAAGCACCTTGCCCTCCCCAGAACAGCAAGCAGTGACCAGCGTTTTTCCGCCCGTGCAGGATCGCGTTCGGAGCGGCAGGCCCTCCCACCAGAAACAAGGACGATCACATGCTCAGCCATCGATGCCTCAGCCGTACCATCTTGCCTTCCCTCCTGCTCGGCCTGGGTGCCGGGCAAGCCCACGCCGAACTCGATCCGAGCCTGCCACCCGGCGGCAACTTCGCACTGGAGAACTGGAATATCACCATTCCGCTGGACGCTGACGGCGGGGTCAGCGGCCCAGCGACAACCCTGTCACCGGACGAGATCAGCGGCCCCACGGGCTACAGCAGCGAACCGACGTTCTACACCGACGCAGAGGGCGCCATGACCCTGTGGGCACCGCTGAATGGTGCGACCCGAGGCGGCTCCAACCATCCCCGTTCCGAACTGCGAGAGCTACTCGACCCCAGCAGCAACGATGTCAACTGGGACAGCTTCGGCACGGCGATCCTCGATGCCAAGGTGCGCGTCATGCAGGTACCCAGCGACGGCATCGCCATCGTCGGCCAGGCTCACGGGCATGGTTCCGCCCCCTTGGTAATGGTCTATTACCGCTACGACGCCGCTGCGGGAACCGGAAAGATCATGGCCAAGATGCAAGACAAGCCTAAATTGGGGCCGCCCTACGCCCAGATCGTTATTGGCGAAGACGTGAAGCTGGGCCAGGCGTTCACCTACCAGATCAAGGTCGAACGCCAGGAGGGCGGGCCGGCCATTGCGTCGGCCACCAGCAACTTCGGCACGCGCGCCGCGATGGAAATGGACAGCGCCTGGGACAACGAAACCTTCTATTTCAAGGCCGGTTCGTATCTGCACAGCTACGGAACCAGCAGCACCGAGGGAGCCCTGGTCAAGTTCTACCGGCTCGCTACCAGCCACCCGGCGGATGGCTTGCGCATCAACACCGGCACCTACCTGCCGGACGCCCAGGCGGAGGTGCCCTACAGCACTCAGCTCAGTTTTCGCGGCGGTGTCGGTGGCGGCACCTGGTCGCTGGTCAGCGGCTTTCCGCCCAAGGGCCTGACCCTGGACCGCAGCGGCCTGGTCAGCGGCATCCCCGATGCCAGTGCCATATCGCCGAAGAAGAACGACTTCGTCGCACGTGTCACCGATGCCAACGGCAGCACCTACTCGAAGAAGTTCTCCATCGTAGTCACGCCTTGATGGGTAACCTCGCGCAGCAAAGATCGGTTGCCGCGCGAGGCACCCTCCCTTCTCCCGCTACGCCCAAAGTGCCGATTAGCGGCCGAATATGTGCTGCCGTTATCGCAGGTACCGTGCGGACTGCAGCATGGGAGCGAGAAATGCTCGACAAACGAAGAAAATGACACCCTGACAACGAAACGCTGGCCAGGCTTGTATGGTCTGATTGTCTAGCAGCTCAGCCGTCGGCTTCTGCATGCCGACATTGAACCGCAGGCATTGACCAGCGTAGTTAGCGAGTGCGGGTTCGCGATTCAGGACGGCAGATAATTCCAGCCAACCGCAGTCAGGACTACCCCATGAAGCTCACTGATCGTGTCATCGATTCCGCAGGCAAAGCCCTGCTTTCCGCCGCCCTGGCCATGACGATGGCCAACCAGAGTCAGGCCGAACTCAACCCAGACATTTCCCCGGGTGGCAATTTCGCCCTGGACAACTGGCGCGTGGACTTGCCGGTCATGTCGGCAAGTGCAGGCCTGCTGCTGAGCGTGCCGCCCTCCCTGCTCGCCGGTCCGGACGGTTTCAGCTATGCGCCCTGGTTCCATACCGACTCGGACGGCGCCATGACCTTCTGGGCTCCGGTGAACGGGGACACCGTAGGCGGTTCGCGCCACCCCCGCGCGGAGCTGCGCGAGTTGATCGACCCGACCAACCACGAAGTGAACTGGAATAGCTCTGGCACTTCGATCCTGGACGCCAAGCTGCGCATCATGCAGGTACCCAGCGACGGCATCGTGATCGTTGGCCAAGTGCACGGCTATGAATCGGCTCCCCTGGTACTGGTCTATTACCGCTACGACCCCGTCAAGAAAACCGGCCGAGTGATGACCAAGCTTCAGGGAACCCCCGTCCTCGGCCCGCCCTACACCCAGCACATGATCGCCAACGACATCAAGTTGGGGCAGGCATTCACCTACCAGATCAGGGTGGAACGCCAGCCAGGCGGCCCGGCGAAGGCCTCGGTCTCCGCCAACTATGGCGAGCCGGCGGAAATGATCATGGACCCGTCCTGGGACGTGGAAACCATGTACTTCAAGGCAGGCTCCTACCTGCACTCCTATGGCACCAGCAGTACCGAGGGCGGCCTGGTGAAGTTCTACCGTCTGGCCACCAGCCATCCAGCCAATGGCCTGTTCATCACCACCTACACTTATCTGCCGAGCGCCAAGGCCAACACACCCTATAGCACCCAACTGGCCTTCCGTGGCGGAGTCGGCGGCGGCACCTGGTCGCTGGCCAGTGGCTTTCCTCCCAAGGGCCTGACGCTATCCCCGGATGGTTTGATCAGCGGCATTCCCGATCCCAGCGTGGTTTCTCCCAAGGAGAACGATTTCGTCGCGCGGGTACGTGACGCCAACGGCAATACCTATTCGAAGAAATTCTCCATCGTGGTCAACCCCGAGTAAGCGGAGCTGGCGGCGGATCGAAGTGGGCCTGATCCGCCGCCCGCATCAACCGGAATAATCCAGCGCGGTCCACGACCGATTCCCACCCTCGGCAATTACGCAATCGTCCGCTTCCAGCGATGGGCTGCGGTACAGCGTCATGCGCGCGCTACCGCCGTCCTCGCGCTCGGCCAGCCATTGCAGGCGCCCGCAATGGGGCGTATCGATCACATAGCTGGAGGCGACCATGGCGTGCCGACTGGGCAGTTTGATCACATCCAGCACCGTACCGGCCTCCTCCACGCGCCGGCCGTCGGTCACCAGCACGGCCCAGGCCTGACGCCCCTCGATCACCAGGTATGCACCGTTGGCCCTGGGGCGATCGATCTGGGGCTGGGCGCAGGCTGTCAATAGAACCAGGGAAAACAGGGTGATCAATGCGCGGTACATGATGGCGTGCTCCTCTGCGATGGATGCTCGGGGCAGCGATTGCCCTGGCAAGTGAGAGTCCTCGAGACTGACTATGCATCCAGCCTGTTTATTTGTACAGTATTTTTATCTATGCTGTCTCCCCGGTCCGACCAGACCGCCCCCTACAGCGAGAGACAGGAGCACAGCGATGCGGGACGTACTGCAGCTGAAAAACAGTGTCAGGCGAATGCCAGTGGAAAAGGTGCGCATGACCGTCGAGGAACTGCAGATGGAAGGCATCGTCACCGAGGGCCGTACCCCCTTCAGCAAGGCGCACTTCAATACCTGCTTTGCCGAAGTCGAGGCACTGCTGCAGCGGGCGGGCTATCACCGTCAGTTGGATGTGGTCGGCTACCAGGGCCAGGCCTATGCGCTCTTCGACCCGGCGCGCTGGGAGGCGGTAGAGGTACTCCGGTGGCTGCGGGACTTCGTCGAGGAATCGCAAGCCCTGCCGTGAATATGAACCAAAACCGCCCAGCAGCCGTGCACCCGTGCACGGCTATGGCCCAGCGAGCGAGGCATGAACGCGCTTCGACGGCTTGCTCGGACGCGGTATGGCACGGCGCCAGCCCGCTTGGCGCATAGGTTGAACGGCCTTCGAGCGGCTCTTGGCAAGCCCCTTGCAAATACCCCCTCAGCACCCGTCTTCGGATCGCCAACGGCGGTGATCGAGACGAATTGACAAAGGCGTCAACGGCAACCGACTGCTCGCAGTGGGGAGTGCCCGCGACGCCTTTTTTCGTTTCAGACCTGAGGGATCACCATGCTCAAACACCGCCGTACGCTCCTTAAAAAGACCCTGGTCAGCCTCGGCTGCGCCGCTGCCCTGCTGCTTTGCCCGCTGAGTGCGCAGATCGCGCTCGCCGCCGAACCGGAAAAGGAAGAACTGAAGTTCGGCTTCATCAAGCTGACCGACATGGCACCACTGGCGATCGCCTATGAAAAAGGTTTCTTCGAGGACGAAGGCCTCTACGTCACCCTCGAAGCCCAGGCCAACTGGAAGGTGCTGCTCGACCGGGTGATCGACGGCGAACTGGACGGCGCGCACATGCTCGCCGGCCAGCCGCTGGGTGCGACCATCGGCTTTGGCACCAAGGCAGAGGTCATCACCGCGTTTTCCATGGACCTCAATGGCAACGCCATCACCATGTCCAACGCGGTCTGGCAGGAGATGAAAAAGCACGTACCGATGGAAAACGGCAAGCCGGTCCATCCGATCAAGGCCGATGCACTCAAGCCGGTGATCGAGCAGTACAAGGCGCAGGGCAAGCCGTTCAACCTCGGCATGGTCTTCCCGGTTTCCACCCATAACTACGAACTGCGCTACTGGCTGGCCGCCGGCGGCATCCATCCCGGCTACTACGCGCCGCAGAAGGGCGACATCAGCGGCCAGATCGATGCCCAGGCGCTGCTCTCGGTGACTCCGCCGCCACAGATGCCGGCAACCATGGAAGCCGGCACCATCTTCGGCTACTGCGTTGGCGAGCCCTGGAACCAGCAAGCGGTGATCAAGGGTATCGGCGTGCCGGTGATCACCGACTACGAGATCTGGAAGAACAACCCGGAGAAGGTCTTCGGCGTCTCCAAGGCCTGGGCCGACTCCAACCCGGAAACCCACAAGCGTGTGGTGAAGGCGTTGATCCGTGCCGCCATGTGGCTGGACGAGAAAGACAACGCCAACCGTGCCGAAGCCGTGGAAATCCTCTCGCGGCCGGAGTACGTCGGCGCCGATGCCAAGGTGATCGCCAATTCCATGACCGGCACCTTCGAGTACGAAAAGGGCGACAAGCGTGAGGTACCGGACTTCAACGTGTTCTTCCGCCACAACGCGACCTACCCCTACTACTCGGACGCCATCTGGTACCTGACCCAGATGCGCCGCTGGGGCCAGATCGGGGAGGCCAAGCCGGACGGTTGGTACATGGACATTGCCAAGCAGGTCTATCGCCCGGACCTGTACCGCATCGCCGCCGCGGAGCTGATCGCCGAGGGCAAGGCCAAGGCCGAGGACTTCCCCGCTGCGGACGAGCAGGGTTTCCGTGCACCGACCGCCGAGTTCATCGACGGCATCACCTACGACGGTCGCCACCCGAACGCCTATCTCGAGCAATTCCAGATCGGCCTGAAAGGCGACACCCGGCTCTAAGCGCTTCCCGGAGCCGGCGTGCCGGCTCCCACCTACAAAGAGGACAGGTCGATGAGCAATGCGAACGTCGCCACCCCGATAACCGAAACCTTGAAAAAAGCCCGCACCACAGCGCTGCTCAAGCGCTGGGCTCCCCCTCTGATCCTGCCATTGCTGGGTATTCTCGGCTTCCTGCTGTGCTGGCAGCTGATCGCCAACAACATCCAGACCAGCCTCGGCCAGTTTCCCGGCCCGGTGCAGGTTTCCGCACAGTTCTCCGGCCTGGTCGGCGCGCATATGCGCGAACGCCAGAAGGCCGAGGCCTTCTACGCACGCCAGGAGGAACGCAATGCCGAACGACTGGCCAAGGATCCGACCGCGACGGTGAAGATCCGACCGTACACCGGCAAACCGACCTTCCTGCAGCAGATCGTCACCAGCCTCTATACGGTGATGGCCGGCTTCGCCGTCGCCTCGCTGGTCGCCATTCCACTGGGCATCGTCTGCGGCTTGAGCAAGACCATCTACACCGCGATCAACCCCTTGATCCAGGTGTTCAAGCCGGTCTCGCCGCTGGCCTGGCTGCCCCTGGTGACCATGCTGGTCAGCGCCCTCTATGTCAGCGAGGACCCGCTGTTCGCCAAGTCATTCCTCACCTCGGCCCTCACCGTGGCCCTCTGCTGCCTGTGGCCGACGGTGATCAATACCACGGTCGGCGTGGCCAGTATCGACGCCGACCTGAACAACGTCAGCAAGGTATTGCGTCTCTCGCCGCTGTCCCACGTGCGGCGCATCGTGCTGCCGGCGGCGGTGCCGATGATCTTCACCGGCCTGCGCCTATCCCTGGGTACTGGTTGGATGGTACTGATCGCCGCCGAGATGCTCGCGCAGAACCCTGGGCTGGGTAAGTTCATCTGGGATGAATTCCAGAACGGCAGCTCCAACTCCCTCGGCCGCATCATGGTGGCGGTGATCGTCATCGGCCTGATTGGCTTTGCCCTCGACCGTCTCATGCTGTTGCTCCAGCGCCTGTTCAGCTGGGACAAGAACGCCGTGCTGCGCTAAGGAGATCGCCATGAATCACACTCCCCACCTCGAACTGACCGGCGTCGGCATCGACTTCCCCACCGACAAGGGCCTGTTCTGCGCGCTGCAGAACGTCAACCTGCGAATCGCCAAGGGCGAGTTCGTCTCGCTGATCGGTCACTCCGGCTGCGGCAAGTCGACGGTCCTCAACATCGTCGCCGGGCTCTACCGGGCCACCACGGGCGGCGTCATCCTCGACGGCCGCGAAGTCGACGAGCCCGGCCCGGAGCGCGCCGTGGTGTTCCAGAACCACAGCCTGCTGCCCTGGCTGAGCTGCTACCAGAATGTCGAACTGGCCGTGCGCCAGGTATTCCAGGGCAAGAAATCGCGACGGGAAATGCGCGAATGGATCGAACACAACCTGGAGCTGGTGCATATGAACCATGCCAGGGACAAGCGCCCCAGTGAGATTTCCGGGGGCATGAAGCAGCGCATCGGTATCGCCCGCGCGCTGGCCATGCAGCCCAAGGTGTTGCTGATGGACGAGCCCTTCGGTGCCCTGGACGCCCTCACCCGCGCGCATCTGCAGGACTCGCTGATGGAGATCCATGCCGAACTGGGCAATACGGTGATCATGATTACCCACGATGTGGACGAGGCGGTGCTGCTCTCCGACCGCATCGTCATGATGACCAACGGCCCGGCGGCGACGGTCGGCGAAATCCTCGAGGTTCGCTTGCCGCGCCCGCGGGACCGCCTGCAACTCGCCCACGATCCGCGTTACCACGAATATCGCTCGGCGGTGCTGGAGTTCCTTTACCAGCGCCAGCACCGCCCGGCCGCCTGAGTACCTCCCGGAAGCTTGCCCGGCCTCGCGCCGGGCTTTTTTTGCCTGGCGGCTCGACCCAGGGCACCAGACTGCCTGTAACCCCATCCGTTGGGCTTCGTCGCTGCGCTCCTCAACCACAACCTACTTGCCCAGCCGTGCGGGCAACTACCGTAGGTGGGCATTGAGCGAAGCGAAGCCCAACAAGGAACGACTCAGGACTTGTCGACTTTGAAGTGCGCTCGGGCGGTAGCGATGGGTTCGGCCTGGTTGGTCTGCCAGGCGGTGATCGCGACGTTGGCTACCCGTCGCCCCTGGCGCCAGACCTGGCACTGGGCGAAGGTGTCGCGGTAGTGCCCGGCACGCAGATAGTCGATGGAGAAGTCGATGATCTTCGGCAGGTGCGGAATGCCCATGAACATCAGCAGGTGCAGCATGGCCGCATGCTCCATGAAGCCGGCGATGACGCCACCATGGATCGCCGGCAGGATCGGATTGCCGATCAGGTCCTTGTTCGCCGGCAGGCGGAACACCATGTCGTCACCCAGGCGCAGGCACTCGATGCCGAGCAACCGGGCATAGGGCACCAGGCTCAGCAACGCGTCATAGTCGTTCTTCTCATGGGCTTCGCGCACCAGCGTGTCGAGGTTCATGCTCATTGCGCACCGCCCTGGATCTTGCGCTTGAGGGGAGCATCGCCCGGCACGCCCTTGCCCATGCGCATGAAAGTACCGACCACATGGGCGATGGGCTGCTGCGGGTCGTCCTGATAGGCGAAGCCACGGGTGAAGATGATGTTCGACGTGACGCGATAGCATTCGGCGAACCCGAACACATCCTTGTTCGGCTCGGCGGGGTGCATATAGTCGATGCGCAGGTCGAGGGTCGGGCAGACCTCGAACTCGGGCAGCACGCAGACGGTGGAGATTCCGCAGGTGGTGTCCATCAGGCTGGTGATGGCGCCACCGTGGATACCGCCGGTTTCCGGATTGCCGATGATCTGCGTGCTGTAGGGCAGGCGTATGGTCAGGCCCTGCGGGCTGGCTTCATGGACCTCCATACCCAGTACCTGACAGTGGCGCAACGCGGAAAGGAAGCGCCTGGCCTTTTCCATAATGAGGTTGTCACTCATCTCACTACTACCTCTGGCAGATGGCCGAAGGCGCGCATCATACCTGCGGTGTCTCGACTACAGGCAGGGCGGAATTGCCGCGAAACAGGGCGTATCGGCCAACAGCATCATGCCTGCGGACGGGCGGCGATCAAAGCGCCGGGCTGAGCATCAGCAGCAGGCTGCACAGCAGGCCGACACTCCATACCAGGCTGCGCTGCCAGTGGTAGTCACCCCAGTAGAGCAACAGGTAGAGCACCCGCGCGACGACGAAGGTGACCGCCAGCACATCGACCACCACACCATGGGTCTGCGTCACATGGGCCATCAGCACGCCGGCGGCGAACAGTGGAAAGGCCTCGAAGCTGTTCTGGTGTGCCGCCAGCGCGCGTGCACCAAAGCCGGTCAGGCGCGCCTGCTGGGCGCGCGGATTGCGGTTGTCGTAACCGCCGCCTTCATCGTTCATGGCCTTGGCCAGCGGAGCCTTGGCGATAAAAATCAGCAAGGCACTGATGAACACACACCAGAACGGCAGGGTCATTCGCTTTTCTCCTTGGCCGGCTCGATGGCCGGGGTTTGGGTATAGACCATTACTTCCAGCACATCGGAGTGGAATTCGCGGCGGTACAGCACGATCACCACCCCGGCGGTCAGCAGCATGAAGAACCACGGGTTGATGAACCAGGCGAGGATGGACATGCCGAAATAGTAGGCCCGCAGGCCGAAGTTGAACTGGTTGGCCGCCATCGAGATGACGCGCGCAGTGCGTTCCGCGAACGCCTTGCGCTCCTGCTCGGTGACGTTGCGCTCGCCGACCATCGGCGCCGAGCCCACCAGCACCGCGGCGAAATTGTACTGGCGCATGCACCAGCTGAAGGTGAAGAAGGCGTAGACGAACACCGTCGACAGGGCCAGCAGCTTCAACTCCGAAAGACTGCGGCTGGCTTCCTGTACGAATGGCAGGTCGGCCAATAGCGAAACGGCCCGGTCGGACGCACCGAGCACGGTGAGAATGCCGGCAAGAATGATCAGCGTGCTGGACGCGAAGAACGAGGCGTTGCGTTCCAGGTTGCCGATCACATTGGCATCGGCGATGCGGTTGTCGCGCAGCATCATGCGGCGCATCCAGTCTTCGCGGTACAGGTGTAGGACGCTGGCCAGGCAAGGGGTGTCGCGCCCTTTCCAGTTGGCATAGCGGGTGTAGCCGACCCAACAGGCGATGAACCAGCCCACTGCCAACAGGTGCGCCCACAGCCCGGAATATACGCTGCCCATAACTCCCCCCTAAAAGGCCGCATTATAGCGGGCAAGCCCTTCAACAGACTTTCACCACGCCGAAGCAGTATAAGCCGGTTGCAGGAAACATCTGTGCGCAACGCGACACGCCCCAGCAGACCGGGGCGCGTCCAGAGGTGGGATGTCGCGGAACGGCGCAGCGGCGCCGCGCCAAGCCGCCGCTGGTGCCAATAGGGCTGGCCCTACTCGAAACCGAGAATGCTGTTGTAGCGCCCCTGGGCCTTGAGTTCGGCCAGGCCCTTGTTGAAGGTGTCGAGAATCTTCGCCTGGTTCGGATTGCTCTTGCTGACGATCAGGTGGTACGGCTTGGTCTTGACCGGCTTCGGCGAATAGGCAATCTGGTCCTCCACTCCCGCCTGGCGAGCCAACTGGATGCCTACCAGTTTCTCCTCGGCCACCCCATCGAGTCGACCTGCGGCAAGCTTCATGTAGTTGCTTTCAGGCGCGGTGACCAGATCCAGGGTGTAGCCGCCGTCCGTGGTGATGAAGCCGTAGTCGTAGCCCACCACGCCGCCCAGGCTCTTGCCCTTGAGATCCTCGGGCGCTTGCCAGTCCAGGGGTTTGTTCTTGTTGTAGAACACCACCGTATCCAGGTCGAGCACCGGGTCGCTGAAGGCGAAATCGGCGGTGCGCTCGTCGTTTTGGCTCCAGACGATGGAGCCGTCCAACTCGTTGCCCTTGGCCATCTCGTAGCCGCGTTTCCACGGGTAGTACTCGTACTTGACGGTCCAGCCCTGGGTGGCGAACGCCTCGCTGACCAGTTGCGCCACCGGCCCGCCGCCGGGCAAGTCCTTGCCCAGGTAGGGGGCCCAGTCGCCGTTGGCCAGGGTCACGGTGTCCGCCTGGGCCGCCGCGCCGAGGGAGAAACTGCCTGCCAGAACTGCACATGAAAGGAGAAAGTGTCTCATTCGAATATCGCTCCGATACGGATGGAAAGCACTCTCACAATAGACCACCCCAAGAGAGGGCAAACTGCCGATCGCCTTGCCGGGCCGGGCATATCTGCTAAAACTCAAGGCAACCGGGCGGCATTCAAGATTGCCCTCGACAGGCCGACACCCTCTTCAGAGTCTGCCGTAGTGGCTATGAATTATTCCAACAACAGGCCTAGAAATATGAAAGACGCAAGCCTGAAGCTCAGAATGGGCCTCTATATCGTTGCCCTCATTACGCTCATCCTTACCGCTTTTTCATATTTCAACTATCAGAACATCAAGAACCACAGGACCACGCAGATAAACGAGTCCACGCTTCGCGTCAGCGAACGCCTGAAACTCTCCCTGCCCGGCCCTCTCTGGAACTACGAAAAGAGCTTCGCCGAGGCGGCGATAAAGTCTGAACTCAGCGACCCCAGTATTTCGACCATCATCGTCGTCAACGGTCCCAAGATCATCGCCGGCTTCGCCAAGGACGATAGTGGCGAAGTCGTGCCCGTCACAGCCATGCCGACCGAGACCGAAGGCTTTCTCGAAGAAGAAATCTTCTACGAGGATGGCAGCAGCAAGAACCTGGTGGGCAAGTTGCTCATTCAGTCCAGCGATGCCGGGCTGCAGGAAGAGCTCGACGGCCTGCTGCTGCGCTCCGTCCTGCAAACCGTACTGTTGGATATCGCGATCATCGTGATCCTGATGCTGCTGTTGCATTCGAATATCCTCCGTCCGTTGCACCACATGAATGTCGCCCTCTCCGATCTATCCAAGGGCGAAGGCGACCTCACCCAGCGCCTGGCCATCAAGCGGATGGACGAAGTGGGCAGCCTGGCCGACAACACCAACCAGTTCGTCGAGAAACTGCAAAACATCATTCGCGAAATAAAGGCCCTGTCCGAACGGGTCCTGCGCTCCAGCAATATCTGCCAGGAGCACGCCGAGCAGAACTCGCAGAGCATCAATGCCCAGCAACTGGAACTGGATCAGGTCGCCACCGCGATCACCCAGATGACCAGCGCAGTGGAAGAAGTCGCGCAAAACGCCAACAGCACGTCCCAGGTCACCGACGAGGCCAGCGAGCACGTCAACAAGGCGGTCGAGCTGTCCGGCCACGCCAACCAGGCCATCGCCGGGCTGGTCGCCGAAGTGGAGAAAGTCGCCAACCTGACCCAGTCGCTGGCCGAGGAAAGCAGCGCCATCGACAAAGTCATCGAGGTGATCAACGCCATCGCCGAACAGACCAACCTGCTGGCGCTCAACGCCGCCATCGAGGCTGCCCGGGCGGGCGAACAGGGCCGGGGCTTCGCCGTGGTGGCTGACGAGGTGCGGGTCCTGGCCGGGCGCACGCGCAATTCGACGGAGGAGATTCGCACCATCATTTCCCGGCTGCAGGGCTCGACGCGCAACGTGGTGGAAGCCATGGAGCACAGCCGCAACATGGCCAGCGAGGCGGGACGCGAATCGGAGGTGGTGCAGGAGTCGGTGCAGCGCTTCCATGAAACCATGCAGAAGATCCGCGAGATGAACACCTACATCGCCCAGGCAGCCGAAGAGCAGCACAGCGTGGCCGAAGGCATCAGCCAGAGCCTGGTGCGCATCTCCGGGCTGAATACCGAGAACACCCGGAGCATCGAACTCACCAAGACCGAGAACTCCACCCTGCAAGAACTTTCCGCGCACCTGGACAGCCTTATCCACCGATTCAAGGCATAGCCGGCAGAACGGGCAACCGCGGATCCGGACGGACAAAGAACACGGCGGCGTGACCGCCTTCTACCGTTGAGGAAACTGCAATGAAGAAACTGCTCGCGCTCTCCGCTCTCCTGCTTGCCTCCACCACCCTCAGTGCCCAGACCATCACGGCGGCAGGCGACCCCTGGCCCCCCTTCCTGGACCCCGACCATCCCCAGCAAGGGGTTGCCACGGAGCTCGTCAAAGCCGCTTTCGCCTCCCAGGGGCACGAGCTCAAGCTCACTTTCGTGCCCTGGCAGCGGGCATTGGATGGCGTCAAGGAAGGCGAATACGACGTCCTGATCGGTGCCTGGAAGACACAGGAACGGGAGGGTTTTCTGCAGTACAGCGAGCCCTACCTCTCCAACGACGTGAAGTTCATCAAGAAGAAAGGCAGCGATTTCGAGTATTCCGGCATGGGCAGCCTGACCGGCAAGACCGTCGGCACCGTGCGCGGCTATGGCTATGGCGATGAGTTCGAGAAGGCGACCAACTTCAAGAAGGAGGAAGCCGCCACACTGATGCCCAGCGTGCTCAAGGTGATCGGCGGGCGCATCGACCTTACCCTGGAAGACGAGGTGGTCGCCAAGAGCCTGATCAGCAAGGAAAATCCGGAGGCGCTGGATCAGATCGAATTCGTCGCCACGCCGATGTCCAGCAATGGCCTGCATGTCGCCAGCGGATTGAAGAACCCGAAGCATGACGAGATCATCGCGGCATTCGACAAGGGGATGGCAGCCATCAAGGCAGACGGCACCTTCGACGCCATCCTGCAACGCAACGGCATCAAGTAGGAAAGCAACGCGCCCCAGGCCCGCAATTGCTGGCTTGGGGCGGTCCGCGAGATTACTGGGCGAACGCCTGCCGGGGCCTGCCCAGCAGGCGATCCACCAGCGCGGCCAGCGCCAGCATGGCCAACACCGGCACCAGCCAGCCCAGGCTCTGCTCGGCCAGCGGCAGACGGCTGAAGAAGGTCATGATGCCGCCGTCATAACCGGCCGCAGCCGAGCCGTCGGCGATGCCGAACACCAGCGCCACGGCCATCACCGGCACGAATACCCGTGGCGGCGACTGCCACAGCGGCGACAGCAGGCTGAGCCCCACCAGCACGATTGCCAACGGATACAGACCGACCAGGATCGGTATCGAGACGCTGATCAGTTGCGCCAGCCCCTGGTTGGCCACCACCAGGCTGAACAAGGCCAGCACGATGACCACGGTGCGATAGGACAGCGGTAGTAGACCGCTGAAGTACTCGCCACACGCCGTCAGCAGGCCGACCGCCGTGGTCAGGCACGCCAAGGTGATGACCACCGCCAGCAGCAGGCTGCCGTCCTTGCCGAAGGTATGGTCCACGTAGAGAGCCAGGATTTCTCCGCCACTATGCGCTCCGCCGGCAATGCCCTGGCTGGTGGCCCCGAGATAGAAGAACGCCAGGTAGACCAGCGACAGGCCGACGGCAGCAATCGCGCCCGCCACCACCGAGTAGTGGGTAACCAACCGCGGATCAGTCACCCCGCGGTCGCGAATGGCGGTCGCGATCACGATACCGAACACCAGTGCGCCCAAGGCATCCATGGTCAGGTAGCCCTGCAGGAAACCCTGCACGAACGGTTGGGCACGGTAGTTTTCGGCGGTGCTGCCGACCTCCCCGGCCGGTGCGAACAACGCAGCACCGCCCAGCACCAGGAGCGCCGCCAGCAGCAACGGGGTGATGAACTTGCCAATGCTGTTGACCAGCTGTCCCGGATACAAGGCCAGAAACAGCGCCGCGGCGAAGTACGCCACGCTGTAGATCATCAGGGCGGACTCATTGTTGCCGGTGAACGGCACCACACCCATCTCGAAAGAAACCATGGCGGTACGGGGCGTCGCGAACAGCGGACCGATCGCCAGGTAGACGGCGACCGCAAACAGGGTGCCGGCATGCTTGCCCAGCGGTGCGGTCAACCTACGCATGCCGCCGCCGACCTGGGCCAGGGCGACCACGGTGAGCAGCGGCAAACCGACGCCGGTAAGCAGGAAACCCAGCGCTGCGCGCCAGAAGTTCTCACCGGCAGCCATGCCGGCGCTGGGCGGGAAGATGATGTTGCCGGCGCCGAGGAACAGCGCAAAGGTCATGAAGCCAAGGGCCAGCAGGTCCGAACTTTTCAGACGAATCATGGAGGGAATTACCGAAAGCAGGAGGTCGTATGTGCGGAGGGTTTCCCTGGAGGTTGCGGGAAACGTCGCCCATCCGGTTGGGACGGACCACTGCGGCGGCACCTGACCCTTGTGGGGATAGGCGCCGCGAAAGGCGGGCACCTTAAAGGAATGACAGCGGCACGGCGACCGACCGTGGTCGCGCCGTCGACTGGGGAAAAGCGGATGTCGCAAATTCGAAAACTGACTGACCGATCAACCCGGAGCTACGCCGTACGCGCCGGCACGATGACTCCAGGCAGGCAAGCCGCTCCTGGCGGCCAGCCCACTCAGGTCTGGAACTGCTCGATCAGGCGACTCAGCCGGCTCTCCAGCTGACGAATGCTCTGGGCGGCCGCGCGGGTTTGCTCGACGGTGGCGAAGGTGTGCTCGCTGATGCTGTTGGCACGCACCACCCCTACCCCGACCTCCTCGGCGACCTTGGCCTGCTCGCCGGCGGCAGAGGCCATCTGCTGAATGTTCTGGTCGATGGCATCCACGGCGGCGGTGATCGACTGCAGCGCCTCGCTGGTCTGCTCGGCGCTACCACTGGCATGGCTCAGGGCCTGCTGGCTCTCGCTCATCATTTCCATCGACGCCTGGCTGCGCCGCTGCAGGGTCTGGACGATTTCCTGGATTTCCTCGGTCGACTGCTGGGTACGCTGGGCCAGGGAACGCACTTCATCGGCGACCACGGCGAAGCCGCGTCCCTGGTCCCCTGCCCGCGCGGCCTCGATGGCAGCGTTGAGCGCCAGCAGGTTGGTCTGCTCAGCAATCGAACGGATCACCTCCATCACCGAACCGATGCGGCCACTGTCGCTACGCAGGGATTCGATCACCTCGGCCAGCTTATCCACCTTCTCCGCCAGGCTGTTCATGGCAGAGCGGTTGGATTGCACCCGCGCCAGGCCATCGCTGGCAGCCTGCCGGGCGTCCTGGGACAGCTGCTGGCCCAGTTGCGCGCTATGGGCTGTCTCGTGGGCGCTGGCGGACATCTCCGTCATCGCCGAGGCGATCTGGCTGCTCTCGTCGCGCTGCTGCTCGACATCGCGGTGCGCGGTTTCGGCGGAGCCCTGCAGGTCGCCAGCCGCCTGCTCCAGGGTACGCGACGCCTGCGCCACCTCGGCGACGGTCCGGCGGATCTTTTCGACAAAGGTATTGAAGCTCTGCGCGAGACGTCCAAGGTCGTCCTGCCCCTGCACCGGCAGGCGCTTGGTCAGGTCCCCCTCGCCTTCGGCCATGTCTTGCAGCATCTGGTTGATCTGCCCCAGCGCCCGCACCAGGGCGGCGCCGACGCCGTAGGCCACCAGCCCGCCGAACAGCAGGGCCGCCAGCACCAGCCCCCAGAACAGCTGGTTGACCTTGGCCACGGTGTCGTCGGCCGTGCTCGACGCCTCGGCCATGGAATCCATGATGCTGCCCTGCAACTGGCTGGCCAGGTCGGCGATCTGCGGGTCGATGCGATCCATCTCCAGCAGCGCGGCGTTGCGCGCCTCGACCAGTTGCACCGCCTTGGCCGCCGCAGCCTTGTACTGCTCGAGGCTGGCCAACGCGCTGTTGAGCTTTTCCCGAGTGCTGTCGCTGCTGGTGCGGTCACGCAGGACGCTGATGGTGCTCTGGGCATTGTCCAGTTCTCGGGCAAACGCCTTGGCCTGCTCGGGCTGGTTCTCCTGCAGGTACTGGTAGAGATACTGGCTGCCCAGTAGCAGATTGCGCATGCCGGCGCTGGAATAGAAGACGGCATCGAGATCGAAGTCCTGCTGCGCGTTGCCGAGAATCGAAGAAAGGATTTTCTCGATCGCCGGGCCGTGCTGGCCCAGTTCGCTGCCGACCAGTTGCTGGCGCTGCTGGCTGAGGGGCACCAGTTGCTCGCGGAACAGACGGCTGTATTGCTGATGTAGCTTCTCGATGGCTGCCAGCAAGCGTTGCCGCTCGGCATCGTGCAATTGCTCACCGGTGCGCTGCAACGCCTCGCTCACGCGCCTGTCGAGCTGGGAGAACTGCTGCTCGGCAGCCGCCTCGCCACTGCGGGCATATTGCCGCACGGAGAGCTGCAAACGGGCCATGCCGTCGGCCACCTGGGCAATGTGGCCCATGTTCGGCCCCAGTTCCCGGGTAACCACATGCACGCGGCTGGCAATGCTGCTCAGGGACAGCGACGACACGACCCCCAGCACGATCAGCAAGGTGCAGAGCACCACCGGGACAATGGCCGTCTTGTAGGCAATCCGCAGATCGGCGAACCAACGCATAGGCAACAATCCTCTGATACGACCGGCAACTGTCCATCGGTGTTATCGGCCGCGACTCGATCGACAAGAGGCTCGCTGCGGCAACGGAACACGAGCGGCAGTGGTTACACGCGGAATTGCCCCAGGAGCTGGCTCATCCGCTCGGCCAGTTGATTGAGATTCTGGCTGGCGGAGCTGGATTGCTCGGCCGCCAGGGTATTGTCATGAGCCAGGCCGGCAGCGGTGGTCACGGTCTGGTTGATGTCTTCCACCACCTTGGCCTGCTGCAGCGTGGCACTGGCGATCGAGGCGTTGAGCGCCGTCAGGTTGCGCAGCGACTGGGTGATCTGCGCCAGGCTTTCGCTGGCCTGGCTGGCCTGCTCGACGGTCGCCTGGGAGGCTTTGCTGCTGTCGTTGATCACCTTCACCGCCGCCTCCGAATTGCTCTGCAAGCGCTCGATCATCGCGTGGATTTCCGCCGTGGACTGCTGGGTCCGCTGGGCCAGCAGGCGTACCTCATCCGCCACCACCGCGAATCCCCGGCCCTGCTCGCCGGCACGCGCCGCCTCGATGGCCGCGTTCAAGGCCAGCAGGTTGGTCTGCTCGGCAATCGAGCGAATCACTTCCAGCACGCTGCCGATCTGGGTGCTCTCCTCGGCCAGCGTCTGGATCACCTGCACGGACTGGTCGATGGTCGCGGAGAGCTGGTCGATCTGCCGCAGGCTGGTGTCGATGTTCTGCTGGCCCTGCTGGGCTTGCGCTTCGGCCGTCTGCACCTCGCTGGCGGCCTGCTCCGCATTCTTCGCCACGTCCTGCACGCCATAGGTGACCTCGTTGATCGCCGTCGCCACCTGCTCCATCTGCTGCGCCTGCTGCTGGCTGTGCTGCAGGGTATTGCCGGCTACCCCGCCCAGGGATCGAGCCGCCTCGTCCAAGGTACCGGCGGCCTGCAGCGTCTGGCCGATGACCTGCCGCAGCTTCTGGGTGAAGGCGTTGAAGTGGCTGGCCAACGCGCTCAGTTCGTCGTGCCCCTGGGGGTCGAGGCTCCGGGTCAAATCGCCCTCGCCGCTGGCGATATCGGCCATGGCTCCGACCACCTCCTGCAGCGGCCGGGTGATACTGCGCACGATCAGTCCCAAGAGCATCCCCATCAGCACCACGATCACCAGGCCGATGCCGGAGGCGCGCCAGGCCTGCTCGCGGAACTGCTGCTGCACGTCGTCGACATAGACGCCGGAGCCGAGAATCCAGCCCCAGGGCTGGAACAGTTCGATATAGGACGTCTTCGGCACCGGGTCGCTGCTGCCGGGCTTGGGCCAGCGGTACTCGACCATGCCCGCGCCCTGGCTCCTGGCCACCCGCACCATGTCATTGAACAGCGCCTTGCCATCCGGGTCCTTGATCCCTGAGAGGTCCTGCCCTTCCAGCTTGGGGTTGGTCGGATGCATGACCATGCGCGGCCCAAGATCGTTGATCCAGAAATAGTCGTCGCGGCCATAGCGCAGCCCCCGGATCAGCTCCTTCGCCTGCATCTGCGCGTCCTCGCGACTGAGGCTGCCAGCCTGTTCCAGGCCGTGGTAATGCTTGAGAATGCCCACCGCGCTCTGCACCACGTGCTGGGTTTTCTCCGCCTTGTGCTGATACAGGTCGCTGCTGATCTGCCGCAGCATCAACACCCCCAGCACGAACAGCATCAGCACAGCCACGGCGAGAATCAGCCAAAGGCGACGGTTGATCGGCAGATTGCGAAGACTGCTCATGCTATGGCTCCTGTTCTTCTTATTGGCGCATTCCAGCCATGCAGCAAGACCCCGCAGCCCTGCTGTGCTCGCCTGGATATCGGCGGCGGCAGGCCAAACTGAATGACCATGACTATAAAGTCACAAACAGAATGACCGGCGCTGTTTAGCAGAAGGATAGCCGTGATAGCTATAAGACATCTAGCGAATGGATGTTCGCTTGAGAGACTCAGGAGGCAATAACGCCCGCTCAAGGGCGGGCGCGGTCGGCAGGGTCGGTGGATTCAAGGGCAGCTGGGCGGCGGTGCACATTGCCCGGGCCGTTCGACTGACTGGGCCGGCGCTGCCTGGAAGCGAGCCTCGCCAGGCGCGAGCCGCTGGGCGCACAGGCGCGCCGTCCTCGCCCCCTCCTGGCAACCGCGCTCGGCGAGCACCTCGGAAAGATTGAACCAGCCGGCGGCAAAATCCGGCGAGCGCAACAGGCTCCGCCGCAGCGCACCCTCGGCCCCGATGCGGTCACCGTCACCGTACAAACCATTGGCCAGCGCGAACCAGGCAATCGACGCCTCGGGCCAGTGCTCGGTCGCTGTCCGATAAGCCTCAAGGGCCGTGGATTTGCGACCGGTTTCCTCGAGATCGCTGGCCGCCTGCAACCATGGCCGCAGCCGGGCAGTGGCTGGCAGGCGATCAGGCGGCAAGGTGAGCACCGCCCAGTGCCCGGCGCGCTGCCAGGTGGCGACGAAACTTTGGAAATCAGTGACCCAGCGCCGCGTCGTACCGGAGCGCAGCGTTACCGTCTGTTCGCGACGGTCATAGCCCACCAATACTGCGTAGTGCCAGCGCGGCCACCAGTCGAACGCAAGATTCTGGAACACCAGTACCGGGTTGCCGGCCGCCACCTCGGCCAACAGTTCCTCCAGCCGCGGCTGCAGCGGGTAGACCAACAGATCGTGCGCGCGCGCAGCAGCCACCAGTTCGACCTGCAGGCTACCTTCCCGCCCGGGCAGGTATACCCGTTCCTTGAGCAAGCCCGGCGTGGTGAGCACGCCCCGCTGGTTGAGCATGGCGGCGAGGGCCGCAGGCCCGCACTGGTAGGCCTGCTGGGCGAAAAAAGGCACTTCGTTCAGCTCGACCCGCTCAGGCAAACGCCCGATATCCGGCGATACCGGCAACCGGGCGCAGCCTCCCAGACACAACAGCAAGACCAGGATGACATAACAACTGCGACTCACCGATTGATGCACTTGACGAAGCTGAAGAGATCGGTCGCACACAGCATGTCGGTAATGATGAAGATCACCAGGAACAACACGATGATGCCCACCGCGTTGGCCCCCGCCGGCGCCTCGCTAAGCTGCTGGTTGAACTGCGCCAGCTCGGCAGCGGTGAGGCTGTCGATGCGCTGTTCGACCTGGGCCCGGTCGACGCCCAATGCTTCCAGCTTCTGCTGGACCTGGCGGTCATCGAGCATGCCTGACAACTGCTGGCGGTCGACCTTTTGCTGATGCTGCGAAAGGATTTCCGGGGTGCCGATCATGGCCGCCTGGGCCAGCGGAATCTGAGCGAAGACAAAGAGTTGCAACGCACAAAGAGCGACGGCCAAGCGCCGCCCCCATGAGGAAGAGAACATGACGGTCTCCTTACTTCATCTGTTTTGCGCACGCCCCCGAATGCCCTGGGGCTCCAACCGGTAGACGATGGGCTGCGCCGCTAAGTTCCTGTTCGGCCCCTGCCTTGGGGTACACTACGCCTCTTTTGCTTTCCCTTGCCCCATGCCTCGCACCGACATTTCCCGCCGCTTTTCCGTTGCCCCGATGATGGATTGGACTGACCGTCATTGCCGGTACTTCCTGCGCATCCTGTCGCGCCACGCCCTGCTCTATACCGAGATGGTCACCACCGGCGCCCTGCTGCGCGGCGATCATGAGCGATTCCTGCGCCACGCCGAGGCCGAGTACCCGCTCGCCCTGCAGTTGGGTGGCAGCGTGCCGGAGGAGCTGGCAGAGTGCGCGCGCATGGCGCAGCAGGCCGGCTACGACGAGGTCAACCTGAATGTCGGCTGCCCCAGCGACCGGGTCCAGAACAACATGATCGGCGCCTGCCTGATGGGCCACCCGGGCCTGGTGGCCGACTGCGTAAAGGCCATGCGCGACGCGGTATCCATCCCGGTCACGGTCAAGCACCGCATCGGCATCGACGGTCGCGACAGCTATGCCGAGCTCTGCGACTTCGTCGGCCAGGTACGCGATGCCGGTTGCCGCAGCTTCACCGTGCATGCCCGCATCGCCATCCTCGCTGGCCTGTCACCGAAGGAAAACCGGGAAATTCCGCCGCTGCGCTATGACGTGGCGGAGCAACTCAAGCGCGATTTCCCCGACTTGGAAATTATCCTCAACGGCGGCATCAAGTCCCTGGATCAATGCCAGGAGCACCTGGCGATCTTCGACGGCGTGATGCTCGGACGCGAGGCCTATCACAACCCCTACCTGCTGGCGAACGTGGACCAGCGGCTATTCGACAGTCGCGATCCCGTCATCGGCCGCGCGGACGCCTTGCGCCGGCTGCGCCCCTACGTCGAACAACACCTGGCCGATGGCGGCGCCATGCACCACATCACGCGCCACGTGCTGGGCCTGGGCCAAGGGTTTCCGGGTGCCCGACGCTTCCGCCAGCTGCTCTCGGTCGACGTGCACAAAGCCGGCGATCCGCTGGCGCTGTTCGACCAGGCCACAGAATTGCTCGAAGGACATTGACCCTTCAGTCAAACAAAGCCTCGCGGTGAGAAGTCGGCCGTTGAGCCTTCGCGAGGGCTCGGGTAAGGTCAGGGGATCGCAAAGGACAGAGCATGCCCATGACCTCGAAACTGGAACGCCTCAAGCAATTCACCACCGTGGTCGCCGATACCGGCGATCTCGACGCCATTTCCCGCCTGCATCCGGTGGATGCCACCACCAACCCTTCCCTGCTGCTAAAGGCCGCTGCCCTGCCGCGCTACGCCAGGCTGCTGGATGATGCGGTCGCCGGTGCCGGTGGCGACTCCGGCATGGCCTGTGACCGCTTTGCCGTGGCGGTCGGGCAGGAAATCCTCAAGGTTATCCCCGGACGCATTTCCACCGAGGTAGACGCACGCCTGTCGTTCGACAAACAGGCGACGCTGAACCGCGCCGAGCGCCTGATCGGCTTGTATGAAGACGCCGGCATCGGCCGCGACCGGGTGCTGATCAAGATCGCCTCCACCTGGGAAGGCATCCGCGCCGCCGAACAGCTGGAAAAGAGCGGCATCCAGACCAACCTGACGCTGCTGTTCTCCTTCGCCCAGGCTGCCGCCTGCGCCGACGCCGGCGTCTTTCTGATCTCTCCGTTTGTCGGGCGCATCTACGACTGGTACAAGAAGGCCGAGGGCCGCGACTTCGTCGGCGAGGAAGACCCGGGGGTACGTTCGGTCACCCGCATCTATGACTACTACAAGGCCAATGGCTATGCGACGGTGGTGATGGGCGCGAGCTTCCGCAATCTGGGCCAGATCGAACAACTCGCCGGATGCGACCGCCTGACCATCAGCCCCGAACTGCTGCAGAAACTTGCCGATGATCCGGGCGAGTTGCCGCGCAAACTCAGCCCTGGCAAAGCAGGCGAGCCACGGCAGGTCATGGATGAAGCAGCGTTCCGCTGGGCCCACAACGAGGATGCCATGGCCACCGAAAAGCTGGCGGAAGGCATTCGCCTGTTCGCCCGCGACCAGGAGAAACTCGAAGCCCTGCTGGCCGCCAAGGCCTGAACGAACAGGTTGTACACACCGGGCGCGAGGCGCCCGGATAGGGGAAGCGAACGTCAATTGCGCTCGAGGGCGCTCACCAGGTCATGGAAGGCTTCGCGATTGGACTCGTTGAGCCCCATGAGGATTCGATGCGCTTCGAGCACCTTGGCCTTGACCACCTCTTCCGACTGATCCTGGGAAGGCAGGTCGGACAGCGCCTCCGGGCAAGGAATGGGGCGATCGACGATGTTGAACACCTGATCGAAGCCCATCGATTGCAGCAAGCGGGTGATGTCCGGGTGGGTGGTCACCACGGTGGGCAGCAGCCCGACCTTTTGCCGGGACAGGATGGACAACTTGGCCAGCAGGCCCAACGTGGTGCTGTCGATGCTGCTGGTTTCCGTCAGATCGATGACGATCGCCGAGAAATTCAGGGCCGAGAAGATTCTCTCGATGGTGGAATCCAAGGCGGAACAGAGCGTCAGGCGAATCTCGCCGACGAACTTCAGAACGAAGGTCCCGCTCTGCTCGGCAAACTGGATTTTACCGGTACTCATGCAAGGTTCCTGCTCAATACCAGCAAGGCGATATCATCCGGCATCTCGCCCAGCTCCGCCAGCCCGAAAACCTGACGCAGACCGTCTAGAGTGCCGCCCGCCGAACTCACCAGTTGCGGCAGCACGGCTTCTTTGTCTTTGAGTGTATCGCCTGGCAAAAGGTCCATGATGCCATCCGACAGCAGGGTCAGGCTGAAGGCTTCCGGCAACTGCAATTCGTAGTCCTGGTACACCGCATCGTTGAACAGCCCCACCGGCAAGCCGCGCCCTTGCAGGTAGCGCGCCTCGCCTTCGCTGTAGAGCACCGGCAGCGGCAGGTGCCCGCCGATGCTGTAGGTCAGCTTGCCGCTCTGCTCGTCGATCACGCCACCGAGCATGGTGACGTGCTTGCCCAGCTTGCAGTTGATCAGGCCCCGGTTGATATGGTCGAGCACTTCGGAGGGCTTGAACTCGCGCAGGACACCGCCACGCCGTGATTCGTAAAGCAAACGGGTGGTCATGAACTTGAGCAGCACGGTGACGAACGCGGAGGACGCGCCGTGCCCGGAGACATCGGCCAGGTAGAAAGCGATACGGCGCTCGTCCACTCGGAAGTAGTCGACGAAATCACCGGAGAGATACAGGGACGGAATGATCTGGTGGGCGAACTTCAGGCCATCGACCAGCCAGGGCGTCACGGGCAGCATGTTCATCTGCACCTGGCGACCGGCATTCTGGTCCTCTTCCAACAGGTGCAGGCTGGCCTGCAACTCGCGATTGGTGGCCTCCAGCTTTTCACGGTAACGATGGTTTTCCAGCCGCAAGCGCGAGCGATCCAGCGCCCGACGCACGGAATGCTCGAGCACCGCCAGGTCTTCCAGCGGCTTGATCAGGTAATCGGCGGCCCCCAGGCGCAAGGCCTCCACGGCATCGCTCATCACGCCAGCGCCGGAGACCACGATCACCGGGACCTCGACGTGCAGCTCGCCGATACGACGAATCAGCTCCAGGCCATCCACCTGTGGCATGCGCAGATCGCATATCACCAGATCGGGCGTCTCGCGCTCGAACACCTGCAGCCCTTGCAGACCGTTGCTCGCCTGCAAGACCGTAAACCCGCTGTCTTCCAGGTAGGCCGCGAGGCTCGCGCGTACGACCTCGTCATCATCGATTATCAGCAGCGTGGCGCTGGGATTCTGCATGGGGAGTCAAAACGACGCCGGGGAAAGGTTGGCATAAGCGCCAGGCCGGAAGCCGATGGCGCGCGCGTACTGGGTTCGCTTCACGGCGCAGACGGTACTCCCATCCGCCCGTCGATTCAAGCGCAGGCCACTCGTCCGCCGGACTTCGCTACGCTTCTTTACACCTGAAATCGGTGGGGGTTATAAGAAGCTCCGGGAGTGCCCACAGAACAAGAGGACCGAGTCCATGAGCCAGCACGATCAAGCCTACAGCGAGAAACGCGATTACATCCGCATGCGCCTTGAAGCACCGGTGGTGCTGCGGCATGCCGGGCGAGAAATTCCCGCGCTGTGCCTGGACCTGTCCAGCACCGGCATGCAACTGGAAGTCGAATGCAGTCTCAGCCTGGGTGAGAAGGTCAACGTGCACATTGCCTCGGAGCACAACGAACTCAAGGGTCTGGATGCCGAGGCCGAGGTGGTGCGCGTCATCGACCTGGGCAACGGCCGGCAGTCCCTGGGGTTGGCCATCCTGTCGATGACCTGATCCCTGCATATATAAGAAAGGCGGCCTAGGCCGCCTTGTTTATATCCCGCTCATTAGAAGTCGTCTTCGACTTCGCCGTCCTTGACCTTGAACTCACGGTTCTGCAGGTAGGCGTTGCGGATGAAGACGTATTTGTCTCCGGTAATCAGGCGTTCCGCCGACAGCAGCTCGGCACGTGTGTCGACCACGTCCACCGCACGAATGACGTTACGGGTCGGCACGTGGTCGATATGGGGGTATGGCCCGAGATAGCTGTCCGGCAGTTTGCCGAAGGCGTCGCGAGGCGTGCTCGGTCCGAGCAACGGCAGGACCAGGTAGGGACCGCTGCCCAGCCCCCAGGCGCCGAGGGTCTGGCCGAAATCTTCGTCGTTGCGCTGCAACCCCATCTTGGTCGCTACATCGAAGAAGCCCAGCAGACCAAAGGTGGTGTTGAAGATCAGCCGTCCGGTATCCACCCCGGCGTCGTGGAATTTTGCCTGCAGCAGGTCGTTGCTCAAGTTGACCACCTCGCCGAGGTTGCCGAAGACGTTGTGCACGCCCTCCTCGAGGAAGTCCGGGGTGACCTTCCGGTAACCCTGTGCCAGCGGCTTCAAGGCATAGGTATCGAGGGTGTCGTTGAAACGAAAGACCGGTCGGTTGAAGGCCTCCCAAGGGTCCTCTTCGGACGCCTGGGCAGCAGCCGGCAGCAGCACCAGGCAGACACAGGCGACCAGCCGCCCAATTCCTTCGATCCAGCTCGCGCCGGGCTCACGCATCGCAGACACTCCTCGTAGAATGATGCTGGCCTGCAGCCAGCGTTCAGGGCGCGCAGTATAAAACGTGCCACTGGCTTTGGGCAGCATAGCGGAACACAGAAATGGCCAGCCCCCTCGGCCGCACGCCGTCACGATACGGTCATCTGCTCGTCATCGCCGCGCCCTAGGCTGAATGCCCACCCATCAGAATCCATCGACGATGCACGACGCTACCCGCCTTCCCGTCTTCACCGCCGTGCTGTTCGGCCTCTCCGGCTGCCTGGTGGATTTTGGCGCCCGTACCCTGCCGGTCGCGCTGTCGCGCCTGTATCCGCAAGCACGCCACCTGGTGCCGGTGGATCTGCCACCGCCCATGGCAATGGCCCGGGTGCTGGGCCGGGAGGGGCAAGCGCAGGAGCTGGAGGCCCTGGAGCAGGCGATGGCGAAGGTCGCGGATGAGCATGCCGAGGCGACTGCCGGGGCGCTGGAACAACTGGCCGAACTGCACCGGCTGGGCGTGCCCTGCGCCTGGCTGGACGAGCTACCGGACGGCGTCAGCCGACGCCTCGCCGCACCGTTGCCCCAATGGCTACCGGGCATGAACCTGGACGAGACTCCGCCGGCACCGGGCGCCTGCTGGCAGGCGCTAATGGCGCTGGGCGTCCCCCAGCTACACGGCTGCGTGCTCGTCGGCGGTTCGCCGCGACTGCTACAGGCCGGCCTCAACGCCGGCCTCTGGACCATCGGCCTGGCTGCTTGCGGCAACCCGTTCGGCATGGCACCGGCCGACTGGCAGGCCCTCGGCCATCTCGAACGGGATCGATTGCGCGCCCAAGCCACCCTGGAACTCTATCGCCTAGGCGTGCATTCGGTAATCGATCACCTCGGCGAGCTGGGGCCCTGCCTGCAGGATCTGGCCGTGCGCCAGCAAAAGGGTGAAAAACCCTGAAACGATGCAAGCGCTCGGTTTGATCGCGATCAGCGCAAGAGTGTCCGGCTTGCAGTAACCTCTATGACAATACCGGCTCGTCCTGTAGCCGAATCGTTGTCATCAGGAGGAAAGATCGCCATGTCCGAACGCTTGCAGCAACAACTGCAGAAACTGCGCGAACAGCTGGCCCAGGACCCACCGCTGGATAGCGAGGAGCGCGCCGCGCTGCTCGAACTGATGCATGAGATCGACCTGCGCCTGGCCCAGGAAGTCGCCAGCGAACCCGACGCGTCGCTGGTGGATGGCGTCAACCTGGCGGTGGAGCGCTTCGAAGCCAGTCACCCCACCCTCGCCGGAACCCTGCGCAACATCATGCAAAGCCTGGCCAACATGGGCATCTGAAGGGGCTTCCGCGCCCCGCCCCCTACTGCCTGGCCAGGCGCCGGTTGTCCGGCCGGAACTGCGCCGTGCTGCGGTAGGGATTGATATCCAGCCCGCCACGGCGCACGTAGCGCGCATAGACGGTCAAGTGCTCAGGCTGCAGCAGGCGCAACAGGTCGAGAAAAATGCGCTCGACGCATTGCTCATGGAAGTCCGCGTGCTGACGGAAGCTCACCAGGTAAGCCAGGAAACTGGCATGGTCCAGCGCCGCGCCCCGGTACTCCACCGCCAGGCTGCCCCAGTCCGGCTGGCCGGTGACCGGGCAGTTGGACTTCAGCAGATGGCTGTGCAAGCTTTCCTCGACCCGCTTGTCGCTATCGCAACGCAGCAGCTGCGCCTGCGGTTGCTCGTAGTTGCCGATCGCCACGTCCAGCCCGTCGATGCAATCGCCCGGTAGCACGGCGATACCTTCGGCCGCCACCTCGTCCAGCGAGCGAACGCGCACCGTGACCGGCGCACCGGCGACCGCGGAGAGATCCTTTTCCAGCACAGCCGCCAGGGCCGCGCGGTCGGCGAATACGCTCTGGTTCAGCGAGTTGAGGTAGAGCTTGAACGATTTCGACTCGATGATGTTCGGCGAGTCGGCGGGTATGGCGAACTCGCCGATGGCCACGACCGGTTTGCCGGAGGGCAACAGCCAGGAGAGCTCATAGCAGTTCCACACATCCACGCCCCGATACGGCAGGGTTTGCGCGGTCAGCCCCAACTCCGCCCATTTGGCCGTGCGGGGAATCGGGAACAACAGGGACGGGGTGTAGGTGGCGATGTAGGCGCTGGACTTGCCCAGCGGCGAATGTTCGGCAGGATGCTGCATGGAAAGGACCCGGGCTTGGCAAAACGCGGCAAGTGTATACAGTTTCCCTCGCGCTTTCAGCGCCCACTTGATTGGCGGCGCCTACACTCGACATATGCACAAGGGACAACGCTGGGGATGAAACTGCTGATCGTCGAAGACGAGCCGGGGATCGGCCAGGCACTGCAACAGGGACTCACCGAGGCTGGCTTCGACGTCGACTGGCAGCGCGATGGCGAACGGGGCGAAGCGCTGGCACTGCGTGGAGAGTACGCCCTGCTGCTGCTCGACGTCATGCTGCCAGGTCGCGATGGCTGGCAGCTCCTGCGCGCCATTCGCACCGCCGGCGTGACGACACCGGTGCTGTTCCTGACCGCGCGCGACGCAGTGGAAGACCGCGTTCGCGGTCTGGAGAGCGGAGCGGATGATTACTTGGTCAAACCCTTCGCCTTTCCGGAATTGCTGGCACGGGTGCGCAGCCTGTTGCGCCGCGGTGCGGCATCAGGAAGCAGCCTGGCGATCGCTGACTTGCGGCTTGATCTGCTCAGCCGCCAGGCACGTCGTGGCGATCGACGTATCGACCTGACCGCCAAGGAGTTCGCCTTGCTGGAGTTGCTGCTGCGCCGTCGCGGCGAAGTGCTGCCCAAGTCGCTGATCGCTGCCGAGGTATGGGGCATGCATTTCGACAGCCAGACCAATGTCATCGAAGTCGCCATTCGCCGATTGCGGGCGAAGCTCGATGATGACCACCCGGCCAAGCTGATCCACACGGTACGCGGCATGGGCTATGTGCTGGAGGAGCGCGAGGAATGATCGCCCGCCTTTCCCTCACCGCCCGCCTCGCCTTGCTGTTCGCCGCCTGCACCGCCGGCGTTTCGCTGATTGCCGGGGGGCTGTTCCACCGGGCCAGCGAGGCACACTTCCTCGAACTGGACCAGGCACTGCTCGAAGGCCAACTGCAGCAGTTCCGCCACCTGCTCAGGGGCGTGGACAGCCCGCTGGCGCTGGAGGCACGGCAGGCCGAACTGGAACGCGAGCTGGCCAGCCATCCCGACCTCGGCCTGCGCCTGCAGGGCGAGGATGGCCGTCTGTGGTTCGCCTATCCACCGGAGCTGTCCGAGACACCCATGCCCACGCCGAGCCGCCTCTACGACTGGCAAGACGGCACCACCCGTTACCGCGTGCTCTACGCGCCACTGCAGAGCCGCTACTACCTGGGGCCTAAGCTGACGCTGCTCATGGACATCACCCACCACCAACACTTCCTGGCCGACATGCAGCGGCTGATCTGGCTGACCATGGGCCTGGCCGCCATCGCCACCGCCCTGCTCGGCGCCTGGGTCGCGCGCCGCGGGCTCAAACCGCTGCGCGACATGACCGCGATGGCCGGCAACGTATCGGCGCATTCGCTGGCGGTGCGCCTGGATGACGACTCGGTACCGGCCGAACTGCGCGGCCTGATCCAGGCATTGAATGCGATGCTGGCGCGACTCGACCAATCCTTCAGCCGGCTCTCGGCGTTCTCCGCGGAAATCGCCCATGAGTTGCGCACGCCGCTGGCCAGCCTGTTGGCTCGCACCCAGGTGGCGCTGGCGCGCCCCCGCAGCCTGGAAGACTATCGAGAAGCCCTGCATGGCAATCTCGAAGGCCTCGAACACCTCTCGCAGATGGTCAACGACATGCTGTTGCTGGCCAAGGCTGATCATGGCCTGCTGCTCGCCAGACGTGAGTCGCTGTCGCTCAGCGAGGAGGTCGAGGGCCTGCTCGATTTCTACCGGCCGGTTGCCGATGAAACCCGCGTTGCGCTGGAACGGGAGGGCGATGGCGTGCTGCTCGGCGACCGCAGCCTGTTACGGCGCCTGCTTAGCAACCTGCTGGAAAACGCCCTGCGCCATACCCCGCCCGGAGGACGAATCCTCGTCCAGATCCAGGCCCATGCCGGGGGCCTGCGGCTTACGGTGGAAAACCAGGGCGAGGACATCCCGGCCGACGCGTTGCCGCATCTTTTCGAACGCTTCTACCGCGCCCCCGGCAACAGTGACGGGCCACGCCAGCATGCCGGCCTGGGCCTGACCATCACCCGCTCGCTGGTGGAAGCCCATGGCGGCACCATCAGTTGCGAGTCGGCCGAAGGCCTGACCCGCTTCGTGCTCGACTTTCCTCCGGACGCCGCCGGTTAGGCCGACGCTGCATCCTGCGCCACCTCGTCGCCCATTTCCCGCAGCGGTCGCCAGCGACGCAGCAGCAGGTACAGCGTGGGAATGACGAACAGAGTAAAGAAGGTACCGACCAGCAACCCGCCGACGATCACCAGGCCGACCTGCTGGCGGCTCTCCGCACCGGCGCCGCTGGCGATCGCCAGCGGCAGCGAGCCGAGCACCATGGCCCCGGTGGTCATCAGGATCGGCCGCAGGCGTTGCAGGGCAGCGGTAAGCACCGCAGCGCGCGGCGCGATGCCCTGGCGCAGCAGCTGGTTGGCGAACTCGACGATCAGGATGCCGTGCTTGGTGATCAACCCGATGAGAGTCACCAGCCCCACCTGCGAGTAAATGTTCAAGGTGCCGCCGAACAGCGTCAGCGCCAGCAAGGCACCGGCCATCGACAGCGGTACGCTGAGCAGGATCAGCAAGGGATCGAAGAAACTCTCGAACTGCGCCGCCAGCACCAGGTAGATGAATGCCAGGGCAAGCAGGAAGATCAGCGCCACCCCGCTGCGGGACTCCTTGAAATCCCGCGAGGTACCGGTGTAATCGAACTGGGTCTGGGCGGGGAACACCTCGCGCGCCTCTGTTTCCAGGCGGTCCAGCGCTTCGCCGAGGGTATGCCCTGCGCCGACGTTGGCGCTCAGGGTCACCGCACGCAACTGGTTGAAATGATTGAGCTCGCGAGGCGCCACGGTTTCATGCACTTCGATCAGATTCGACAGCTGCACCATGCGCCCATCGCGCCCACGGACATAGACCCGGCCGAGATCGTCGGGATTGCTGCGGTCGAGATCGGCCAGTTGCACCAGCACGTCGTATTGCTCGCCATGGCGCTTGAAGCGCGTCACCTGACGGCTGCCGAACAGGCTTTCCAGTGTCCGCCCGATGGTCGCCACGTCGCTGCCCACTGCCGTGGCCTGCTCGCGGTTGACCTCGACCTTCAGTTGCGGCGTGTTCAACCGCAGATCGCTGTCCAGGCTTTCCAGCCCCGGATAGTCGCGCATGCGGGCCAGCAGCGTCTCGACGTATTGCTCCAGCTCGGCATACGCCAGCGACGAGCGGACCACCAGGTTCACCGGCTGGTTGCGCGCGCTCTGCCCAAGCGGCGGGCGGTTAACCGGAAAGGCCCGGATGCCTGGGATGTCCTGCAGCCTGGGCAACAGCTCCTGGCGGATCTCGAACTGGCTGCGCGTGCGCTCGCCCCAGTCTTCCAGCTTCATGAAGGAAATGCCCTGGACAACGGTGGGAAACCCGGCCACCACCAGGTAGCGATTGGCTTCCGGAATATCGGCATAGGCCGCTTCGATCTGCCGCGCGTAGCGGCTGGTGTAGTCGATGGTGGCGCCGTCCGGCCCGCTGAACACGGTGATCAGGGTGCCGGTATCCTCGGTGGGCGCCAGTTCGGATTTCAGCCCGCCGAACAACCAGAGGCAGGCCAGCAAAACCGCGAGCAGTACGGCCAGGACCAGCCACCAGCGAACCAGCGAGCGCTCCAACAGGCGCCGATAGCCATGGTTGAGCGCGCCGAGGCCCGTCTCGATCAGGTTGTAGCCCCGGTTGTGGCGCTGGCTGGTGGAATGCGTCTTGAGCAACAGCGCGCACATCATCGGCGTCAGCGTCAGGGCGACGAAGCCGGATACCAGCACGGCACCCGCCAGGGTCCAGGCGAACTCGGTGAACAGCCTGCCGGTGCTGCCCTGCATGAAGCCGATCGGCGCATACACGGCGGCGAGGGTCAGGGTCATGGCGATCACCGCGAAGGCAATCTCGCGGCTGCCGACCAGGGCCGCCCGCAGGGGCGGCGTGCCGCCCTCGATGTGCCGATGGATGTTCTCCAGCATGACGATGGCATCGTCCACCACCAGGCCGATGGCCAGGACCATGGCCAGCAATGTCAGCGTATTGATGGAGAAGCCCATCAGGCTCATGAGGGCGAAGGCGCCGATCAGCGACACCGGAATGGTCACCAGGGGAATCAACGTGGCGCGCAGGGAGCGCAGGAACAGGAAGATAATCAGGATGACCAGTGCCACCGCCTCCCAGATGGCGGTGTAGACGTTGTCGATGGACGCCCGGATGAACAGCGAGTTGTCATGGGCCACCGCCATTTCTATGCCTTCCGGCAGCAACGCGCGCACATCGTCCATGGCCTCGGCCAGGCCGTCGGAAATATCCAGCGGATTGGCCGTGGCCTGCTTGATCAGCCCCATCACCACCGCCGGGCGGCCCTTGTAGCGCACGACGCTGCGCACGCTCTGCGGACCGATCTCGCCATGCCCGACATCGGCCAGGCGCAGCAGGTAACCGCGGGAATCGTCGAGGATCAGCTCGTTGAACTGCTCGGCGGTCCGCAGATCGGTTTCCGCCAGCACATTGAATTCGCGGGCCTGCGACTCGATGCGGCCCGCCGGGATTTCCACGTTCTGCCGGCGCAAGGCGTCTTCGACGTCCTGTACGGTCAGGCCGTGGGCGGCGAGCTTTTCCGGGTCCAGCCAGAGCCGCATGGCCAAGCTGCGGGAACCGCGTATCTGCACCTCGGAGACGCCAGGAATGGTCTGCAGGCGGTCCTGCACCACCCGCTCCAGCAGGTCGGTGATTTCCATCGCCGAATGCCGCTCGCTGAAGAACGCCAGGTACACCACCGGCTGCGCATCGGCCTCGACCTTCTGCACGATGGGCTCGTCGATCTCGTCCGGCAGCAGGCCGCGTACCCGGCCCAGGCGATCGCGCACATCGTTGGCCACCTCGTCGGCCTGGCTGCCGAGGCGGAACTGCGCGGTGATCTGGGTATTTTCCGTGCGGCTGATGGAGCTGACGAAGTCCAGCCCCTCGATGCCCGAGAGCACGTCCTCGATGGGCTGTGCCACCTGGGACTCCATGATTTCCGGGCTGGCGCCGGGGTAGATGACGTTGACCGTGACAATGGGCACGTCGATGTTCGGGTACTCGCGCACCGACAGGCGCTGGTAGGCCATCAGCCCGAGCAGCACGATGACCAGCGACAGCACGCTGGCAAACACCGGTCGCCGAATGCAGATGTCCGACAGGGTCATGCGCCGTCATCCGCCGACTGGGTGCGCACCGCCATGCCCGGCCGGACCTTCTGCCAGCCGGCACTGATCAGCACCTCGTCGCCACGCAGCCCTTCGCGCACCTCGGCGCGGCCGCGCTCACGACGCCCCAGCTTGATCTCCCGCTGCTCCACCTTGCCGTCGACCACCAGGTTGACCATCAACCTGTTGCCTAGCGGCATCACCGCCTCCTCGGGAATCACCAGAGCCTGCGGGCGCTCGGCAAGGATCACCACGACCTTGACGAACTGCCCCGGGCGCAGGCGCCGTTCGCCGTTGTCCAGCCGGGCACGCACCGCCTGGCTGCGACCGACCTCGTCGAGCCGCGGGTTGAGCGCCTGGATCTCGCCCCGGAAAACCTCATCCGGGTAGCTGTCCAGGCGGATCTCCACCGGCTGCCCCAGGCGGATCTGCCCGATGGCCTTCTGCGGCACGCGAAAATCCACCTTGAGCGGGTCGAGCACCTCCAGGTTGACGATGTCCTGGCCGGCGGACAGGTAGTCACCAGGGCTGACTTCGCGCAGCCCCAGCACGCCGTCGTACGGGGCGCGGATTTGCGTCTTGTCCAAACGCGCCTGGGCCAGGGACAGGCTGGCACGCGCCGCTTGCTGCTGCGCCTGGGCCTCGTCCAGCGCCTGGGCGTTGCTGGCGCCGCGCTTGAACAGCATCTGCGCCCGCTGGTAGTTCTTTTCCGCCAGGTTGAGGTTGGCCCGCGCCTGGGCCAACTCGGCACGGGCAATGGCATCGTCGAGACTGACCAGCAGCTCGCCCTCCTTTACCGCCTGCCCCTCGCGAAAATGTAGGCCGGCGAGGCGCCCGTCGATCTCGGGGCGAATCGTCACCGACTCGTCCGAGCGCAGCGAACCGAAGGTGACCAGCTCATCGCGCACCAAGGCACGCTGGGGGCTGACCACCTCCACCAGCGGCCCGGGTGCCGTCTGTGCCCGGGCGCCCAGTGCCCACAGCGACAACGCGATCACGCCGCAGAAACGCGCAAGGCAGGACATGCAAGAACCTCGTGGCAATCGGATAGTCCAGTCTAGCGAGGCCGCGGCAAGCGCGGGGCGCTTATTGACGCATGCCCCGGCCGCTGATGAGCAGGCGAATGCATACCAGGTAGAGCACCACGCAAGCGACCAGCATGAAACCGATGGCGACGCCGATATTGATGTCGGAAACGCCCAGGATGCCGTAGCGGAAGGCGTTGACCATGTGCAGGATCGGATTGGCCAGGGACAGGGTCTGCCAGAACGGCGGTAGCAGATTGATCGAATAGAAGACCCCGCCGAGGTAGGTCAGAGGCGTCAGCACGAAGGTCGGAATGATCGAGATGTCGTCGAAGTTGCGCGCGAACACCGCATTGATGAAGCCGCCGAAGGCGAAGATAGTGGCGGTCAGCATCACTACCAGCACCGTCACCCCCAGGTGATGCACCGACAGCTGGGTGAAGAACAGCGACAACAGGGTCACGATCAGCCCCACCGCCAACCCGCGCAGGATGCCGCCGATGGCATAGCCGACCAGGATCACGTGGGGAGACACCGGCGACACCAGCAACTCCTCGATGGAGCGCTGGAACTTGCTGCTGAAGAAGCTCGACACGACGTTGCTGTAGGCGTTGGTGATCACCGCCATCATGATCAGCCCCGGCACGATGTAGTCCATGTAGCTGAAGCCGCCCATGTCACCAATCTGCCGGCCGATCAGGCTGCCGAAGATGACGAAGTAGAGCACCATGGTGATGCCCGGCGGCAGCAGGGTCTGCGGCCAGATGCGGGTGAAGCGGCGCACTTCGCGGTGGACGATGGTCTGTAGGGCAATCAGGTTGGGGCGCAGTTCGACGTTCATTGGGCCACCTTCTTCAGGTTCTTTTCCACCAGGGAGACGAACAGCTCCTCCAAGCGATTGGTCTTGTTGCGCAAGCTGAGCACTTCCACCTTCTGCCCGGCCAACTGGCGGAACAGCTCGGTGACGCCCTGGCTCTTCTCCACCTGCACCTCGAGGGTGTGATCGTCCACCAGCCGCGCCGGATAGCCATCCAGTTGCGGGGCGATCAGCTGCGACTCCTTTAGATCGAGCAGGAAGGTTTCCACATGCAACTGCTTGAGCAGCTCGCGCATGCTGGTGTTCTGCACGATGGTGCCGTGATCGATGATGCCGATGTTGCGGCAGAGCTGCTCGGCCTCCTCCAGATAGTGGGTGGTCAGGATGATGGTGATGCCTTGCTGGTTCAGCTCGGTGAGAAAATTCCACATCGAGCGGCGCAGCTCGATGTCCACCCCGGCGGTCGGCTCATCGAGGATCAGCAGGCGCGGCTGGTGGACCAGCGCCCGGGCGATCATCAGGCGGCGCTTCATGCCGCCGGAGAGCATGCGCGAGGGCTGGTCGCGCTTGTCCCACAGGCCGAGCTGGGTCAGGTACTGCTCGGCGCGCTCCTTGGCCACGCGCAGCGGGATGCCGTAGTAGCCGGCCTGGGTCACGACGATGTCGAAGGCTTTCTCGAACTGGTTGAAGTTGAACTCCTGCGGCACCACGCCGAGGCAACGCTTGAGCCCGGAGGGGTCCTGGTCCAGGTCGTGGCCGAACACATTCACTGTGCCGCCGGACTTGTTCACCAGCGTGGAAAGGATGCCGATGGTGGTGGATTTTCCCGCCCCGTTGGGGCCGAGCAAAGCGAAGAAATCACCTTCGGCCACGTCCAGATCGATGCCCTTGAGGGCCTGGAAGCCGTTGCCGTAGGTCTTGGTCAGTTGCCGGATGGTCAGGGCAGAACGCATAGAGAGTCAGGCACCAGAATGAGAAGGAAATGGGCACGCAAGCGGCCGCGCAAAACGGCCGAGTCTACCGTCAGCGTGCATCGGATTGCAGTTCGGGGAACGGTGATCGGCACCGAATATCGTCCCGCAGCCTAGCAGGGTCGCCGGAAGAATAAAGACGCCTGGACTGATGTTACTTATCGAGCCTGTGCATGACCGTTCGCCTCGGCCTGCAGGTCGCCTTGCAGAAAGGCCGCGCCGTCGGCGAACAGATGGGGATAGCAGCGTGCCAGGTGGCCGAAGAACAGCGCCTCCGGCACGTCGGCGAACTGGCCGTGGTCGTGCAGGTATTCCATGTAGCGCTCGCCCTGGCGATTGAACGGATGGAACACGCTGTCCTCGAGGCCATCGAACTCCAGCGGCGCCACATCGAATACTTGGCATAGCGCCAGGTTGAAGGCCGGCGTCGCCTTGACCCAGCGCTCGCCAAGGTACAGCTCGGTGTAGCCGTGCATGGCGAATACCTCGCTGCGCAGCAGTTCCAGCAGCCGCGGCGTGGAGAGGTGATTGCGCACGTCGGCCAGGCCTATGCGCGCGGGAATCCCGCAATGCCGGGCACCGGCGGCGAGCAGCGCCGCCTTGGGCACGCAATAGCTCTCGCCGGCCAGCAGCGCATGGCTGGCCTTCAGCGTCTGCGGATCACGGCTGAACACGTAAGGGTTGTAGCGAATTTCGTCACGTACCGCGTAGTAGAGGCTCACCGCCTGCTGCAAGGGGTTCCGGCTGGCCCCGCGCACGCGCTCGGCGAACTCGACTACCACTGGGTGGTCACTATCGATGAAGCGGCCGGGCTGCAGGTATTCGCGCATCGAAGCTCTCCTTTTCGCGTTCGCCCAGTCTAACCAGCGCTATCGCCCCGGACTAACGACGATCCGGCCAAGCTTCCCGCCCTTGCTGCCAGCCGGCGCCAAGAGGCCGGTGCCTATACTGAGACGGCCTTACCGCCATCGCCCACGGAGATGTCCATGCTGTTGCTCTGGCTACTCGTTCTGATTGTCGGCGTACTCTTTCTCGCCCATCTGCGCATCGCTCCCGGCCCTGCCCTGGCGCTGGTCGCTGGCTACCTGATTCTCATGGGGCTGTCGGATTGCGCGCCCGCCTGGCTGATGCTGCTTCTCTGGCTACCCTGGCTGGCGGTGGCACTGCCCCTGGTCCTGCCCGAGCAACGTCGGCGGCATCTCACCGGCCCCCTGCTCCGCTGGTTTCGCAAGGTGCTGCCGCCCCTCTCGGAGACCGAGCAAGACGCCATCGAAGCCGGCACCGTCTGGTGGGATGGCGAGCTGTTCAGCGGCCGCCCGGACTGGGACACGCTGCTCGCCTACCCGCCGGCCCGCCTGACCGAGGAAGAACGCGCCTTCGTCGACGGGCCGACCGAGGAACTCTGCGCCATGGTCAGCGACTGGCAGATCGGCCAGCGCCTGGACCTGCCGACCGAGGCCTGGGACTTCATCAAGCGCAACGGCTTTTTCGCCCTGATCATTCCCAAACGATACGGTGGCAAGGGCTTCTCCGCCTTCGCCCATTCCGAAGTGGTGATGAAACTGGCCACCCGCAGCGGCGACCTGGCGACCACTGTGATGGTGCCCAACTCGCTCGGTCCCGCCGAGCTGCTGCTGCACTACGGCACCGAGGCCCAGCGCGACCATTACCTGCCACGCCTGGCCAGCGGCGAGGAGATTCCCTGCTTCGCCCTCACCGGCCCCTACGCTGGCTCCGACGCCACCGCCATGCCCGACAGCGGCGTTATCTGCAAGGGGCTCTGGCAAGGCGAGGAAGTGCTCGGCCTGCGCCTGAACTGGGAAAAGCGCTACATCACCCTGGGCCCGGTAGCCACCCTGCTCGGCCTGGCTTTCAAGACCTACGACCCCGACCACCTGCTCGGCGAGCAGGAGGACCTCGGCATCAGCCTTGCGCTGATCCCCACCGACCTGCCGGGCATCGAGATCGGCAATCGCCACCAGCCCCTCGGCGCCGCCTTCATGAACGGGCCGAATGCCGGCAAGGATGTGTTCGTGCCGCTGGACAGCATCATCGGCGGCCAGGAAATGCTCGGCCAAGGCTGGATGATGCTGATGAACTGCCTATCCGTCGGTCGCTCGATTTCCCTGCCAGCGGTCGGCACCAGCGCGGCCAAGTACTGCAGCTACGCCAGTGGTCGCTATGCGGAGATTCGCGAACAGTTCAACGTGCCGCTAGCCGCCTTCGAGGGTATCCAGGAACCCCTGGCACGGATCGCCGGCAACGCCTGGCTGATGGACGGCGCGCGCATACTGACGGCCCATGCCGTCGACCTCGGCGAGAAGCCCTCGGTGCTCTCGGCTATCCTCAAGTACCACCTGACCGAGCGTGGCCGCGAATGCATCGCCCATGCGATGGATATCCACGGCGGCAAGGGCATCATCATGGGGCCGAAGAACTACCTGGCGCGGCTCTGGCAGTCGGCGCCGATCTTCATCACCGTGGAAGGTGCCAACATCCTCTCGCGCAACCTGATGATCTTCGGCCAGGGCGCGATTCGCTGCCATCCGTTCCTGCTCGATGAAATGGCCCTGGCCCGCGAACCGGACCAGGATGCCGCGCTGGACAAATTCGATCCGCTGCTGCTGCGCCATGTCGGCTTCGCCGTCGGCAATGCCGCCAGCACCCTGCTGCTCGGCCTCACCCTGGGTCGGCTCGGCCGCGCCCCGGGCAACGCCCTCAGCCGCCCGTACTTCCGGGCACTGGACCGCCTGGCCGCGGCCTTCGCGCTGCTCGCCGACCTCTGCATGCTGTTGCTCGGCGGCGAACTCAAGCGCCGCGAGCGGCTCTCGGCGCGCCTGGGCGACGTGCTCAGCTACCTGTACCTGGGTTCGGCGGCGCTCAAGCGCTACCACGACCTGGGCTATCCCGAGGAGCAGCAGGCCCTGCTGCGCTGGTCGCTCGAGGAATCGCTGAACAAGGCGGAAACCGCCCTGGCGCAAATCCTCGACAACTTCCCCAACCGCATACTCGGCTGCCTGCTGCACCTGTTGGTGTTCCCCCTCGGCCGTCGCCATGACGGCCCGAGCGATGCCCTGGACAGCGAGGTCGCCGGCATCCTCGGCCGCCCGGACGGCGACCCGGCACTGGAGCAACTGCTCGCCGGCTGCTACCGCCCCGAGAACGAGCAAGACCCGCTCGGCGACCTCCGCCACGCCTTCGACCTGCTCGCCAGCAGCCGACCGGCCGCGGAAAAACTGCAGAAGGCGCTCAAGAGCGGACAGCTGAACCCCGCCGGCTACGCCGACCCGATTGCCGCCGCCGTGACTGCCGGCGTGCTCGACGACACCGAAGCGAATGCCTTGCGCCAGGCGGAGAAGGCTCGACGCCAGGTAATCGATGTCGACGACTTCACCCCCGACGAACTGGCGCCAGCTCCCGGCAAGGTGCGCTAACGAAGCGTCAGCGTATAATCCCGCGCCCTTACGAAAGCAGGTAACCCCAATGGCCAATCCACATCTCGACTATCACCTGGCGCTGCTCGCCCATCTGCGCGGCGTCCTGCTCGCCCTCGGCGAGAACGAACAGATCCCGGAAGAGAGCCATGCGCTGTTTCTCGAACGCTTCGATGAACTGGTGATGAATCTGCCGAACATTCCCGAAGAGCGGCACCTGGGGCAGGACATGATCTGCCAGGTGTTCCAGCGCTACCCGCAGGTCGCCCACCTGGTGCCGCGCGACCTGCTGTGGTTCTTCGGCGGCGACTGCCTGCACTACATGCCGGACGAGGAAATCGCCCTGTTCCAGGAACTCGAAGAGCGCCGCCATCAGGCCGAACAGAACGGCGAGCTTTTCGACTGGAACCGGGAAAAACAACTGCTGGCCCTGCCACCGGAAAGCAACCGGCACTGATAGCCGCGCGCAAACGGAAAAGCCCGCCGGAACACCGAGCGGGCTTCTTTGTCGGCGCATGGGGCGCACAAACGAAAACGCCGCTCTATTGAGCGGCGTTTCGTGAATTTGGAGCGGGAAACGAGACTCGAACTCGCGACCCCGACCTTGGCAAGGTCGTGCTCTACCAACTGAGCTATTCCCGCAATGGCGTCCCCTAGGGGACTCGAACCCCTGTTACCGCCGTGAAAGGGCGGTGTCCTAGGCCACTAGACGAAGGGGACGCGGCCCGGAACTTACAACAGTTTTTCCGGCTTCCTGCGTTTTGCTTTCACCTTCACGCTGGAAGTGGCGCGCATTCTATGGAGCCTTTGAAAGGTCGTCAACCCTCCAATAAAAAATTTTTCAAATCAAACACTTCTGGCCAAGCAAGGTTCCCGCAACAGGTCGGGCGGCCCCAAATCAGACAAGCCTGGCGGCCTCAGAAATCGCCATCACCCGCATCGGCGCCGCGTATCCATAACCAAGCTCTATCAGCAGCGGCGTTAACGCACTACACTCCGGACAAAGCGCCAGCACCAGAGGGGTTGTAGCGGTGTCTCCACTCGTCATCACTCTATTGATCGTTACCGGCCTCGTCATACTGATCGCCATCGGCTACACCAACCACCTGCTGGAAAGCAGCAAGCTGGAGAAGGCGCGCCTACGAGCCGACATCAACGACCGCATCCGGCGTTGCGCCGCGATTTCCAGCGGCCTGCCGGGACAGTTGATGACTCCCGCCTTGAAGTTGCTGCTCAGCAAGCTCGAATTGCAGCTGTGCGAGCGCCTGTTGCCGCTGGATAAGCGCAACAACACCGTCAAGGTCCGCATCGACGAACTGCGCTCCGCCATCGCTCTCGGCGAGTCGATTCCGGTGAACAACGCGCCGCAGCAGATCATCGACGAGAACCAGGCCAAGGAAGTTCGCTTCCAGCTCGAAGCGCTGCACGCACAAATCACCCGCGCCGCCCAGGAAAGCCAACTGCCCCCCAACGAGGCCAAGCGCTGGCTGGGGGAAATCCGCCTGATGCTGGCGCAGCTGCACATCGAATTCTTCACCAATCTTGGCCAGCGAGCCCTGCAACAGCATCAGCCCGGCCAGGCGCGACTGGCCTTCGAGCGCGGCGTGCAATACCTGCGCAAACAGCCGGACCCCGCGCGCTACCAGGCGCAGTTGCAGCAGCTGGAGAAATTGCTGGAACGTGCCAATGCCCTGGTACTGACCAGCAACAAGCCGGCCGCGGACGAGCCCAGCGAGCTCACCGAAGGCTTGAAAACCCTGGAAGAAGACGACGACTGGAAGAAGAAGAACATCTACGACTGAGCGCGCCTGTGCGCGCCATGAACAACGCCGACAAGGAGCCCTTCATGGCATTGACCGTCTACGGAGCACCGCTTTCCCCCTTCGTGCGCAAGCTGCGCCTGTGCCTGGCGGAGAAAGGCCTGGACTACCAGCTGGAAATCGTCACGCCGTTTGGCCAGCCCGACTGGTACCGCGAGCTGAACCCACTTGGACGCATTCCGGCCTTCCGCGACGGCGACCTCACCCTCGCCGACTCCAGCGTCATCTGCCAATACCTGGAAGACCAGTACCCGGAGCGGCCTGCGCTCTATGGCGACGATCCCGTACAACGTGCACATATCCGCTGGCTGGAAAAATATGCCGATTACGAGTTGGCCCCGCTGACCACCTTCACCGTCTTCCGCAACCGCGTGCTCAAGCCCACCATGGGCAAGCCCTGCGACGAAGCGGCGATTGCCGTGGCATTGCAGGAAAAGCTCCCGGCGCACTTCGACTACCTCGAGAAGACGCTCGGTGAAGCGGCCTACTTCGTTGGCGAGCGCGTGAGCATGGCCGACCTCGCGGTCGCCTGCCAGCTGATCAACATGCAGCATGGCGGCGAAACTCTGGACGCTCGGCGCTGGCCGGCGCTGGCCGCGCACTTCGCGCGCATCGTGGCGCGCGAATCGGTGCAGGAGGTGCTGCCGCGCGAACAGAAGACCATCGCCAAGCTCGGCGGCCAACCCGCCTGAAGACGATAGTTCGCCCCCTCGACCAGCGCCCGACGACAAGCCGGGCGCCTTTTTGACCTACCTGCGCTCCAACAACGCCTTGCCCACCCATTGCCGAGCGAACTGATAGGCACAGCGCCCGTTGCGATTGCCGCGCCCCAACGCCCAGCGGATCGCCGCTTTCTCCAACGCCTCGTCCCAACGCCAGGCCAGCGCGGCCTGGGCAGCCAGTACCTCGATCCAGTGCCTTACCACCGCCAGGTAGTGATCCTGGCTGAACGGATAGAACGACAGCCAGAGTCCGAAGCGATCGGACAGGGCAATCTTGTCCTCCACCGCCTCGCTCGGATGCAGCTCGCCATCCACCCGCTGCCAGTGCTCGTTGTCGCTATGGTTTTCCGGCATCAGGTGCCGGCGATTGGAGGTGGCGTAGAGCAGCACGTTGTCCGGTGCGCGTTCAAGCGAGCCATCCAGCACGCTCTTGAGAATGCGGTAATCGCCCTCGCCCGCATCGAAAGACAGGTCGTCGCAGAACAGCACGAAGCGCTCTGGCTGATCGGCCAGCCTCTCCACCACCCGCGGCAGGTCGGGCAGATGGTCGCGCTCGATCTCGACGAGGCGCAGCCCGGCTTCCGCGTGCTCGGCCAGGAGTGCGCGCACCAGCGACGACTTGCCGGTTCCGCGTGCCCCCCATAGCAAGGCGTGGTTGGCCGGCATACCGGCCACGAACTGGCGGGTGTTTCGCGCCAGCAACTCACGTTGCGCATCGATGCCGATCAGATCGCCAGGGGTCAGGTCCAGGCTGACCCTCAACGGCAGCAAGTGGCCGCCACGCGCCTCGCGCTGCCAGCGTGCAGCCAGGCAGGTACGCCAATCGACCGGTACTGTGGCGACCGGCAACAAGGGTTCGATGCGTGTCAGCAGCGCGTCGGCACGCTCCAGAAAATCCAGCAGGCGGGAATTCACGGGCTCTCCTTTTTTGTTGGGACGATCGCACACCAAACTCTGACGGTGGCGGGAACGGATGGGCTATGCTTGGCCAGCGGAGAAACGAGTACTTCAATGGATATATCGCTAACCAATCGCCTGTCGTTCAAACAGGCCAGTCTTACCGTGCTGGTAGCGTTCATCCTCGGCACGTTGCTCAGCCTGATCCAGGTCGGCATCGATTATGCCAGCGAAGACGCCTCCATCGATCGCGAGATCCGCTCGCTCCTGGAGATCAGCCACAACCCCGCCGCCCGCATCGCCTACAACATCGACGCCGAACTGGCCAAGGAGTTGGTGCTCGGCCTGTTGCAGTCGCCGGTGGTGATTCGCGCAGAGATCATCGACAACAGCGGCATGACGCTCGCCAGTGTCAATCGCCCGCGCATCGAGAGCGGCTACCGGGTCTTCAGCGATTTCCTGTTCGGCGAAAGCCGCCAATTCGAAGACCTCTTGTTCGTCGCCCACGCCCCCGACGAAGCCCTCGGCCTGCTGCGCCTGGAGGTCGACACCTACGCCTTCGGCAGCAACTTCCTGCGCCGCGCCATGCTCACCCTGCTCACAGGCTTCATACGCAGCCTGGGGCTCTCGCTGATCCTGCTGGTGCTGTTCTATTTCATGCTGACCAAGCCACTGGTGCGCGTCATCCGCTCGCTCAGCGACCGCGACCCGCGCGCACCGGCTCACCAGATGCTGCCCTGCCCGCCCGGTCATGAGCGCGACGAGATCGGCATCCTGGTCAACGTCGCCAACCAGCAGCTCTCCAGCATCGCCCAGGAAATGACCCAGCGCCGCGAGGCAGAAGACCGGCTGACCCAGTACCTCGGCGAGCTGGAGAACATCGTCTCCACCCGTACCGCCGAGCTGAAGGCAACCAACCTGCGCCTCACCCAATCCAACCAGGAGCTCGAGATCGCCCGCCGCGCCGCGCTGGAAATGGCCCAGGCCCGCGCCGCCTTCCTGGCCAACATGAGCCATGAGATCCGCACGCCGCTGAACGGCCTGCTGGGCATGCTGGCCCTGGCCCTGGATGCACCGCTGAGTACCGAACAGCGCCAGCAGCTTTCCATCGCCCACGATTCCGGCAAGGTGCTGGTGGAGTTGCTCAACGACATTCTCGACCTGTCCAAGTTCGAGGCAGGCCAGCTGGAGCTGGAAAAGATCCCCTTCGATCTCGGCACCCTGACCGAGGAAACCGCCAACCTGCTGTCGCAGAACGCCGCGCCCGGCGTTGAGCTGACCTGCCTGATCGACCCCGCGCTTCCGGCTCAGGTGCTTGGCGACCCGACCCGCGTTCGCCAGGTGATCAGCAACCTGCTGTCCAATGCGCTCAAATTCACCCGCAGCGGCCGGGTCGATGTGCGCGTGGGCAGCTCCGCCAATGGCGTGCAGATCATCGTGCGCGATACCGGCATCGGTATTCCGGAACAGGCTCGGGCGCGAATCTTCCAGCCGTTCGCCCAGGCCGGCGTCGGCATCACCCGCCAATATGGCGGCACCGGTCTCGGCCTGGCGCTGACCCGGCGGCTCTGCGAAGCCATGCAGGGGCAACTCACCCTCAACTCGCAGGAAGGCTTCGGCAGCCGTTTCAGCGCCGAACTGCCGCTGCCCGCCCATGCGGGGCCCGCCACATTCCCCGCCCTGAGCGGCCGCGTTTTGGCCCTGAGCCCGGCCAATAGCGGCCTGGCAGAGCTGCTCGGCAGCCTGCTACCGGCCTGGGGGCTGGATTACCAGCGGCTGGACATGGACGCCAAGCCGACAGAGATCGATGCCGACGTGCTGGTCAGCGACTGCCCCGAACGCCTGTTCGGCCTGCGCCCCGCCGTCGAGGCGCCGTTCCTGCTGGTTACTGCCTACGGTAGTTTCATGCCCGCCTCGCAAACCACCACCCTGGCGCCGCTCGAGCAGCTCGCCCGCCCCCTGTCGCGCTCGTCGCTCTACCAGGCCTTGCGGCGCATTCTGCAACCGTACAGCGAGGAGGCACCGCATCCGGCTCAGGTCGAACAGTTGCTGCAACGCCAGGCAAAGGTGCTGCTGGTGGAAGACAACCCGGTCAACCAGCTGGTGGCCAAGGGCATGCTGGGCAAACTGGGGTGCGAGGTGGCGGTCGTTGCCCATGGCGGCGAAGCCCTGACCTACCTCGAACAGTCGACCGCGGATCTGGTGCTGATGGACTGCAACATGCCGGTGATGGACGGCTACGAGGCCAGCCGGCGGATACGCCAGAGTGGGCGCTGGCCGGACCTGCCGATCATTGCCTTGACTGCCAATGCCCTGCCGGACGAGCGCGAGCGTTGTCGCGCCGCCGGCATGAATGACTACCTGGCCAAGCCGTTCCGCCGTGAGGAACTGGCCGCGATGCTGGATGCCTGGTTGCCAGTCATAACCTCATGAGCCGTTCGAGCAGGCCGCCGAGCCGACCGCGCAACTCGTCCAGTTCGTCCGGTGCCATGCCGCTCTCGCAAAGCAGTTCGGTCTTCAACGGCAAGACTCGCTCACGCAACGCCAGGCCGGCCTCGGTCAGCGCCAGGTGCAATTCGCGCTCGTCGCGCTCGCCACGCCGGCGCTGCACCAGCCCCAGCTGCTGCAAGCGCTTGAGCAGGGGCGTCAGCGTGCCGGAGTCCAGCAGCAGGCGCTCGCCCAGGGCCTTCACCGTCGGCTGCTCGGGCGGCGTCGCCTGCCACTCCCACAGCACCAGCATCGCCAGGTACTGTGGATAGGTCAGGCCCAGCGCATCGAGCATCGGCTTGTAGCCGCGAATGACTGCCCGCGATACGGCGTAGAGCTTGAAGCAAAGCTGGTTGTCCAGCAGCAACTCGGCCGGGAGATCGATGGTCGCCTGAGTCATCGCAACAAGGCTTCGATCTCGGCGGTCAGCTCTTCCGGCTTGGTGGTCGGGGCGAAGCGCTTGACGACCTTGCCATCCTGGCCGATCAGGAACTTGGTGAAGTTCCACTTGATGCCCTGGCTGCCCAGCAGGCCGGGGGCTCGCTGCTTCAACTGCACGAATAGCGGGTGGGCATTGCTGCCATTGACGTCGATCTTCTTGAACAGCGGGAAGCTAACGCCGAAGTTGAGTTCGCAGAACTCCGAAATGGCACCCTCGTTGCCCGGCTCCTGCTTGCCGAACTGGTTGCAGGGGAAGCCCAGCACCACCAGCCCCTTGTCCTTGTATTGCTGCCAGAGGCTTTCCAGACCCTTGTACTGCGGCGTGAAACCGCACTTGCTGGCAGTGTTGACCACCAACAGGGCCTTGCCGCCGAAGTCGGCGAGGGTTTTCTCTTCGCCCTTGATGGTGGCGCAGGGAATGCTGAGGAGATTATCGCTCATGGTTGTTCGATCCTTCACGTTGGGAAACGGATTAAAAATAGCGAGCAATTGAATTGCACGCAATTTATTCGAGGAAAATAACGCCCGCTGATATCGAGACCCAAGCCGGATGGGCCGCCAGGCAGCCCTCCGGCCCACCGGTCACTCGCGGGGCACCAGCTTCAGCGAGGCGGAATTGATGCAGTAGCGCATTCCGGTCGGAGCCGGGCCATCGGGAAACACGTGGCCCAGATGGGCATCACAGCGGGCGCAGCGAACCTCGATGCGATGCATGCCATGGCTGAAGTCATCCAGACTGGCGATTGCCTGCTCGCTCACCGGCTGGAAATAGCTGGGCCAGCCGCTGCCGGAATCGTACTTGGCATCGGAGTCGAACAGCGGCGCATTGCAGCAGGCGCAATGGTAGGTACCGGGGGTCTTGGTGGCGTAGTAGGCACCGGTGAAGGCTCGCTCGGTGCCGCCCAGGCGACAGATATGGAACTGCTCCTCCGGCAACTCCTCGCGCCAGGCCTCCAGGGGTTTCTCAAGCTTTTCCATGGGTAGTCCTCAAGGTGAAAAAAGGCCGACCTGTACCTTTCCCCAGGATCGGGCCGAACGTATGATTCGACCCCAGTCTGTCACCCGCGTTACACCCCTGCCAAGGCTTGCAGATCCGGCGTTTTCCGCGGCGTTCATTCTTCTTCGGGATCATTCACATGCAGGTCAGTAAATCGAACAAGCTCGCCAACGTCTGCTACGACATCCGCGGGCCGGTGCTCAAGCACGCCAAGCGCCTGGAAGAGGAAGGCCACCGCATCCTCAAACTGAACATCGGCAACCCGGCGCCGTTCGGTTTCGAAGCTCCCGAAGAAATCCTCCAGGACGTCATCCGCAACCTGCCAACCGCCCAGGGCTACAGCGATTCCAAGGGCCTGTTCAGCGCACGCAAGGCGGTGATGCAGTATTACCAGCAGAAGCAGGTGGAAGGCGTCGGCATCGAGGACATCTACCTCGGCAATGGTGTCTCCGAACTGATCGTCATGGCCATGCAGGCGCTGCTCAACAACGGCGACGAGGTGCTGATCCCCGCCCCGGACTATCCGCTCTGGACCGCCGCCGTGGCCCTGGCCGGCGGCAAGCCGGTGCACTACCTATGCGATGAGCAGGCCGGCTGGTTTCCCGACATCGCCGACATGCGCGCCAAGATCACGCCGAACACCAAGGCCCTGGTGCTGATCAATCCGAACAACCCGACCGGCGCCGTGTATTCCAAGGCCGTACTGGAAGACATCGTCGAACTGGCACGCCAGCACAACCTGGTGCTGTTCTCCGACGAGATCTACGACAAGATCCTCTATGACGAGGCCCAGCACATCTCTACCGCCTCGCTGGCGCCGGACGTGCTTTGCCTGACGTTCAACGGCCTGTCCAAGTCCTATCGCGTCGCGGGTTTTCGCTCCGGCTGGGTTGCGATTTCCGGACCCAAGCACAAGGCGCAGAGCTATATCGAGGGGCTGGACATCCTCGCCAACATGCGTCTTTGCGCCAACGTACCCAGCCAGCACGCGATCCAGACCGCGCTGGGCGGCTACCAGAGCATCAATGACCTGGTGCTGCCCAACGGCCGCCTGCTGGAACAGCGCAACCGCGCCTGGGAACTGCTCAACGACATTCCCGGCGTCAGCTGCGTGAAGCCGATGGGTGCGCTCTACGCGTTCCCGAAGATCGATCCGAAGGTCTGTCCGATCCACAACGACGAGAAATTCGTACTCGACCTGCTGCTTTCCGAGAAGCTGCTGATCGTCCAGGGCACCGCCTTCAACTGGCCCTGGCCGGACCATTTCCGTGTGGTCACCCTGCCCCGTGTCGACGACCTTGAGCAGGCCATCGGTCGCATCGGCAACTTCCTCAAAAGCTACCGCCAATAAGCGAGGGGCCGCCTGCCGGCCCCTCGCCAGAATTCGAAGCCCATGGATCTGCAAATCGACGATTTCTACAAAGATGCCGCGGCAGGCATGCTGCTGCTCTACCAGGCCTTCCCGCGCAAGATCGCGCTCTACGTGGAAGACCTGATCGGCCGCGAAGAGCCGGACGAGTTCGGCCTGCCGAGCAAGCGCCACCAGAGCTGCCTGGGCGCCCTGCTCTGGCTGGCCGAGGAGGGCTACATCCGCTACGACTCGACCATCCATTACGATGCCCTGGACCAGGCGGTGCTCACCGAGAAGGGCTTCCTGCGCCTGTCCCGCGGCGTGCCCCATGCCGTACGCGACGGCGAGGCGCTGCCGCCCAGCGTGCGGCGTGTGCACTCCACCCTCGCCTATCAATTACGCGAAGCGCTGGCGACCCACCATGGCGAGCGCCTGGCGCGCCTGACGCGATTGCTTTTCGAGAGCACCCTGCAAGGCCCAAGCGACACAGTTTGAAATAGTCGCTCGGTTGAATAGCCAGGGGGGCGGACCTTATATAGCCGGCATAACTCGCATGCCTTTTGCTCTGTAAGGAGACGCTCTGAAATGCGCATTCTGTTGTTCCTGGCCACCAACCTGGCGGTAATCCTGATCGCCAGCATCACCCTCAAGCTGTTGGGTGTCGACAGCTACCTGCAGGGTTCCGGCCTGAACTACGCCAACCTGCTGATCGTCTGCGGCGTGTTCGGCTTCGCCGGCTCGCTGTTCTCGCTGTTCATCTCCAAGTGGATGGCGAAGATGACCACACGCACCGAGGTCATCAGCCAACCGCGCACCCGCCATGAACAGTGGCTGCTGCAGACTGTCGAGCAACTCTCCCGGGAAGCCGGTATCCGCATGCCGGAAGTCGGCATCTTCCCCGCCTACGAAGCCAACGCCTTCGCCACCGGCTGGAACAAGAACGATGCCCTGGTCGCGGTCAGCCAGGGCCTGCTGGAGCGTTTCTCGCCTGACGAAGTGCGCGCCGTGCTGGCCCATGAGATCGGCCACGTAGCCAACGGCGACATGGTCACCCTGGCACTGATCCAGGGCGTGGTGAACACTTTCGTGATGTTCTTCGCCAGAATCTTCGGCAACTTCGTCGACAAGGTCATCCTCAAGAACGAAGAGGGTCATGGCATCGGCTTCTTCGTCGCCACCATCTTTGCCGAACTGGTATTGGGCATCCTGGCAAGCATCATCGTCATGTGGTTCTCCCGCCGGCGCGAGTTCCGCGCCGACGCAGCCGGTGCCCACCTCGCCGGCACCGGCGCGATGATCGGTGCGCTGCAGCGCCTGCAAGCCGAACAGGGCGTGCCGGTGCATATGCCGGACAGCCTGACCGCGTTCGGCATCAACGCGGCGAAGAAGCGCACGTTCGCCGGGCTGTTCATGAGCCACCCGCCGCTGGAAGAACGCATCGAAGCCTTGCGCAACGCCCGCTGAGGGCCCGTGAGAAGAAAGGGCAGCCACGGCTGCCCTTTTTTCTGCCCGCCCGGTTCCACAACCGGCATCAGGCCCGACAAATCGATCATATCGCGCTAGCTTTTGTATTGGATTTGCACCGACAGCGCAGGGACGATGACACCATTCCTTCATCGAGATGCATCCATGCTGCCAAGCCTGTTCATTTCCCACGGATCGCCGATGCTGGCCTTGCAACCGGGTGCCAGCGGCCCGGCGTTGGCCCGGCTGGCTGACGACCTGCCACGCCCGCAGGCGGTACTGGTGGTCTCCGCGCACTGGGAAAGCACGGAACTGCTGATCGGTGCCGGGCGCCGGCCAGACACCTGGCATGACTTCTACGGCTTTCCTGCCGAACTCTACGCGGTGCGCTACCCGGCCCCGGGCGCACCGGAGCTGGCAGCCGAGGTCGCACGCCTGCTGCAGGCGGCAGGCCTCAGCTGTCGCTTCGACCGCGAACGCCCAAGGGACCATGGCGCCTGGGTGCCACTGTTGCTGATGTATCCGCAGGCAGACGTGCCGGTGCTGGAGCTGTCCCTGCCCAGCCGCATGGGACCTGCGTTCCAGACCTGCATCGGGCATGCGTTGGCCACGCTGCGGAAGAACGGCGTGCTGCTGATCGGCTCCGGCAGCATTACCCACAACCTGGGCGAACTGAACTGGCAGGCGGAGCCCGAGATTGCCGAGCCCTGGGCCGAGGAGTTTCGCGATTGGATGGTCGCCAAGCTGGCCGCGAACGACACCGCCGCGCTGCACGACTACCGCCGCCAGGCGCCCTCGGCGGCGCGCAATCATCCCAGCGACGAGCACCTGTTGCCGCTCTTCTTCGCCCGCGGCGCGGGTGGCGACTTCGCAGTGGTGCATCAAGGTTTCACCCTGGCAGCACTGGGCATGGACATCTACCGGTTCGGCTGAGGGCCCACTCCCCAGCGGTCATTCGCCAACCGCCCTCGACAACCCGGCGAAAACAAAAAAGCCCCGTCTCGCGACGGGGCTTTTTCTAGGCTCGGAGAGGCATCAATCCTCGCGATAGCGACGCAGCTTGAGCTGCTTGCCGGCTACACGGGTGTCCTTGAGCTTGCCGAGCAGACGATCCAACCCTTCTTCCGGCAGCTCGATGAGGCTGAAGGTTTCGCGGATCTGGATGCGGCCAATGGCTTCGCGGGCCAGGCCACCCTCATTGAGGATGGCGCCGAGCAGGTTCTTCGCTGCGATGCCGTCGCGCGCGCCGAGGGCGGTACGGCAGCGGGCGCGACCTTCGGCCAGCGGCACCGGCGCACGGCGCTCGCGGTATTCGCCGCGCTCGCCGGAGCGTTCGCTGCGCTCGCGCGGGGCGCTCGGCACCAGCGGCTGTTCGCGCTCCACTTCCGCCAGGGTCAGTGCCTGGCCATTGGTGGCCTTGCGCAGCAGCGCCGACGCCAGGGCGCGCGGGCTGCAACCGAGGTCGGCGATCAGGCGGTCGAGCAGATCGCCATGGGTCGCCTCCGCCTCGGCCACCAGCGGCTTCAGGCTGCTGGTGAGCTTCTTGATACGCGCATCCAGGACCTGTTGCGGGTCAGGCAGGCGCACCTCGCCGACCTTCTGCCCGGTGACGCGCTCGATCACCTGCAGCATGCGCCGCTCGCGCGGGGTTACCAGCAGCAGCGCGCGGCCATCGCGACCTGCACGACCGGTACGACCGATACGGTGCACGTAGGATTCGGGGTCATACGGCATGTCCACATTGAGCACATGGGTGATGCGCGGAACGTCCAGGCCACGGGCGGCGACGTCGGTCGCGACAACGATATCCAGGCGGCCGTCCTTCAGCGAGTCGATCACCCGCTCGCGCTGGTTCTGGGCGATATCGCCGTTCAGCGCAGCGGCTTTGTAGCCCTTGGCTTCAAGGGCGCTGGCCAGGTCCAGGGTGGCCTGCTTGGTACGCACGAACGCGATCAGCGCGTCAAATTCCTCGACTTCCAGCAGGCGCAGCACGGCGTTGATCTTCTGATCGGCATGCACCATCAGATGGGCCTGCTCGATGCGGGCGACGGTCTGGGTCTTGGCGGCAATCTTGATGTGCTGCGGATTGCGTAGGTGCTTCTCGGCGATGGCACGGATCGAGTGCGGCAGCGTCGCGGAGAACAACACGCTCTGGCGGCTTTCCGGCATGGCCTGGAAGATCACTTCCAGGTCGTCCATGAAGCCAAGCTTGAGCATCTCGTCCGCTTCGTCGAGTACCAGGTACTGGATGGTGGACAGGACCTTCTCATCGCGACGCAGGTGGTCGACCAAGCGACCAGGGGTCGCCACGATCACCTGGGCGCCCTGGCGGATGGCCTTGAGCTGCGGGCCCATGGGTGCGCCGCCGTAGACGGCGACCACAGTGAGTCCGGGCATCTGCTTGGAATAGGTTTCGAACGCGGTGGCCACCTGCAGGGCCAGCTCGCGGGTCGGAGCAAGGATCAACGCCTGCGGCTCACGCTTGGCCGGGTCGATTTTCGACAGCAGCGGCAAGGCGAAGGCGGCGGTCTTGCCGGTACCGGTCTGGGCCTGGCCGATCATGTCGTGGCCGGCGAGAATGACCGGTATGGCCTGTTCCTGGATCGGGGAAGGCTCTTCGTAGCCGACCGCCGTCAGGGCAGCGAGAATATTGGGGTGAAGTCCGAGCGCGGCGAAGCCGCCGATTTCCTGGGTCATGGGTCTGCCTCAAGTGCATCCGCAAAGACCCATGTTCCAAAGCTGCGCATGCCGTGTAAGACCCGAAGGTCACCCTGGCAGCTCGGTCGGCGAGTATTTGCGAAAACGGATGAATGAAACGTCAAGGGTAGCTCGCTTGGCGAGCTGGCCGCCGAAGGCTGGCTTCGGGAGTAGAGCACGTACCTGAACGCGGCCAGTTCAACGGCCGGCGCGCACTATACCGGAAAAACCTGACTGACGCGTGGGTTTTTCTCTTCATTGCGACAAAGCGCCGCGATACGACGGACAGTCGACCATCGTCTCGACCGCTGTTTTGGACAAGCCCCGCCTGGCTGGCTATACCCCTTGGGTCGTTTCATTTTGCCGGGGGGTAGCCAGATGTCTCAGAACGCCAGTAGCCGTGTCAGCCGCGAAAAGCGCGGCCATGTCCTGATGATCGGACTGGACCGGGTCGCCAAACGCAATGCCTTCGATCTCGAGTTGCTGAACCAACTCTGCCTGGCCTACGGCGAGTTCGAGCGCGACGACGAGACCCGGGTGGCGCTGGTCTTCGCCCATGGCGAGCACTTCACGGCCGGCCTGGATCTCGCCAACATCGGCCCGGTGTTCGCCGCCGGCTGGCAGGTGCCCGACGGTGGCTGCGACCCCTGGGGCGTGTTCGGCGGCCCGCGCACCCGCAAGCCGGTGATCGTTGCCGTCCAGGGCTACTGCTTCACCATCGGCATCGAACTGATGCTGGCCTCGGATATCAACCTCTGCGCCAGCAACACCCGTTTCGCCCAGATGGAGGTACAACGCGGCATCTTCCCCTTTGGCGGCGCCACCTTGCGCATGCACCAGCACGCCGGCTGGGGCAATGCCATGCGCTGGTTGCTGACCGGCGATGCCTTCGATGCCCAGGAGGCCTACCGCCTCGGACTGGTCCAGGAAGTCATGGCCAGCGAAGACCTGATGGATCGCGCACTGGCCCTGGCCGAACGGGTTGCGGCGCAAGCCCCGTTGGGCGTCCAGGCTACGCTGGCCTCCGCTCGCCAGGCCGTGCGCGAGGGCGCCGATGCCGCCGCTGGCGCGTTGCCGCAAACCATGCGCCGACTGATGGCCAGCGACGACGCCCAGGAAGGCGTGCGCGCGATGATCGAGCGCCGCCCCGGAGACTTCACGGGTCGCTGAGCGAACCCTTGGCTCAGCGACCGGAGTGTGCCGCCTGCATCTCGGTAAAGCCGGCGGCGGCCTCTTGCACATCGGCGGGGAAGTCCTCCATCTCGAACACCTGGCGCACCTCGATCACTTCGTTGTCGGAGGCCGGGCAGCGCTTGGCCCACTCGATGGCCTCGTCCTTCGATTGCACCTGGATCATCCAGTAGCCACCGAGCACCTCGCGGGTTTCGATGAAGGGGCCATCCGTGACCGTCGGCTTGCCGCCGGCGAACGATACCCGCGCACCGGAGGCCGGTGGATGCAACCCGTCCAGCGCCACCAGCACGCCCGCCTCCTGCAGCGCCTCGTTGTATTTCATCATCGCGGCCACCGCTTCCGGCTCGGGCGTGGTACCGAGCGCGGCGAGTTCGTAACCCTTTGGAATCATCAGCATCATGAAACGCATCGTGCTCTCTCCTTTTAAACGAGCGAGGTCATTCGCCAACCGTGTTGATCATCCAGGACATGCCGAAACGGTCTTTGACCATGCCGAAGCAAGGCGACCAGAAGGTCTTGCCCAGAGGCATTTTCACTTCTCCCCCAGCTGCCAGCGCCGTGAACAAGCGATCCGCCTGCTGGGCATCGTCGGGATTCAGCGACAGCGAGAATCCCTCGAATCCGGCCGCATCGCCACCGCAACCATCCGATGCCATGAGGCGGGTCTCGCCGATACGCCAGCAGCAATGCATGATCTTGTCCTCGAAGCCCGCCGGCACCGCCCCCGGAGGCAGCGGCTCGGGGCTCTCGGAAAAGCGCAGCAACTCCTCCACTTCGGCACCGACGGCGGTGCGATAGAACTCCAGCGCCTCTTCGCAGCGGCCGTTGAAGAATAGATAGGCTTGCACAAACATGGCTTTGCTCCTTTCTCGGTAATCGAATCGCGGCTCCTTCGAGAGCCGTTCACTACCTAGTCGATGAAAGGAGCAGCAGATCGACAGCGGCACCGAAATTATTTTCAGGTTGCCGCGCGTAGCACATCGATCAGCGGCTGCAAGCTATAGCCCAACCGCGGCGCCAGGGCCTGCGCCCGCGCCGCCAGCCCCTCGCGATCGAGGGTTTGCTCCAGATCCGCCGGCACCAGCAGGATGACGTTGCCCTCCTTCACCGGGATTTCCCAGTAGTGCCGGTGGTAGAGCCCGCGCAGCAACGCCGCGCCGAGTGGCTTGCCTTCGTCGTTGGTCCACTGGTTGATCACCAGCCAGCCGCCGGGGTTGAGACGCTTCTGGCAATCCTCCAGAAAGCGCCAGGCCAAATGCCCCGCCGCCGGCCCGGTGTCGGTATACAGATCGACGAAGATCAGGTCGGCCGGCTCGGCGCTGCCGAGCAACTGGGTGGCATCGCCGATGCGCACATACAGGCGCGGGTCGTCGGCCAGGCCGAGGTGTTCCATGGCCAGGCGTGGGACATCGGGGCGCAGCTCGATGGCCTCCACGTCTTCCAGCGGCAGGAACTGCAGACAAGCCTGGGTCAGGGTACCGGCACCCAGGCCGAGGAACAGGGCGCTCTCGGGCGCCTCGTGACAGAGTGCGCCGAGCAGCATGGCGCGGGTGTAGTCATACTCCAGCCAGCTCGGATCGCTGACGAACACACAGCTCTGCTCCACCGCTTCGCCGAACTCCAGAAAGCGGTAGTCGCCGATTTCCAGTACCTGGATCAGACCGAAGTCATCGCGCACCTCGGCGATGACCTTCTCTTCTTTGCCCTGCAAATCCATCCGCCCGCCCCTCTTTCGAACGCTGGCATCTTAACAGCGTCATGCACGGGGTCTATCACAACCCTGGAGACCTATCGGTTACCATGCCTGGCATTGCCGAACCATTGAGACAGAGCCGCGATGAGCCAGACCTGGAGCCCCGAAAGCTGGAGAAGCAAGCCGATCCAGCAGCAACCCGAATACCCCGACGCCGCCCACCTGGCACAAGTAGAGCGCACCCTGGCAGGCTATCCGCCGTTGGTGTTCGCCGGAGAAGCACGGGAGCTGCGCCGGCAGTTCGCCGAGGTCACCCAGGGCCGCGCGTTCCTGCTGCAGGGTGGCGATTGCGCCGAGAGCTTCGCCGAATTCTCCGCGGCCAAGATCCGCGACACCTTCAAGGTACTGCTGCAGATGGCCATCGTCATGACCTTCGCCGCCGGCTGCCCGGTGGTGAAGGTCGGGCGCATGGCCGGGCAGTTCGCCAAGCCGCGCTCGGCCGGCGATGAAACCCAGGACGGCATCACCTTGCCGGCCTACCGCGGCGACATCGTCAACGGCATCGGCTTCGACGAGAAAAGCCGGGTGCCGGACCCGGAACGCCTGTTGCAGGCGTATCACCAGTCCACCGCCAGCCTCAACCTGCTGCGCGCCTTTGCCCAGGGCGGCTTCGCCGACCTGCACCAGGTGCATAAATGGAATCTCGATTTCATCGCCAATTCAGCGCTGGCGGAAAAATACAGTCAGTTGGCCGACCGCATCGACGAGACCCTGGCTTTCATGCGGGCCTGCGGCCTGGACACCGCGCCGCAGTTGCGCGAAACCGGCTTCTTCACAGCCCATGAGGCGCTGCTGCTGAACTACGAGCAAGCCTTCGTGCGCAGGGACAGCCTTACCGGCGGCTGGTACGACTGCTCCGCGCATATGCTGTGGATCGGCGACCGAACCCGCCAGGTGGACGGTGCCCACGTAGAGTTCCTGCGTGGCGTCGGCAACCCCATCGGCGTGAAGGTCGGGCCGAGCATGACCGACGAAGATCTGATACGCCTGATCGACATTCTCAACCCGGACAACGACCCCGGCCGCCTCAACCTGATCGTGCGCATGGGTGCGGACAAGGTGGAGGCCGGCCTGCCACGGCTGATCCGCACCGTGCAGCGCGAAGGCCGCCAGGTGCTGTGGAGCTCCGACCCCATGCACGGAAACACCATCAAGGCCTCCAGCGGCTACAAGACCCGCGATTTCGCGCAGATCCTTGCCGAGGTGAAGCAGTTCTTCGCGGTGCACCAGGCCGAGGGCAGCTATGCCGGCGGCATCCATATCGAGATGACCGGGCAGAACGTCACCGAGTGCATCGGCGGCGCCCGGCCGATTACCGAAGACGGCCTGTCCGATCGCTACCACACCCATTGCGACCCGCGCATGAACGCCGACCAGTCGCTGGAGTTGGCCTTCCTGATCGCCGAAACCCTGAAGCAGGTACGGCGCTGACCTCCGCATGAAAGTTGCGAAGCAGGTCTCGAAAGTGAGACCTGCTTCAGCGACCCGTCATGGCGATGTGCCCACAATCGCCCCGCGCCAGCCCCAGCGCGGCGCCCACGACATTCCAGACCTTCCGGATCTTTTCCCTCCAAGGATGATGCGCATGAAATTGCAAGCCTCCCTCTCCGCCCTCGCCCTCGCCACCCTGCTCGCCGGCTGCCAGAACATGACGCCGGACGCGATGCTGCAAACCGGCATGATGGCCATGAAAGCAGCCACCCTGAGCGACGCGGAAGTCAAGCAAATGGCCGACCAGGCCTGCGTCGAGATGGATGCCCAGGCCCCGATCGCCGGCCCGGACAGCCAGTACAGCCAGCGCCTGGCGAAGATCGCCAGCAACCTCGGCAGCGAAGTGAACGGCACCCCGGTCAACTACAAGGTGTATCTGACCGACGACGTCAACGCCTGGGCCATGGCCAACGGTTGCGTGCGCGTCTACAGCGGCCTGATGGACCTGATGACCGACAACGAAGTGGAAGGCGTGCTCGGTCACGAGATGGGCCACGTTGCCCTCGGCCACACCAAGAAGGCGATGCAGACCGCCTACGCCACCAACGTCGCCCGCAATGCCGCCGCCTACTCGGGCAACAACGCCGTCGCGGCGCTGTCCAGCTCGCAGCTCGGCGAGCTGGGCGAAGAGCTGATCAACGCCCAGTTTTCCCAGTCCCAGGAAAGCGACGCCGACGACTTCTCCTTCGACCTGCTGACTCGCCGCAACATCAAACGCGAGGGCCTGGTCACCGCTTTCGAGAAGCTGGCGCAGTTGAGCGGCGGCGAGAGCAGCATGTTCTCCTCCCACCCGGGTTCGAAGGATCGCGCCGATCACATCCGCACGCGCATCGCCTCCAGCAAATAAACCGCACCAACAGGCGGCCGGCGCCTTTCTTGCCCGCATGGGCAACGACGTCGCCGGCAGCCTCCCGGCTGGCCGGATCCACCCGGATCGCCGCTTCTATCGAACCAGGCCACCACCCAGGCTCAGCCGCGAAGCAACGGCCGCAGGCGCGAAGCGGTAGCCGAGGGGCAGTTCAGCGCGACATCCGCCAACCCCAGCCAGCCCGCCATGCGGCGCAGTTCATTCACCAGCGCCACACACCCCGCCTCCCCCAGCCCCTGCCTTTCTTCGTGCACGGCATGCACCGCCAGACGTCCATGGGCACGTTCGGCGCGCAGGTCGACCCGGGCAGCCAGGCGCTCATCGTGCAGGAACGGCAGCACGTAGTAGCCATAGAGGCGCTTGTGCGCCGGCGTATAGATTTCCAGCCGATAGTGAAAGTCGAACAATCGCTCGATACGGGCCCGCTCCCAGACCAGCGAATCGAACGGCGAAAGCAGCGCGCTGGCGCCAACCTTGCGCAACAGCTTCGGCTCGCCGGCGCAATAAGCGGGCTTGTCCCAACCCTGCACCTGCACCGCCAGCAGCTCGCCGCTCTCCAGCAACTCGGCCAACCGGGCACGGCTGTCAGCGGGATCGAGACGGTAGTAGTCGCGCAGATCCTTTTCCGTCGCCACGCCCAGCGCCTGGGCCGAACGCAGCAGCAACTGGCGCTGCGCGTCGGCCTCGTCGGGCGTCGGCAGATTGAGCACCGCAGCGGGAAGTACCCGCTCGGGCAGATCATAGAGCCGCTCGAAGCCGCGACGCCCGGCCACGGTTACTTCGCCAGCCGCGAACAGCCACTCGAGAGCCTGCTTTTCCACACTCCAGTCCCACCACGGCCCGGCCCGCTCCGCGCGGGTGGTCAAACTGCCCGCACCAAGCGGCCCCTGCTCCCTTACCGCTTGCAAGACCCGGCGAATAACATCCTGTCGCTCGCGGCCGAACTGTGCCATCTGTCGGTAGATACCCTGCCCGTTGGCCGCGCGTGCCATGCGCCAGCGCATCAGCGGCTGTAGCGCCAGCGGCAGCAGCGAGGCTTCGTGCCCCCAGTACTCGAACAACGCCCGTTGCCGCCCGACGCTCCAAGCCGCCTGCTCCAGGAGTTTCTGCGGGTAGGGACCAAGGCGGGAGAACAGCGGCAGATAGTGCGAGCGCACCAGCGCATTCACCGAATCGATCTGCACCACGCCAAGCCGCTCGATGGTCTTGTGCAGGTGCGCAGCCTTGATTGCGGCAGACGGCCGGCGACCACCGAAGCCCTGGGCGGACAAAGCCAGGCGACGAGCCTGCCTGAGAGACAGCGACAATGCCGGGGGCATCCGTACTCCAAAGCCGCCGATGCGGCACAAGCGATTCAGGCCGGCTGCGGTGCGACCGACGCCGTCGGTGCCGGGAACGGTCGGGCGAAGTTGAAGGCCTGCTCGGTGGCCCCCTGCTCCTCCATGTGCGTCAAGGCTCGCAGAGCGTCTTGCGGCGTTGGCAAGCAGCCCGCCGGGATCCACCAAAGCGCCAGGTGGGGGAGCGCGAGCTTGGCGAACCAGTTCTTCTTGCTGCGCAGTACACTCAGGTGATCGCCCTGGTAAACGTAGGCTTTGAGCGCCTCGAGCGACTCCCAGACGGACAGGTTGACGACCATCAGCGGATCATCGAACACGCGGATAGCCGTGGCGTCGCCGTCATCATCCTTGAGCCGCCAGATAAACCCCGGGCTGCGCTCGGCCAGGGCGTTGATGTACTCCAACTGATCGACAAAGCCTTGCATCAATGGGGCATCCAGCGGAGCCAGGGCCTTGGCCACATTCACTTGGGCCAGATGGTAGTGCTGCGTCATCGCTGCCTTCCTTTTCGTTAGCGCTTGAGTGGATCATCCCAGAACGGCCGCTCGCTTTCGGCCTGCACATCGAGGCGACTGATGCCCAGGTCCTTCAGGGCCGCCTCACTGAGCGAGGCCAGTTGGCGGCGCTGGCGATGCAATTCGCCCCAACGCCGCAGCAGTTGCCAAGCCGCCGACAGATAGTTAAGCGCCTGCAGTTCCAGTCTGCGCGGCAGCGCCGGCGCCATTGCGTAACCTTTTTGCGATTTCATCGTCAAGCCCTCCATTCACTGAAGCGCCACCACTCGGCGCTTCAGGCTTGGCGACAGTGTCGCGCCGGGCTTAAGATCAATCAAACGAATGTTTCTTATGTCTTGCATCTCGGAGATTGATGAATGACCACTTACCCCAGCATCGACAGCGAACTGCTGCGTACCTTCGTCGCCATCGCTGACGAAGGTGGCTTTACCCGCGCGGCCGAGGTGGTCAACCGCACCCAGTCGGCCGTGAGCATGCAGATGAAGCGTCTGGAAGAAGACGTGCTCAAGCGCCCGCTGTTCCAGCGCGATGGTCGCCAGTTGAGCCTGACCGCCGAGGGCCAGGTCCTGCTGGGGTATGCGCGGCGCATTCTCAAGCTGCACGGCGAGGTGCTCACCACCCTACGGGAACCGCACATGGTCGGCGTGGTACGCATCGGCACCCCGGACGACTACGTGATGCGTTTCCTGCCGGGCATTCTCTCGCGCTTCGCCCAGGCCTACCCGCTGGTGCAGGTGGAAGTGCACTGCGAGCCGTCCTATCAACTGCTGCAGCGCCAGGACCTGGATCTGACCATCGTTACCCGCGAACCGGGTAACGAGATCGGCCAACTCCTGCGCAAGGAGCCCATCGTCTGGGCCGAAGCCTCCGGATTCAGCCCCCACGAGCAGACACCAATGCCGTTGGCGATGTTCAACAGCGAGTGCTTCTGCCGCACCTGGGCCTGCAACGGCCTCGACGCACGGGATCGCGCCTACCGTATCGCCTACACCAGCCCCAGCCTGTCGGCCATCATGGCGGTGGTCAGTGCCGGCTTGGCGGTAACCGCCCAGTTGCAGAGCCTGATCACCAGTGACATGCGCATCCTGGGCGAAGCCGAAGGTCTGCCCACCATGCCCTCGGCGAGCATCGTGCTGCTGCGCAATGTGCGCAGCCAGTCGCAGGTCACCGAATGCCTGGCCGAGCACATAGCCGAAGGCTTCATGCTCTGACCGCCAACCCTATTGCGCAGAGCAGCAGAAAGCCGCAGAACAGCAGACGTAACCAGCGCTCCGGCAACCCATGTGCCAGACGCACGCCCCAACCGATGCTGAGTAGGCCGCCCGCCGCCAAGGGCACGCCCTGCAACCAGTTGACCTGCCCATGCAGGCCATAGGTAATCAGCGTCACGCCCGTGCTGGGTGCGGCCAGGGCGAGGGAAAGCCCTTGAGCGACCACCTGGCTGACGCCGAACAGCGCCGTCAATACCGGCGTAGCCAGCACCGCTCCACCCACGCCGAACAAGCCGCCTAGCAACCCCGCGCCGGCGCCCAACCCAGTCAGCCAAGGCCAGGGGTAGCGCAGCCGCGTGCCTCCGGGCGGGCTCCCCACCCACACCTTGAACAGGTTGTAGGCCACCAGCACGAGCAGGAAAGCTACGAAGGCCAGGCGCATGCGCGCGGCATCCCATAGCACCGCCCAGTGCGCGCCTAACCACGCCAAGCAGAATGCCGGCAGGGCCAGCGCCAAGGCATGGCGGAGATCGATGCGGTTGCGCTGGTGATAGCGCCACAGCGCAAGCAGTACATTGGGCACTACCATCACCAGCGCGGTCCCCTGGGCCAGTTGTTGATCGAGGCCATAGAGCACACCCAGCGCCGGAATGGCTACCAACCCACCGCCGATCCCGAACAGCCCGCCCAGGCCGCCCAACACCAGTCCCAGCATCAGGTTCAGTGCTACTTCGAGCAGATTCATTGGCACTCCTTCCTCACTGCCCGGCATGCTATTCAGCAGCGGTTGGCACGGAAACGCATAGCAGCGCAAAATGGCTTTGCCGATTACGCATAAAGAGCCGCCGTGAATCCCGACACCCTTACCGATCAACTCGTGCTGTTTCTCGACGTGCTGGACAGCGGCAGCTTTTCCGCGGCAGCACGCCGCCATCCGCTGACCCCGTCGGCGGTGGCCCGGCGCATGGACACGCTGGAGCGCTCTCTCGGCAGCACGCTGTTCCTGCGCAGCACCCATGCGCTGCGCCCCACGCCGGCCGGGCTGGCCTTTGCCGAGCGAGCCAGGCGCATCCTTGCCGAACTGCGCCTGGCGCGAGCCGAGGCGGTCTCCCTGAGCAGCGCACCGGAGGGCCTGATCCGCATCGACGCACCGGCACCCTTCGGTCGCCGGCGGCTCGCGCCGGTCATCGCCGAGTTCCTGGTGGCCTATCCGGGGCTGGACGTGCAACTGCGGCTGATCGACAGCTTCGTCGACCTGCACGGCGAGCACTTGGGCGAAGTCGACCTGGTGTTGCGCATCGGACCGTTGGCCGATACCCGCCTGGTGGCCACGCCGCTGGCACCGCTGGTGCGGGTGGTCTGCGCCAGCCCGGACTACCTGCAGCGCCGGGGCATTCCCCGCGAGCCCAGCGAGCTGACGGAACATGATGGCCTCGACTGGGACGCCCTCGCCCCGCCCTATGCCTGGCGCTTCGAGCATGACGGCAAGCTGCAGGTGTTCCGCCCGCAACGCTCGCGAATGACCGCGAACAATGCCGAGACCCTGCTGTTCGCCGTCCTCGCCGGCCTTGGCATCGCCCACCTGCCAACCTGGCTGATCAGCGAGCATCTGCTGCGCGGCGAACTGGTGCCGCTATTCTGCGAAGGCGGCCTGCCGGCGGCCGAACCCAGCAGTATCTACGCGCTACGGCTGGAGCGGGAAACCAGCTCGCGTACTCGCCTGCTGCTGGCCTTTCTCCAGGAACGCTTCGGCGACCCGCCGCCATGGGATCGCGCCTTGCAGAGCGGCATGGCCGCGCTGTAGTCGCCCAGCGCCTGACGGAATGCGGAAGCATCCCGTCAGGCCAGCGAACAGCCCCGGCCCGAATTTACCTTGCGCACAAACCAATTCAGAGATATTGTTTCCTCGCAATTAATTAGCGCGCAAATATATTGCGCTAAAATAACCGACCCAAGAGGCCACGTCCCATGTCTATTGAAAATGTTCTCTACCGCGCCTATGCAAAAGCCACCGGCGGCCGCGATGGACGCGCCATCTCCTCCGATGGCGTGCTCGACGTCAGCCTGGCCACCCCCCGCGAACTCGGCGGCGCTGGCGGCCAGGGCACCAACCCCGAGCAACTGTTCGCCGCCGGTTACTCGGCCTGCTTCCTGGGAGCCCTGAAGTTCGTCGCCGCGCGTGACAAGCACTCGCTCTCCCCCGACACCTGGATCGAAGGCATCGTCGGCATCGGTGCCATACCCAACGGTTTCGGCATCGAGGTGGAACTGAAGATCACTCTGCCCGGCATGGACCGCGAGGAAGCCCGGCAACTGATCGACAAGGCCCACAGCGTCTGCCCTTACTCCAACGCCACCCGCGGCAACATCGACGTCACCCTGACGCTGGTCTGAGGGTTCGCTGCGCGCTCAAATAGCGCGCAAACAAAAATGCCCGTATCGAACGATACGGGCATTTTTTGGTTGGCGGCTCGCGATGCGTGGGTCGCGAGCCGCCCTCAATCGGCGCGAACGCTTACTTGAGGTTCCACCCAGTCAGCTCGGCCAGGGCCTTGCCGATGTCAGCCAGGGAACGCACGGTTTTCACACCGGCGTCCTGCAGGGCGGCGAACTTCTCGTCCGCAGTGCCCTTGCCACCGGAAATGATGGCGCCGGCATGGCCCATGCGCTTGCCCGGAGGGGCAGTCACGCCGGCAATGTAGGACACCACCGGCTTGGTCACGTTGGCCTTGATGTAGGCAGCCGCTTCTTCCTCGGCGGAACCACCGATCTCGCCGATCATGACGATGGCTTCGGTCTGCGGGTCTTCCTGGAACAGCTTGAGGATGTCGATGAAGTTGGAGCCAGGGATCGGGTCGCCGCCGATGCCCACGCAAGTGGACTGGCCGAAACCGGCGTCGGTGGTCTGCTTCACGGCTTCATAGGTCAGGGTGCCGGAGCGCGACACGATACCGACCTTACCCGGCAGGTGGATGTGACCGGGCATGATGCCGATCTTGCACTCGCCGGGAGTGATCACGCCCGGGCAGTTCGGGCCGATCAGGCGTACGCCCAGCTCGTCGCACTTGACCTTGGCATCCAGCATGTCGAGGGTCGGGATGCCTTCGGTGATGCAGACGATCAGCTTGATGCCGCCGAATGCAGCCTCCAGGATCGAGTCCTTGCAGAACGGAGCCGGAACGTAGATCACCGAGGCTTCAGCGCCGGTGGCTTCCACGGCTTCCTTGACGGTGTTGAACACCGGCAGGCCCAGGTGGGTGGTGCCGCCCTTGCCGGGGGTCACGCCGCCAACCATCTTGGTGCCGTAGGCGATGGCTTGCTCGGAGTGGAAAGTGCCCTGCGAGCCGGTGAAGCCCTGGCAGATGACCTTGGTGTCTTTATTGATCAGGATGCTCATTACTTGCCCTCCGCGGCCTTGACGACCTGCTGGGCAGCGTCTGTCAGGCTGGTCGCCGCGATGATGTTCAAACCGCTCTCAGCCAGTACCTTGGCGCCCAGTTCGGCATTGTTGCCTTCCAGACGAACCACGACCGGAACCTTCACGCCGACTTCCTTCACCGCGCCGATGATGCCTTCGGCAATCATGTCGCAGCGCACGATGCCGCCGAAGATGTTCACCAGCACGGCTTTCACATTGCTGTCGGAGAGGATGATCTTGAACGCTTCGGTCACACGTTCCTTGGTCGCACCGCCGCCCACGTCGAGGAAGTTGGCCGGCTTGCCGCCGTGCAGGTTGACGATGTCCATGGTGCCCATGGCCAGGCCAGCACCATTGACCATGCAGCCGATGCTGCCTTCCAGCGCGACGTAGTTCAGTTCCCACTTCTGCGCATGGGCTTCACGAGCATCGTCCTGGGACGGATCGTGCATGGCGCGCAGCTTGGGCTGACGGTACATGGCGTTGCTGTCGATGTTGATCTTGGCATCCAGGCAATGCAGGTTGCCGTCTTTCTTGATCACCAGCGGGTTCACTTCGAGCAGGGCCAGGTCGTAGTCCTGGAACAGCTTGGCGAGGCCAACGAAGATGTGGGTGAACTGCTTGATCTGGTCGCCGGAGAGGCCCAGCTGGAACGCCAGCTCACGACCTTGATACGGCTGGGCGCCGACCAGCGGGTCGATGGTGGCCTTGAGGATCTTCTCGGGAGTGTCGTGGGCGACTTTCTCGATGTCCACGCCACCTTCGGTGGAAGCCATGAAAACGATGCGACGGCTGGAGCGATCGACCACGGCGCCGAGGTACAGCTCCTTGTCGATGTCAGTGCAGGATTCGACCAGGATCTTGCTGACCGGCTGACCATTGGCGTCTGTCTGGTAGGTCACCAGACGCTTGCCCAGCCACTGAGCGGCGAACGCCTTGGCGTCGTCCTTGCTCTTGACCAGCTTTACGCCACCCGCCTTGCCGCGGCCACCGGCGTGAACCTGGGCCTTGACCACCCACATGTCACCGCCAATCTTGTCGCAGGCTTCTGCGGCTTCTTCCGGGGTGTCTACGGCGAAACCCTTGGATACGGGCAGGCCGTATTCGGCGAACAGCTGCTTACCCTGATACTCGTGAAGATTCATGCTTATCTACCGTCTTCGTTTAGGTATTGCGCATTCGGCGCTGCACTTGTGGTGCCGCGCCACCTGTGACTGTCTTTGAATGGACAGTCCGACGGACGTTCCGCGGCGAGCCCAAGACTCGCGACGGGCAGTCCACCGTGGTTTTCTTATTATTCTCTTCGTCCTGCACCGGCCGCGCAGGCGGGCCGGCATGGCGAGCCCGCTACGTCGGGCTCGCCTGTCGCTCCTCAGCGCTTCTTGCGATTGGCGATGTGGATGGCGTGGCCATTCACCGCCAGGGCCGCTTCGTGCAGCGCTTCGGACAGCGTCGGGTGCGAGAACACCATCATGCCCAGGTCTTCGGCACTGGTGCCGAATTCCATGCCGATGGCGCCCTGCTGTACCAGCTCGGCGGCGCTCGGGCCGATCACGTGCACACCGAGCACGCGGTCGGTCTTGGCGTCGGCGATGACCTTCACCAGGCCGGCGGTGTCGTTGGCGGCCATGGCGCGGCCGCTGGCGGCGAAGGGGAAGGTGCCGACGTTGACTTCGACGCCCTCGGCCTTGAGCGCCTGCTCGGTCTTGCCGACCCAGGCGATTTCCGGATGGGTGTAGATCACCGACGGGATCAGGTCATAGTTCATCTGCGCCTTGTGGCCGGCGATACGCTCGGCGACCATCACGCCCTCTTCCGAGGCCTTGTGGGCCAGCATGGCGCCACGCACCACGTCGCCGATGGCGTAGACGCCCGGCACGCTGGTAGCGCAGTAGTCATCGACGTAGATGAAGCCGCGCTCGTCCATGTCAACGCCGCTGTCGGAGGCCAGCAGGTCGGTGGTGACCGGACGACGGCCGACCGCGACGATCAGCTTGTCGAAGGTCATCTTCTGCTCGCCTTCGGCGTCGGTGAAGCTGACGGTGACTTGCTTCTTCTTCACTTCCGAGCCGGTGACGCGCGCGCCCAGGCGGATCTTCAGGCCCTGCTTGGTCAGCACCTTCAGGGCCTCCTTGGCGATCTGCTCGTCAGCCGCCGGGAGGAACTTGTCCATGGCTTCGATCACGGTGACTTCGGCGCCCAGGCGAGCCCAGACGGAGCCCAGCTCGAGGCCGATCACGCCGGCACCGATCACGCCCAGCTTCTTCGGCACGGCCTGGAATTCCAGGGCGCCGGTGGAATCGACGATGACGTCCTGGTCGACCGGAGCCGGCGGGATGTCCACCGGCTTGGAGCCGGAGGCGAGAATCACGTTCTCGGCCTGGATGACCTGGGTCTTGCCGTCCATGCCGGTCACTTCGACCTGCTTGCCGGCCAGCAGCTTGCCGTGGCCTTCCAGCAGGGTCACGCCATTGGCCTTGAACAAGGTGCTGACGCCGCCGGTCAGGTTCTTCACGATGCTGCTCTTGCGCGCAATCATCGCCGGCACGTCGATGGTGACGCCCTTGGCTTCGATACCGTGGATTTTGAAGCCTTCATGGGCCTCGTGGTACTTGTAGGAGCTGTCCAGCAGTGCCTTGGACGGGATGCAGCCGACGTTCAGGCAAGTACCACCGAGGGCGATCTTGCCGTCCTTGTCCTGGTATTTCTCGATGCAGGCGGTCTTCAGACCGAGCTGGGCGGCCTTGATCGCTGCTACATAGCCACCAGGGCCGGCACCGATAACCACCACGTCGAATTTCTGGGTCATAACTCTTTCCTTCTTGGTAGCTTGAAGCGGGAAACTCACGGCGGGAGACCGGAGGCATAGACGCCTCCGACCCCAGCTTCCAGCTATCTGTTAGATATCCAGCAGCAGACGCGCCGGGTCTTCCAGCAGGTCCTTGATGGTGACCAGGAAACTCACCGCTTCCTTGCCGTCGATCAGACGGTGGTCGTAAGACAGGGCCAGGTACATCATCGGCAGGATCACGACCTGGCCGTTCACCGCCATCGGCCGCTCCTGGATCTTGTGCATGCCAAGGATAGCGGTCTGCGGCGGGTTGACGATCGGGGTGGAGAGCAGCGAACCGAACACGCCTCCGTTGGAAATGGTGAAGGTGCCGCCAGTCATGTCCTCGATGGTCAGCTTGCCGTCTTTGGCCTTCTTGCCATAACCGGCGATGGTGCCTTCGATTTCCGCCAGGCTCATCTGCTCGGCATTACGCAGCACCGGAACCACCAAGCCACGGTCGCTGGACACGGCGACGCCGATGTCCTGGTAACCGTGATAGACGATGTCGTTACCGTCGATGGAGGCGTTAACCCCGGGGAAGCGCTTCAGCGCCTCGGTGGCGGCCTTGACGAAGAAGGACATGAAGCCCAGGCGCACGCCGTTGTGGGTCTTCTCGAAGAGATCCTTGTACTTGCTGCGCAGGTCCATGACCGGCTTCATGTTGACCTCGTTGAAGGTGGTCAGCATGGCCATGGAGGATTGCGCTTCGACCAGACGCTCGGCGACTTTCGCACGTAGACGGGTCATCGGTACGCGCTTCTCGACGCGCTCGCCAGCGGCGAACACCGGTGCGCTGGCAGCCGGTGCAGCGGCCTTGGCCGGGGCCGGCGCGGCGGCCGGAGCATTCTTCTTCGCTTCGACGGCGGCGACCACGTCTTCCTTGGTTACGCGCCCGCCCTTGCCGGTACCGGCGATGCTGTTCGGGTCGATGCCGTTCTCTTCGGCCAGCTTGCGCGCGGCCGGGGACAGGATCTGCTCGTCGCCGGCCGCAGGGGCGGCGGCTTGCGCGGCAGGCGCGGCGGCCGGTGCAGCAGCCGGAGCGGCGGCGACGGCGCCGGCCTCGACGACGGCGATCACCTCTTCGGAAAGCACGGTGTCGCCTTCGTTCTTCAGCACCTTGGCGAGCACGCCGTCGGCCGGGGCCACCACTTCCAGAACGACCTTGTCGGTCTCGATGTCGACCAGCAATTCGTCACGCTTGACTGCTTCGCCCGGCTTCTTGTGCCAGGTGGCAACGGTGCCGTCGGCAACCGATTCCGGGAAAGTGGGGGCTTTGATCTCGATAGCCATTCTCAGGGGTTCCTATTGATTCGGTTTCTTCTTCGAGACAACTGCAAAGCTGCTGCGCTCAAGGTTTCTCTGAGGGAAACAGGCTGGTGCATTTTCCCAGCCTGTTTCCTTCCTGTTCCACGTTGCTCGCTGCGCTTCGCCTCGGCCTCTTTACGAAGGCGTTAAACAGTAAAGGCGTCTTGCAGCAATTTTTCCTGCTGTTCGGCATGCAAAGAGGCATAGCCCGCTGCCGGAGCAGCCGATGCATCGCGACCGGCGTACTGCAGGAACAGCTCCTTCTTGTGCGCCGCAGCGACACGGCGCATGTGGTGCTGACTGCAGTACCAGGCGCCCTGGTTCATGGGTTCTTCCTGGCACCAGACGATGTGCTTGAGGTTCTTGTACGGTGCCAGCGCCTCGGCCAGGTCTTCTTCCGGGAACGGATAGAGCTGCTCGATGCGCACGATGGCGATGTCGTCGCGACCCTCGGCGCGGCGCTTTTCCAGCAGGTCGTAGTAGACCTTGCCGCTGCACAGCACCAGCCGCTCGACTTTCTTCGCATCCTGCTGGTCGACTTCGCCGATGACCGTCTGGAACGAACCCTCGGCCAGATCCTCCAGCGTCGAGATGGCCAGTTTATGGCGCAGCAGCGACTTGGGCGTCAGCGCAACCAACGGCTTGCGCAGCGGGCGAATCACCTGGCGACGCAGCATGTGGTAGACCTGCGCCGGCGTGGTCGGCACGCAGACCTGGATGTTGTGCTCGGCGCACAGCTGCAGGTAGCGCTCCAGGCGCGCGGAGGAGTGCTCCGGCCCCTGCCCTTCATAGCCATGCGGCAGCAGCATGGTAAGACCGCACAGGCGGCCCCACTTGTGCTCGCCGCTGGTGATGAACTGGTCGATCACCACCTGGGCGCCGTTGGCGAAGTCGCCGAACTGGGCTTCCCAGATCACCAGCGCGTTCGGCGTGGTGGTGGAATAACCGTATTCGAAGGCCAGCACGGCTTCCTCGGACAGGTAGGAGTCGTACAGGTCAAAACGCGGCTGCGCCTGGTACAGATGCTTGAGCGGCAGGTAGGTGCTGGCGTCCTTCTGGTTGTGCAGTACCGCGTGGCGGTGCGAGAAGGTGCCGCGACCGACATCCTGACCGGTGATGCGGATCGGATGGCCCTCAAACAGCAAGGTCGCGTAGGCCATGGTCTCGGCATAACCCCAGTTGATCGGCAGCGCGCCGACTGTCATCTTCTGGCGGTCTTCGAGAATCTTCGCCACCTGGCGCTGCACGACGAAACCTTCCGGGATTTCCAGCAGCTTGCCGGCCAGTTCCTGCAGGGTCTTCAGTTCGAAGCGGGTGTCATGGCGAGCGGTCCAGGCATGGCCCAGGTACGGGCGCCAGTCGACGAAAAGCTCCTTGTTCGGCTCCTTGACCAGGCTCTTGACCACATGCAGCCCGTTGTCGAGCGCATTGCGATAGTCGTCGACCTTGCTCTGCACGCGCTCGCCATCGAGGCTGCCGGCCTGCATCAGTACATCCGCGTACAGCTCGCGGGTGGTGCGCTGCTTGGCGATCTGCTGGTACATCAGCGGCTGGGTGCCACTGGGCTCATCGGCCTCGTTGTGGCCGCGGCGGCGGTAGCAGACCAGATCGATGACCACATCGCGCTTGAACTGCATGCGATAGTCGACCGCCAGTTGGGTGACGAACAGCACCGCTTCCGGGTCGTCGCCATTCACGTGGAAGATCGGCGCCTGGATCATCTTCGCCACGTCGGTGGCGTATTCGGTGGAGCGCGCATCTTCCGGACGGCTGGTGGTGAAGCCGACCTGGTTGTTGATCACGACGTGGATGGTGCCGCCCGTCTTGTAGCCGCGGGTCTGCGACATCTGGAAGGTTTCCATCACCACGCCCTGGCCGGCGAAGGCCGCATCGCCATGCAGCGATACCGGCAATACCTTGTCGCCGATGGTGTCGTTGCGACGGTCCTGGCGGGCACGTACCGACCCCTCGACCACCGGAGAAACGATCTCCAGGTGCGACGGGTTGAACGCCAGCGCCAGGTGGACCTCGCCACCTGGGGTCATGACGTTGGAAGAGAAGCCCTGATGGTACTTCACGTCGCCGGAGCCGAGCTCGACCAGCTTCTTCTTGCCTTCGAACTCGTCGAACAGGTCGCGCGGGTTCTTGCCGAAGGTGTTGACCAGTACGTTCAGGCGGCCGCGGTGGGCCATGCCGATGACGATTTCCTTGGTGCCGTAGGAGCCCGAGCGCTGGATCACTTCGTCCAGCAGCGGGATCAGGCTCTCGCCGCCCTCCAGGCCGAAACGCTTGGTGCCCGGATACTTGGTGCCAAGGTATTTCTCCAGGCCTTCGGCAGCGGTGAGGCGCTCCAGCAGGTGGCTTTGCACCTCGGCGGAGTACACCGGGCGACCGCGAACGCTTTCCAGGCGCTGGGCGAACCAGTTGCGCTGCTCGGAGTCGACGATATGGGTGAACTCGGCACCGATGGTGCGGCAGTAGGTCTGCTGCAGGGTGTCGTGGATCTCGCGAAGGGTCGCCTCTTCCTTGCCGATGAACAGGCCGCCGGTACGGAAGGTGGTGTCGAGATCGGCGTCGGTCAGTCCGTAGTGGTTGATCGACAGGTCTGCCGGCGCGGGGCGCTGCCAGAGGCCCAGCGGATCGAGCTGAGCGGCCTGATGACCGCGCATGCGATATGCCTGAATCAAGCGCAGGACTTCCACCTGCTTCTTCTCGTGCTCGCTGCTCACCGCACCGGCGGATACCGGCTGGGCGCGACGCTGGTTCTTCGCCAGCAGCACGAAGTGGTCGCGTACGGTGGAGTGCGGAACGTCGGTGGCGGGGTTGCCGTCTGCGGGCAACTTCTGGAAGTAGGTGCGCCACTCTTCGGGCACAGCGTTGGGATCGTGCAGGTAAAGCTCATAGAGCTCTTCCACGTAGGCAGCGTTACCACCGGATAGGTGGGCACTGTCCCACATGCGCTGCATCACGCTTTCTTGCATGCTAGGTCACCCTCGGTAAGGGGACACCACCGGCGTGGAAACCGCATGAACCTTGTCCAAGTCCTGAAGCAGCGACTCGGTAAAGCCACCACGGATCCCGCAGATAGTCCGGGTACCAGCCCGGATGCCCCTGCTGGTCAACAAATTTTTCAAAGTAAGAGCCGTGCCTTGTGGGCTGCGGCTCTGGTTAAAACTACGGCGCCGAGGTCGGTCCGGCGCCGCAGGTGTCACGGGTGAAGCAACGTGCGTATCAGGTACCGCTTTGCAGCAGCATGTTGCGCACATGACCAATGGCTTTGGTCGGGTTCAAGCCTTTCGGGCAAACGCTGACGCAGTTCATGATGCCGCGGCAGCGGAACACGCTGAACGGATCGTCAAGCGCAGCCAGACGCTCTTCGGTCTTGGTATCGCGGCTGTCGGCCAGGAAGCGATAGGCCTGCAGCAACGCAGCGGGACCGAGGAACTTGTCCGGGTTCCACCAGAACGACGGGCAGGAAGTCGAGCAACAGGCGCACAGGATGCACTCGTACAGACCATCCAGCTTCTCGCGCTCTTCCGGGGTTTGCAGACGCTCGATGGCCGGGGCCGGCGTATCGTTCTGCAGGAACGGCTTCACCTTCTCGTATTGCTTGTAGAAGATGCTCATATCGACCACGAGGTCACGGATGACCGGCAAACCGGGCAGCGGGCGGATCACCAGCTTGCCGCCCTTGAGGCCGGCCGCGGACAGCGGGGTGATGCAGGCCAGGCCGTTCTTGCCGTTGATGTTCATGCCGTCGGAGCCGCAGACGCCTTCGCGACAGGAGCGCCGATAGGAAAAGCCCTCGTCCTGCTCCTTGATCAGGGCCAGTACGTCGAGGACCATGATGTCCTTGCCGCCGGTATCGACCTGGAAGTCCTGCATGAACGGCGCAGCGTCCTGTTCCGGGTTGTAGCGGTAAACACTGACTTGCAACATATCGGCCACCCTCAATAAGTCCGAACTTTGGGTTCAAACGCCGGCATGGTCTTCGGCGCGAAGTTGACAGCACGCTTGGAAACGCGCTTGTCGCCCGGGAAATACAGGGAGTGGCACAGCCAGTTTTCGTCGTCGCGATCTTCGAAGTCTTCGCGGGCATGGGCGCCACGAGACTCCTTGCGAGCCTCGGCGGCGATCGCCGTGGCTTCGGCCACTTCGAGCAGGTTCTGCAGTTCCAGCGCCTCGATGCGGGCCGTGTTGAAGGCCTGGCTCTTGTCGGCGATCTTGACGTTGGCGATGCGCCCGCGCAGATCGGCCAGCTGGGTAATACCCTTCTGCATGTATTCGCCGGTACGGAATACACCGAAGTAGTTTTGCATGCACTGTTGCAGCTCTTTGCGCAGCGGAGCCACGTCTTCGCCGCTGCTGCGCTCGTTCACGCCACTCAGGCGCTTGAGCGAGGCTTCCAGGTCGGACTCGGAAGCGCCGCGGTAGTCGACGCCCTCCTTGAGGGCCTTCTCCAGGTGCAGACCGGCGGCGCGACCGAACACCACCAGATCGAGCAGCGAGTTGCCGCCCAGGCGGTTGGCACCGTGCACGGATACGCACGCCACTTCGCCAACGGCGAACAGGCCTTCGATAACGACGTCGTTGCCGTTGGCATCCTGGGTCATGGCCTGGCCATGGATGTTGGTGGCCACGCCACCCATCATGTAGTGGCAGGTCGGAATGACCGGCACCGGCGCGACGACCGGATCGACATGGGCGAAGGTCTTGGACAGTTCGCAGATACCCGGCAGGCGGGTATGCAGGACTTCCTCGCCAAGGTGATCGAGCTTCAGCAGCACATGGTCGCCGTCCGGGCCGCAGCCATTGCCGGCGATCACTTCCTTGACCATGGAACGGGCAACCACATCGCGGCCGGCCAGGTCCTTGGCGTTCGGCGCGTAGCGTTCCATGAAACGCTCGCCATGCTTGTTGATCAGGTAGCCACCCTCGCCACGGCAACCTTCGGTCACCAGCACGCCGGCACCGGCAATACCGGTCGGGTGGAACTGCCACATCTCGATATCCTGCACCGGTACGCCGGCGCGCAGGGCCATGCCCACGCCGTCACCGGTATTGATCAGGGCATTGGTGGTGGACGCATAGATGCGACCGGCACCGCCGGTGGCCAGCACAGTGGCCTTGGAGCGGATGTAGACGGTTTCGCCGGTTTCGATGCAGATGGCGATGATGCCGACGATGGCACCGTCCTGGTTCTTCACCAGGTCGACCGCGTACCACTCGTTCAGGAAGGTGGTGCCGTTTTTCAGGTTGGCCTGGTACAGGGTATGCAACAGCGCGTGACCGGTACGGTCGGCCGCAGCACAGGTACGAGCCGCCTGGCCGCCCTTGCCGAAGTCCTTGGACTGACCGCCGAACGGACGCTGGTAGATGCGACCCTGCTCGGTACGGGAGAACGGCAGGCCCATGTGCTCCAGTTCGAAGACAGCCTCCGGGCCGACGGAACACATGTACTCGATGGCGTCCTGGTCGCCGATGTAGTCCGACCCCTTGACGGTGTCGTACATATGCCAGCGCCAATCGTCGTTCGGATCGGCCGAGGCGATGGCGCAGGTGATGCCGCCCTGGGCGGATACGGTGTGCGAGCGAGTCGGGAACACCTTGGTGACTACCGCGGTCTTATGGCCGCCTTGAGCCAATTGCAGTGCCGCGCGCATGCCGGCACCGCCGCCACCGACGATGATGGCGTCGAAGGAAAGCGTACGAATGTTAGCCATGGATCAGATACCCCAAAGAATCTGCACACCCCAGACGAAGAACGTGAACATCGCAATGCCACATGCTGCCTGGAAGAGAAAACGCACACCGGTCGCCCACTTGCCCAGCGCCATCGACGTCAGGTAGTCAGTGGAGATCGTCCACATGCCGACCCAGGCGTGCACGCTGAGCGCGACCAGGGCCAAGAGGCTGAAGATGCGCATCCAGTTCTGGGAGAACAAAGCATGCCAGTCGGCATAGCTCAGATCCGGGCTGGCCACGAGGTAGCCCAACAGGAAGAGAAAATAAGCCGCCAATACGACCGCGGAAACGCGCTGAGCCATCCAGTCATACAGACCCGAACGCGAGAAATTCGTGACGTTAGTTACCATATCCACACCCCTGCCAGCACGATCAGCACCGCCGAAACGACGAGCACGATTTTCGAGCCCAGCTTGCCGCCTTCCAGCGTCTCGCCGACACCCATATCCATGATCAGGTGGCGCACCCCGGCCACCAGGTGGTACAGCAGGGCGGACAACAGGCCCCAGATCACCAGTTTGGCCAGCGGACTGGTCAGACACTCTTTCACCTGGCCGAAGCCTTCCTCGGAACTCAGCGACTTGTCGAGCGCGAACAGCAGCACGGCAATACCGAGAAAGAGAATGACACCGGAAATACGGTGAAGAATGGACGTGTAAGCGGTGACTGGGAGTTTGATAGTCCTAAGGTCTAGGTTTACAGGTCGTTGGCTATTCACGGCTTTTTTCACACTGAAGAGCCCCTAACAATCAGGGCAAAGTTGTAGGGAAGTGCACTGGTCAGGTACCCACCCCCAGGGAGTGACAACCTCCAGAATAAAGGCTTGCAAGGCCCTGGCGGTCGGACGCCGAGTATAGACAGTTAGGCTACTAATGACAACGCAAAGACCCGCCACAAAGAGCGGATTGCGCTGTCTATATAAATGTCGTAAATGGGGCCTCTTTTCATCCCGAAATGCCTCTGGAAGCCCTCTGCTGCCTGGGTTTTCGCAAATTGACTTTCAGATTTATCTCTCTATAGTGATGCGGGCCCTGCGTGGGGGGCAGTCTGATGACTTCAAGCATAACTAGGAGGCCACACATGGCTGACAAAAAAGCGCAGTTGATCATCGAGGGCGCAGCCCCCGTCGAACTGCCCGTCCTGACCGGCACCGTTGGTCCCGATGTAATCGATGTGCGGGGTCTGACCGCCACGGGCCGTTTCACTTTTGATCCTGGCTTTATGTCGACCGCCTCTTGCGAGTCGAAAATCACCTACATCGACGGTGACCAAGGCGTGCTGCTGCACCGCGGTTACCCGATCGAGCAACTGGCCGACAAATCCGACTACCTGGAAGTCTGCTACCTGCTGCTGAATGGCGAACTGCCCAACGCCACCGAGAAAGAGAAATTCGTCAGCACCATCAAGAACCACACCATGGTTCACGAGCAGTTGAAGACCTTCTTCAACGGTTTCCGCCGCGACGCCCACCCGATGGCCGTGATGTGTGGCGTGGTCGGTGCCCTCTCCGCCTTCTACCACGACTCCCTGGACATCAACAACGCCCAGCACCGCGACATTTCCGCGATGCGCCTGGTTGCGAAGATGCCGACCCTGGCCGCCATGGTGTACAAGTACTCCATGGGTCAGCCGATGATGTATCCGCGCAACGATCTGAACTACGCGGAAAACTTCCTGCACATGATGTTCAACACCCCGTGCGAGATCAAACCGATCAGCCCGGTGCTGGCCAAGGCGATGGACAAGATCTTCATCCTGCACGCCGACCATGAGCAGAACGCCTCCACCTCCACCGTGCGCCTGGCTGGCTCCTCCGGGGCCAACCCGTTCGCGTGCATCGCCGCCGGTATCGCCGCGCTCTGGGGCCCGGCCCATGGCGGCGCCAACGAAGCGGTGCTGACCATGCTGGAAGAGATCGGCGACGTCTCGAACATCGAGAAATACGTAGCCAAGGCCAAGGACAAGAACGATCCGTTCAAGCTGATGGGCTTCGGCCATCGCGTGTACAAGAACTTCGACCCGCGCGCCAAGGTCATGAAGCAGACCTGCGACGAAGTGCTGGCCGAGCTGGGTATCAACGACCCGCAGCTGGAACTGGCGATGAAGCTGGAGGAAATTGCGCGCAACGACCCTTACTTCAAGGAGCGCAACCTGTACCCGAACGTGGATTTCTACTCGGGCATCATCCTCAAGGCCATCGGCATTCCGACCAGCATGTTCACGGTGATCTTCGCCCTGGCGCGCACCGTCGGCTGGATCTCGCACTGGAAGGAAATGCTCTCCAGCCCGTACAAGATCGGCCGTCCGCGCCAGCTCTATACCGGCTATCCGCAGCGCGACCTGCCGTAAGGTCCGCGCAAGAAAAAAGGCTGCCTCGGCAGCCTTTTTTCATTGCGCCGGGCTCAGTGTTTCTCAGCCCTCTCGCGAAGCGCTTCGAGGGTATTGAACGGCGCATCCACCACGAATTTGTTGGCCAGCCAGGACGGCACGCTCCCTCCCGGTTCGGAGTGTAACTGGTAAGTCACCTCCACCTGGCCTTCACCCTTGGGCACCAGCTTCCACAAACCTTCGACCTTGCTCACCCGCACGTAGCCGTCTTCTTTTGGCAGGTAGTCCGGCACGCCTTCGAGGGTACGAGTCACGCTGCCATCGGCACCGATGGCACTGGTGACCCGGATGATCGAGTCACGTGGCGTCACCGGCCAGGGGGTATTGAAACGGGTATAGGTCCAGCTGAGAGGGCCTTCGGTCTTCAGCAGTTTTTGTGCACGGCACTCGTGAATCCAGGCGCACGATCCGGCCACGTCTTCCTGCAGGGCCGCCAGGGTGGCGACATCCGTGCGCATGGTGACCACACCGCGATAGGCCTTGTACTTGGAGCCTGCCACAGGGCTCAGGTAGACCTTGATGCCGGCCTCGTCCTTGGCCAGCTGCCAATCCTCGGCATGGGCAGTGCATGCCAGCAACATCGCCAGGCTGCAGGCAGCCGCTCGGGGTAACCAATCCATTGTTCGTTCCTTCTAGTGATGGCAGTCGTGCGGACCTTTCTACCGGTTATACCGCCGTCGCCTGCTCCAGCCAGCCGAGCAGACGAATCGCTTCATCGCGGTCGTTGCCACAGACCACCGGATCGGCAGCGAAGGCCGAGCAGACGGCTGGTCTTTCCGGTCGGCCAAACAAGGCACACAGGTGCTCGCTGGTCAGCTGCACACAGCGCTCGCCGGCGGCCTTGCCCAATGGCATACCTGGAATCGGCGAACTGATCGAGGGAGCTATGCAACAGGCGCCACAGCCCAAACGACATTTCATGACAGAAACCCCGGACTCCGACAGACAACGGGGCAGCGATTCTACCCAGGCCGGCGGCGAAAAGGGATAGCCCCCGGGGAGGTGCCGCTTGCCAGCCGTCAAGCCTGGAATTAGGCTGCGCGCCGTCCTCCTCCGGAGCCGAGATCATGCCGGTCTGGCTGCAAACCGCTGCCCTGCTTTGCCTTTCCAACATCTTCATGACTTTCGCCTGGTACGGCCATCTCAAGACACTGCATGGCAAGCCGTGGCTCATCGCCGCCCTGGTCAGTTGGGGCATCGCCTTGTTCGAGTATCTGATCATGGTGCCGGCCAACCGCATCGGCTACGGCGAGCTGTCGATCGGCCAACTGAAGATCATGCAGGAGGTGATAACCCTGGCGGTTTTCGTGCCCTTCGCCGTGCTCTATATGCAGCAGCCGCTGAAGCTGGACTACCTGTGGGCCGGGCTCTGCCTGCTCGGCGCGGTCTACTTCATCTTCCGCGCTTGAGAGGCAGATAGCAGGGTCAAGGCTTGGCAGCAGGCTTCAAGCGAGCGATCAGGCTGGAGGTATCCCACCGCCCGCCGCCCATGGCCTGCACATCGGCATAGAACTGGTCGACCAGGGCGGTAACGGGTAGCTGCGCGCCATTGCGCCGCGCCTCCTCCAGCAGAATCGACAGGTCCTTGCGCATCCAGTCGACGGCGAAGCCGAACTCGAAATCACCGGCAATCATGGTCTTGTGGCGATTATCCATCTGCCAGGACTGCGCCGCCCCCTTGCCAATCACTTCCATTGCACCATGTGCATCCAGCCCGGCGCACTGGGCGAAATGCAGTGCCTCGGCCAGCCCCTGGACCAGGCCGCCGATGCAGATCTGATTGACCATCTTGGTCAGTTGGCCGCTGCCGGCGTGGCCCATCAGGCGAATCATCCGTGCATAGCTGCGGATGACCGGCTCGGCCCGGTCGTAGAAAGCCTGCTCACCGCCAACCATCACGGTCAGTTGGCCATTGACCGCGCCGGCCTGGCCGCCGGACACCGGTGCGTCGAGGCACCCCAGTTCGCGTTCGGCCGCCAGCAGCGCCAGTTCCCGGGCAACACTCGCCGAAGCGGTGGTGTGATCCACCAGCACCGCACCGGGTTGCATGCCGGCGAAGGCGCCGTCGGCACCGAGCACCACGCTACGCAGGTCGTCGTCGTTGCCCACGCAGGTCATGACGAACTCCGCTCCCTGGGCGGCTTCCCGCGGCGTCGCGGCACTGCGCCCGGCGTACTCGCCGAGCCACTGGGCTGCCTTGGCGGGCGAGCGGTTGTACACGCAGACCTCATGGCCCTGGCCTGCCAGATGCCCTGCCATGGGATACCCCATCACGCCGAGCCCGATAAAGGCGACTTTCGCCATGTTTTCTCTCCCCATGTGAACAAGAACCAAGCATAGCGCGGCGCACCACGGGCAGACAGGCACAGCCACGACCCGGAACTGTCAGGCGCGTTGCGGCTCCATAGTCGGCAATGTGGTTTGCCCGGCGGAAAAAGCCCTCCATACTGAGTCGATCGCAACGGAGGGCCCATGGGACATTGGCTGGTAATCGACCTGGAAGCCACCACCGAAGAAGGCGGCTGGCCGATCGAAGAGATGGAGATCATCGAGATGGGCGTCACCCTCGTGGCGACCGACGGGCATGAACTGGATCATTTCCAGCGCTTCGTCAAACCACTCAGGCGACCTTGCCTGACCCGCTTCTGTCGCGAGCTGACCCATATCGAGCAGAGCGACGTCGACCTCGCCGAATCGCTGAGCGGCGTCTGGCCACAATTCGAGCACTGGCTGGACCAGCACATCGCGCGCCTGGAGGGCTGGGCCAGTTGGGGCGACTACGACCGGCGGCAACTGGAGCAGGACTGGCACCGCTACGCCCTCGCCAGCACCCTTGCGGCCCTGCCCCATCTCAACCTCAAGCAGCAGTTCGCCAAGGCCCGCCAGCTCACTCGGCCGGTCGGCCTGAACCAGGCGTTGCAGCTGGCGGGCCTGAGCTTCCAGGGTCGCCAGCACCGAGCGCTCGAGGATGCGCGAAATACCGCGCGCCTATTGCCCCTGATCCTGCCTGGATAGCCCGGTCTCACAGCCGCCGATCCCCTGTACGCCCCCTTGCGCCTTGGGCATACTGGCGAGCCTTTTTTCATCCCTTTTCGAGGATTCCACCATGTTCAAGGTCAACGAGTACTTCGACGGTACCGTCAAATCCATCGCCTTCGAAATGAGTGCCGGCCCGGCCACCATCGGCGTGATGGCTGCGGGCGAATACGAGTTCGGCACCAGCCAGCTGGAGATCATGCACGTGGTGGCTGGCGCGCTGACGGTCAAGCTGCCGGGCAGCGAAGCCTGGCAGACCTTCGAAAGCGGCAGCAACTTCACCGTCCCGGCCAACAGCAAGTTCCAGCTGAAGGTCGCCCAGGATACTGCCTACCTCTGCGAATACCGCTGAGCCCGGGCAAATGCCAAACCGGCCATTTCGGCCGGTTTTTTATTGCCTGCGATATGACGCAAAGGCGCAATTGCCACCATGGTGACAAGAGACGGGAATGCTCCTAGTCTGACAATCAGGCAATCGAAGCCCCTTCCCACGCGTTTTCCTGCAAGCCCGAAAGCCGTTCTTGCAGGACGCCAGCCGAGTTTCCATGGAGGAACCATGTCGCGCATTCTCATTGTCGAAGACTCCCCCACCAACATGCTGCTGGCGGTAGAGATCCTCGGCTACGCCGGCCACGAAACCCTGCAGGCGACCACCGCCGGTGCGGGGATCGAGAGCGCCCGGCGCGAGCGGCCGGATGTGATCCTGATGGACATCCACCTGCCCGACATGGACGGCGACGAAGCCGCGCGCATCCTCAAGAGCGATCCACGAACCGCCGGCACGCCGATCATCGCAGTGACCGCCGGCATCGTTCCCGGCGAGCACAAGGCGCTGGACGCCTGCTTTGACGGCTATTTGCCCAAGCCCATCGGCTACAAGGAATTTCTCGCCGCCGTCGAGGCCGCGACCACGAGTGCCCAGCCACCACAGTGCCGGAGCCAATCGCGCTAACCTGTGGGCTTTTCCGCCAGCGCCTGCCGCACGGCCTGCAGCAGGGCCTTGTAGCTGAAGGGTTTGGTGATGAAGCAGTCGAACTCCGCCTTTTCCAGGTGAGCGATCTCATTGACCAGCGCGTGCGCCGACATGCCGATCAGGGGAATGGCCCGCGTCGATGACGACTGCTTCAGGTGCTGCGCGGCGGTGACCCCATCCATGCCTGGCAGGGTGATATCCAGCATGATCAGCGCCGGCTGCAGGGTCTCGGCCAGACGCAGGCCGTCTTCGGCGTTGTCCACCATCTGGCAGCGATAACCGTTGCATTCGAGCACATCCTTGATGAGCAACTGATTGGCCGCATCGTCCTCGACCACCAGGATCGCAGCGTCGTGCCCGTTCATGGCTCCACCTCCGCTATCGGGTCCGCCGGTTGCCGTGGCAGGTACAGGGTGAAGCGACTGCCGACACCGACATCGCTCTGCGCCTCGACCCGACCGCCGTGCAATGCCGCCAGCCGGCTAACCAGGGCCAGCCCCAGCCCGGTACCTTCGACGGTGCGTTTCTTCATTGGCGCCTTGGCCTGTTCGAAAGGACGGAATATCCGCTCGAGGTCGTCCCTGGCGATGCCACAACCCTGGTCGACGACCGACAACACGACTTCGCCGTTGCCGCCGGCACGGGCGCTGACTCTGACCTGCTTGCCGGCTTCCGTGAACTTGATGGCATTGCTGAGCAGGTTGATCAGCATCTGCTTGACCCGCAGCGCGTCCCACTCCGCGGTGCCCAATTGGACATCGACGTCGCTGAGCAATTCGACTCCGCGGCGCAGCGCCTTTTCCCGGACCATGCCGAGGGCGCTGTCGATCAGCGAAGGAATGCCGGTCGGCTGGCGGATCAGCTCCAACTTGCCGGCCTCGATCTTCGACAGGTCCAGCAGGTCGTTGATGATCAATAGCAAGTAGGACCCGCTGTTATAGATTTCCTGGCAGTACTGCTTCTGCTTCTCGTTCAGCGGCCCCAGCAGCTCATCAAGCAGCACTTCGGAAAAGCCCAGCACGGCATTCAGCGGGGTACGCAGTTCATGGGACATGGAGGAAAGGAAGTTGACCTTGTAGCGATTACCCAGCTCGAGCGTACGGTTCTGCTCTTCCAGTCGCTCGCGGCTGACCTTCACCTCGTCATCCAGCCGCTTGTGCTCCAGATGGTGGCGCAACCGTGCCAGCAGGACCGGAAAATCCACCGGCTTCTCGATGTAGTCGTTGGCGCCCGCCTCGAATGCCGCCACCAGGTCGTCCCCTTCGCTCCTGGCGGTGACCATCAGCACCGGCAGGCTGACCGAGTCGTGGCGCTGGCGCAGGGTTCGCAGCACTTCCAGGCCATCCATCTCCGGCATCATCATGTCCAGCAGCACGATGTCCGGCAGTTGCCGGTCGATCGCCTCGAGCGCCTGGGCCCCGCTTAGAGCCTGGGTACAGCGATAGCCCTGGCGGCCCAGGCGCCTGGACAGCAGCTCGCAGTTTTCCGGATTGTCGTCGACCACGAGAATGGCCACGCCAGTGTCAGTACTTGTCATGACGCCCCCATATAGCGCTCGATCTTGCTCAGCAATTGCGGAAAGTCGATGGGTTTGGTCTCGTAGTCGTCGCAACCGGCGCTCAATGCGCGCTGTTCATCCTCCAGCAGTGCATGGGCGGTCAAGGCAATGACCGGGGTGGCGCCGAGCGGCCCGCTCTTGAGCAAACGCGTCGCCTGGTAGCCGTCCATCTCCGGCAGGCTCAAATCCATCAACACCAATGCCGGGCGCAGTTTCTCCACCAACTCCAGGGCTTGCCGGCCGTTGGTCGCCCAGGCGGTTTCGAAGCCATGGCGCGCCAGCCGGCGCATCAGCATGTCGGCGTTCATTTCGTTGTCCTCGACGACCAACAGCAACGGCATGACTCTCAACCCTCCGAATGACTGGCCACGACCTGGTGGTTTTCCAGGATCGCCTGGATATGGTCGAGCAGCTCCTGCTTGCCGAACTGTCCCTTGCGGATGATCGCCTGGGTGTGCTGCTGCAGGAGCTTGCGCTCCTTGTTGGACAGCTCGTGGGCGGAAATGACGATGATCGGAATATGGGCATAGCGGGGCTGGGCACGCACCGCGTCGATGAATTCGAAGCCATTCATCACCGGCATCAGCAGGTCGAGCAGAATGATCAACGCACCCTTTTCCCGCTCGAGAGTTTCCAGCCCCTCGCGGCCATTGGTGGCCGTCAGCAACTGGCAATCCAGGTCGGCCAGATAGGCCGTCATCAGCTCCTGGGTGTGCGGATCGTCCTCGACCAGCAGGACCCTGGCGGGCGACGTCCTGCGGTAGCTCTTCAACGTCGCCAGCAGCTTGTTCTTGCTGATGGGTTTGACCAGGTAGTCGTCGGCACCCAGGGCATAGCCCTTTTCCTTGTCCGCCACGATGGTATAGAGCACCACCGGCAGGGAAAGGGTCCGCGGATCGGACTTGAGCCTCTGCAGGACCTGCCAACCGTCCATTTCCGGCATCAGGATGTCCAGCACCACGACATCGAAATGCTCCTCGAAGGCCATTTTCAACCCCTCCTGGCCAGACAGCGCCGAGTGCACCCGGTAGCCCTGCCGCGACAGTTGGTAACGCAGGATGTTGTGCACGGCAGCATCGTCGTCGATCAGCAGTAGCTCGGTCTGCTCCAGGCGCGCGAAGTGTTCCGCCGGATCGGGCAGCTGGCTATGCACCGGAATGTCCGCCGGATCGGCCGGCAGCTTCGCGCGCAACGGCAGCGCCACGGTGAAGGTGGAACCCTCGCCCGGAGTGCTATCGACCTGGATCTCGCCGCCGAGCATCTGCGCGAAGGAACGGCTGATCGCTAACCCCAGGCCGGTGCCACCGTACTTGCGCGTGGTGGAGGCGTCCGCCTGGCTGAAGGGCTGGAACAGGGACTCCAGCGTCTTCTGGCTGATGCCGATGCCGGTGTCTCGAACCCGGAACACCACCTGCTCGCCGCCCTCACCCCGCTCCTTCGTACAACTCAGCGCCACCTCCCCCTGGTGGGTGAACTTGGCTGCATTGCTCAGCAGATTGAACAGAATCTGGCGGACCTTGAGGACATCGCTGTGGATGACGCCGACCTCGGCGCAATCGACGCTGAGGCGGTTGCCTCGCGACTCAGCCAGCGGCGCAATGGTCTCGCTCACCTCGTGGATCAGCTCCCCGACGTCGAATGCTTCGATGTTCAGGTCCATCTTGCCGGCCTCGATCTTGGACAGATCGAGGATGTCGTTGATCAGGCTGAGCAGGTGTTTGCCAGCCGCGCGAATCTTGTCGACGTCGCCGGCCAGTTCATCCGGGTCGAGGGTGTCGTCGGTCATCACCTCCCGCAGCATCTCGCTGTAGCCGATGATGGCGTTGAGCGGCGTGCGCAGCTCGTGGCTCATGTTGGCCAGGAACTGGCTCTTGGCCTTGTTCGCTGTATCGGCGCGATTGCGCATGGCGATCAAGTCGCGTTCCACTTCCTTGCGCTCGGCGATCTCGGCTTCGAGGATTTCGTTCCAGGACTGGATGGACTCTTGCTTGGCCAACTCCGTCAACATGCTGTTGAGGCTGTCGACCAGGGCACCGACCTCGTCGTCGTTGTGCTTGATCGCGCGGGCATTGAAATCCTTGGCCTTGGACACCTGGATCGCCCAGGCCGACAGGGCGCCGAGTGGACGGGTGATGTGCCGGTTCAGCCAATAGGCGACCACCGCCGTGAGCGCCAGCAGGCCGGCCAACAGTCCGGCGAACACCTTGTAGAGGTTGTTCTTGACGGTTTCCCACTCCTGCAGGTCGGACTGCAGGTACAGCCGCCCCTTGACCTCCTCGCCCACCACGATGGGCACCACGGCGTAGTAGTGCTCATCCTGCAGCCAGACGCCACTGCGTCCACGCAGGGCCCCGAAGATGGAAGCGGGAACCGCTTCCGGGTAGCTGGCAAACAGCTCGCCGCCCTTTTCGATCAGCGCCATGCGGATGTGCGGGTTGCCGGTGGCCGCCGACAGCACATTCACTGCCGCCGGGGCATCGTCGAAGGTCACCGCTGCGCGACTGTTGTTGGCCAGCACCTTGGCCAATACCTGAAGGTCGTGTCTTGCCGTGCGATGGAAATAGCTGTTGGCGAACCAGCCCAGCGATACCCCGCTGATCAACAGCACCAACAACGCATAGCCGACGATGCTGAGCTGCAATTTCAGCCGGAGAGAGGTTCGGCGCCACCAGGGGCGCTGGCTGCCAGGAGATTGCATGCCTATTTGACTCCCAGTTGCAGCAACTGTGCGTCGAGCTTGAAGTGCGTCTTGTCGATCAATTGCTCGTTGATACGAAAGCGAATGACGTCGTCCTGCTCGAACAGTTCGATCAGCCCGCCATGGCGGATGAAGGGTGAAAACTCGCCGATGGTGAGCACTTTGCTCGCATCCACCCTGGACAGTACCGCGTCGGCCTCGCGCCGCTCGGTGTCGACCAGATAGAGAACATTGCAGCGATCCAGCGCTTCGCTGCGGCTGGAATGACCCAGCCGCAACACCCGCAGCCGGCCATCCGGGATCTTCGAACCGTCGATCTGGTCGAGCGCCGGGCCGAAACGGTCTTCGCCGAGAACGCAGACGTTCACCGTGGCATCGCCATGCAGGGCGTCATAGGGGAAGTGCACGAATTGCAGCAGGTTGTAGATGTAGGACGCCTTGATCTGGTAGGCGATGTCGACCCCCTGGGCCGGCAGCGCCGGAGCGGCAGCCAGCCCCATGCCCAGGAGGCCCCCGTGCAACCAGCGACGCAACAGGCGGCATGCCTCCATGGTCTCAGAACTCCTGGGTGAGATAGAGCGCCCAGTCCGGCTCTACCGCATTGACGCTGCCGCCCCACTCGAACCGCTCCGAGTGGCCCAGGTGCCGCCCGACCAGTTGCAGGCTGGTGCGCTTCAGCGGCCGCCAGACCAGGCTCAGGTCTCCCGCCCAGTAGCTGGATACATCCTGCCCTGGCAGCGCATCCACGTAGCGCAGGTAGGTATTCAACTGCCAGTGCGGGTCGATGTCCCAGAGGGAGATCAACTGCAGCGAGTTCTCCGGCATGTTGCCTTCGACCACCTCCGGATCGGTAAATCCGGAGCTGCCGGATGACAGCGACAGGTCCATCTCGGCATGGCTGTAGTTCAGCCGTAGCAGCCAGTTGTCCCGGGCCTGGTAGCTCACCGAGGTCTCGATGCCCTTGACCGTGCCGCTCATTTCGTTGCCGTAGGTGGGCAGCTCGACGGTTTGCAGGTTCTCGTAGCGGGACCAGTAGGCGGCGATATCCAGCTGCCAGTCTTTCCAGTTCCGCCGCCAGCCCAGCTCATAGACCTGCGCATATTCCGGGCTCATTCGCCGATCCGCATCGAAGAGGATCGGCCCGGCCGAGGACAGGTCGTGGTCCAGCCGCGTCGGCGTGCGCACTGCCTTCGACCAGGCTGCCCACAGCAGCGAGTCGTCGAAGGCATAGGAGGCGCGCAGGCTCGGCTGCCATTCCTCGTTGGAGTAATCGTTCCGCTCGTACTTGCTGCCGACAATCACATGCAGGCGATCGTCGAGCAATGCAATGTCGTCCTGGAAGAAGGCACTTGCCAGTTCATCGGTCCGCTGCTCGGGGGTCAGCGCGAAGAACGGCGTGCTCTCGATATCGTCGGCGATACGCCGATAGCCGATCCCGGCCACCAGCTCATGGTTGCGCCAGCGCTGCAGAACCTGGTAGTCGAAGCTCCAGACGTTGCGCCGATCCTCGAGGATCGGCAGCTTCAGCGAAGTGGTGTCGTAGTACACCTGGACCTGGTGGTTGCGTTCGGCGCTCGGCGAGTAGGACCAGTCGAACTGCAGGTTGCCGCCGCTGTATTCCTCGCCGCCGGAGGCCACGCCGACACCGGCGAACTCCCGCCCGATGCCGCCCTCGTAGAGATCGCCCTGCAGGGTGAAATACCCGCGCTCGTCGGAGTGGCGGTCGATGCGGAAACCTCCCTGCCGCATGCGCGCACCGTCGTCCTGCCGGGACACCGGGCCACTGCCGCTGTCATCCCGCTCGGTGTACTTGCCGTACAGCCGCGCCGTGGTCTGCCCGTCCAGGCGCCAGCCATAGCGCGCACCGACCAGGCCGCGCTCCTCCAGCCCGGCGCCGAGCTTCAGGAAGCCACCCAGGGTCTGCTCGCTGTGCTTGGTGATGATATTGATCACCCCATTCACCGCATTGGCGCCCCAGGTGGTGCCGCCGGGCCCACGGATCACCTCGATGCGCTCAACGTCCTCCAGCAGCAGATCCTGCTCCTCCCAGAGCACCCCGGAGAACAGCGGGCTGTAGATGCTGCGGCCGTCGATCATCACCAGCAGCTTGTTCGCCGCACGGGAATTGAAGCCGCGAATGCTGATGGCCCAGAGATTGGCCTCCAGGCGCGCCACCTCGACGCCCGGCACATAGCGCAGGGCTTCGGCGACGTGGGTCACGCCCATGCGGCGGATTTCATCCTGGGTGATGACGAAGACCGCCGCCGGCGCCTTGTTCAGTGACTCCGTCTTGCGCGACAGCGAGGTGATTTTCAGGCTCATCAGCTCGGCGAGACTGGTGCCCTTGATATCCAGAACCAACTCTGGTGGGGCGGCCCACGCGGCACAGCTCAAGCAGATGGAGAACATCCCTGCGAACAGAAACTTCATGGCACCCGTCCAAATGCGCCCCAGCGCACGACCAGACGAACATGAGGGCGTCGTTATCCCGACAACTACCCTAAGACGCTAGCCTGCCTTGGGCATAGCGCAAGCCGACCTCCTCAGGCCGGCAGTGCGCGGACCTGTGTCGCGCAGTTCAACCCCTCCAGCTCGGCCAGGTATTCCCCGAGGCTCAACAAGCCCTGGCAAGGCAGCGCACCGCAGGCGTGCAGCTCTCCGGCGGCCAGTTTGCGCGCCAGCGCTACCGCGGCCATGCACGGAATGCTCGGACCGTGGTCGTCCTGGGCAATCAGCTCCCAGCACAGGCCCTGCGGACTTCCGTGCCGATCCAACCCCTGCAACCTGACGAACATGCCGCTGTTGCCATTGCCCAGCCATTCCACCCCCTGTGCGCAACGCCGCAGGAATGCCGCGAGGGGAACGGCGTTGCGCACCACGCCGCCGCGCACCAGCCAGGACAACAACCAGGTGCCGAACTGGGTCACCCGCAGCCCCACCCCCGCCGAAAAGCGCACGCTGCGCACGCCGGCATAGCGCTGCGGAAACAGCTGCAAGTCGGGAACGTCGCAGTGCCCCACCCAGCGCCGCCCCAGGGGCGGCGGAAAATCATGAGCCGCCAGCCCTTGCCAACCATGGACGGACCGCCAGGCGCCATCGCGCCACTGGTGAAACGGCTTGCCGCAGTAGTGCAGCACCGCCGCCAGGGTGGACTCGCCTGGCGTTTTCTCCGACGAGCTGATGCCGTGCCAGATGTCATCCAGCCGGCTGAAGCGCGGCAGCAGGTTGTCGATGACGGCGGCGCTCAGCGCCGGGACGGAACTGGCGCCGCTGCAGACCAGCACCCCGGCCTGCCGCGCGGACTCGTCCAGCGCGTGGATGCCACAGACGAATTCCCGCGCATCGGCCAGGTCGACGTAGTGGGCACCCGCGGCGACCGCGGCGCGGGCGACTCGGTAATCCTGCCCCTGGAACGGTCCCGCGGTGGAAATCACCAACTGCGTCCCCAGTTCGCGCAACCGCTCTGCCAGGTTTTGCTGGTTCGCATCCAGCCTGACCGCCCGCGCGCCGGTCCGTGCCGCGAGCGCTTCGGCCTTGGCCAGGTTGCGTCCGGCGATGCAGACGCCTATACCGGCGATGGTCGCAAGTCGCCGTACGATCACCTCACCGAAGTTGCCATAGCCGCCAAGCACGACCACCACAAAATGCTCACCGCTCACCTTCTTCTCCTCACTACGCCGACTCGGCTTCGCCGTGGCTGAACTGCAACTGCGCCAAACGCGCATAGAGCGAATTGCTGGCAACCAATTCGGCATGGCGGCCAATGGCGATCAGCTTGCCGTGCTCGATGACCGCGATGCGGTCGGCGCTCTTCACCGTGGCCAGGCGATGTGCGATCACCAGCGTCGTGCGGCCACGCATCAGGTGCGGCAACGCCTGCTGGATCAGGTGTTCGCTCTCCGCATCCAGCGCGCTGGTGGCTTCGTCCAGCAGCAGGATCGGCGCATCCACCAGCAGCGCCCGGGCAATCGCCAGGCGCTGCCGCTGGCCACCGGACAGGCCGAGCCCGGCGTCGCCCAGATGGGTCTGGTAGCCCTGCGGCAAGCGCATGATGAATTCGTGGGCATGGGCCGCGCGGGCCGCCGCCTCGACTTCCGCCTGACTGGCACCGGGCTTGCCGTAGCGAATGTTCTCCTCCACCGAACCGAAGAACAGCGCCGGGTTCTGCGAGACCAGTGCAAAGCAGCGACGCAGGTCCGCCGGGTCCAGCCGCTCGATGGCCTGCCCCTCGACCAGGATGCGGCCCTGCTGTGGGTCGAAGAAACGCAGCAGCAAGTCGAACAGCGTCGACTTGCCTGCGCCCGAGGGCCCCACCAGCGCGAGCGTCTCCCCCGGCCGCACCTGCAGGCTGATGCCGTCGATGGCGAACTGGTCGGGCCGCGACGGGTAGGCGAAGCGCACCGCCTGCAGTTCGATGGCACCCGCGATGCGCTGCGGCAGCCGCTCGAGCCCATCGGCGGGTGCGGTGATGGTGCTGCGCGTCTGCAGCAGCTCGGCGATGCGCCCGGCGGCACCGGCCGCGCTCTGCAGCTCGCCGATCACTTCGCTGATGGCGCCGAAGGCCATGCCGACGATCAGGCTGTAGAACACGAAGGCCGCCAGCTCACCGCCGGAAATGCGGCCGGCGATCACATCCATGCCACCGACCCAGAGCATCACCCCCACCGCGCCAAGCACCAGCACGATCACCACGCTGACCAGCCAGGCGCGTTGGGCAATGCGCTGGCGTGCCGTGCCGAAGGCCGACTCCACGGTCTGGGCGAAACGCTGCCGGTCCTGCGCCTGGTGGTTGTAGGCCTGCACGGTCTTGATCTGCCCGAGGGTTTCGCCGACATAGCTGCCGACATCCGCCACCCGGTCCTGGCTCTGCCGCGACAGGGCGCGCACCCGGCGGCCGAAGATCAGGATCGGCGCCACCACCAGCGGCAAGGCGACGATGACGATCCCGGTCAGCTTGGCGTTGGTGACGAACAGCAGCACGATGCCGCCGATCATCATGATCACATTGCGCAGCGCCATGGACAGCGACGAGCCGATCACCGTCTGCAGCAGCGTAGTGTCGGCGGTCAGCCGCGACTGGATTTCCGAGGCGCGATTGCGTTCGTAGAACCCCGGATGCAGCTCGATCAGGTGGTCGAACACCCGCTTGCGAATGTCGGCAACGAACCGTTCGCCGATCCAGGACACCAGGTAGAAGCGTGAAAAGGTGCCCACGGCCAGGGCGACAACCAAGCCGAAGAACAGCAGGATGGAATGGTTCAGCGCCGCCTGGGATTGCGTAGCCAGGCCCTGGTCCACCAGCAGCTTGATACCCTGGCCCATGGACAGGGTGATTCCCGCGGTGAACAACAGCGCCAGCATGGCGCCGACCATGCGCCAGCGATACGGCGCCACGAAGCGACCGGCCATGCGCAGGGCATTGCGCTGGCGGGATGACAGGATGGACAGCATGGCGGACTCGCAGATGAGCCGGGAAGGCCCAGGTTAGTGGGTGGAGGCCGGTGGCTGCTCGGCCACCCAGGCAACCAGGCAGAGCGCCAGCGACGCCAGGTTGGTGGAGACCGGGTTGAACGCCTGTACCAACAGATGGGGGCTGGTCAGCGCAACATCAACCAGCAAGGCCACCAGCAGGGTGCCGGAAAGCAGCAAGGGCCAGCGCACATTGCGCCAGACGATCAGCACCAGGGCCACGCCGATCTCCCCCAGTCCGGCCAGGGCGGCCACCCAGGGCGCGGCCGGCAGACCGTGGGCCTCGATCATCGCCAGCTCGTCGGGGCTCAGCCAGAGCAGCTTCGGCACCAAGCCATGCCAGAGGAACACCAACGCCAACGCCAACCGCGCCAGCAGGGATATCTGCCGCAAACGCCGTTCAGCCATGTAGGAAGCGCTCGTCGTGGTCGGCGCTCGGCAGCAAGCACTGGTCATGGCGGCCGAACAGGCGATAGCGATTAAGCGCGATGCGATCATAAGCCCAGTCGCGCAGCGGCCGGGGGATCAGGCGCAACAGGGCGAAGCCACGCCAGGGCCAGGGCAACTGCGTAACGATGCGCAGCACCGCATCAGAGCGTACCGACAGCTTCGCGCCGTCCACATAGGCCATGGTGTCGAATCGCTCGGTCGGCAGGCCGAACCAGGCGAGGATCGCCTGTCCTTCGGCGGACTGCACCGAGGCCAGCTTGAACAACCGCTGGCGATCATGGCGAATGAGAAACCTCGCCCAGCCGCTGCATAGTTTGCAGACACCGTCGAAGAGCACCACGCGTTCGCCGGCGGCGATAAAGGGCGGAAGGGAGTCGTCGGTCATCGGCAATCCTCTGGGTCGGTCCGTTCGGTCGTGCCCGGGATGCGCCCCTGCTGCGCCCGCGCGCCGAGCGCTTGCGCGTGCAGCCAGCAACGGCCGGGAACCACTGCCATGGGCGGTTTCACCCGGCCGGGCTCGCCAGGCGGTAGTGGCCAATCACTTTGAAACGAAACAGGATGTCCTCCTCCTGCACGCCACGGCCGATATTGTGCAGCACCAGAGGGACGCCGGCAGCCGTGCGGCGGTCGGAAAGAATGCCAATGTGGGTCAGGCCGTTGCCCAGGTCCCAGGCGACGATGTCGCCGCTGGTGTAGTCCGCCGCAGCCGCGCTGGGCGGCAGTGCGAAGCCGCGCCGGCTGAAGTAGGTCATCAGGTTCGGCACTCGACGGTGGTCGATATTGCGGTCCGGCCGGCTCAGCCCCCAGTTGCGCGGGTAGGCCGAAAAATGCGTACGCATGTCCTCGTGCACCCGTTGTTGCAGGTCGACACCCTGCGTACGCAAGGCACGGATTACCACATCACTGCACACGCCCGTGCTCAGCGGGACGTCGCCGCCCGGATAGCGGAGTTGCCGATAGGCAGGATCGTAGCCGACCGTCACGCCCAGCTGCTCTCGCGCCGCCAGCACCAGTTGCTCGGGCCGCAGGCCATCGGCCGCGACCGGAAGCGCCAGCAGCAGCAACAGGGCGATCAGGGCTCGCATGGGCTACTTCTTGCCTTCGCTGAAGGTGGGTAGGTCGTCGTTCAGGTCCCACCAGTTGGCTTTCGAGGCCACATGGATGTGCGCCTGCGGACGGGTCGCCAGCTCACCCTCGAGGGTGCCGGCGCGAATGCGCAGGACGCCGGGCAGTTTGGCATTCTGGCTATAGATCGGCGATCCGCAGTTGCCGCAGAAAACCCGCTGCTTGCCCGGCGAGGACTCATAGGACTTCAGTGACTCGCTACCGGAAAACAGCCGAAAGGCAGTCGCCGGGGTCGGAATGTTGCTGGCGAAGGGCGTGCCCTGGGCCTTGCGGCACATGCTGCAATGGCACATCTGGATCGGCTCCAGCTCGCCCTCGATGGCAAAACGGATCTTTCCGCAAAGACAGCTTCCCTGATACATGAGACACCTCCAGATTGTCTTGAAGCGCTAGCCTAGCGCAGAGCCAAGGCGCCGGGCAGCCCCTGCAGGGTGGGCGCCCGGCGCTCAGCGCGCCAGCGGATAGAGCAGCTCGTCCTTGTAGCCCGCCCACACCCGCACGGCATCCGGAAAGGCATCGTCGAGCGCCGGATCGCCGCTGTCCACCAGCAGCGGGCGCCCTTCGAGGGTCTGCAGCTTGCGCTTGGTGGCCACCACCCTCAGCCGGTCGAGGCCGATGGCCCGCAAAACCCGCGGGCTGATCTGCTGGTTGCCGCGCCCGAGAATGTGGCCCTGCCCACCGATGGCGGTGACCAGCAGCAAGGCGGCATGCCCATCGACCAGTTCGAACAATTGGCTTTCGGTCACGTCGCGGGCGATGACCTGGCCGTTCTCGATCACGTCGACGCCCAGCAGCGTGGTCTCCAGGCCGAGGTTGCGCGCCAGTCCGTGCAGAGTCGAACCGGGGCCGAACACATAGCGCACGTCCGCCTGCCAACTGTCTTCCAGCCATGCCGCCAGGTCGCTCAGCACCAGTTCCTCGGACTCCATGCCGGCCTGCTTGACATGCTGCAGGTAGCCGCCCTCCTCCGGCACGGTCAGTTCGCCGTACCAGCGCGCGGCGACGCGGCCCTCGCGCAGGGCCGACTCATCGAGGTCACGCACTTCGCCGCTGGCCAGGCGCACCAGGCCGCCCTCCAGCAGGCGCCGGGCGAGTTCGCCGGCAGCACGCGGGCTGATGGCGTAGACCCCGGAATGAATCTTCACCCCGGCAGGAATGCCCAGCACCGGCTGGCCATCTCGGGCCACCTCGGAAATGTCCCGTGCCGTGCCATCGCCGCCGGCGAACAGGATCAACGCGACGCCCGCCTGTTGCAGCGCCAGTACCGCCTGACGGGTGTGCTCGGCGTTGGTCGGCCCCTCGTTCAGGGTACCCAGCACACGATGGCGAAACCCCATCGCGGCCAGCAGGTCGGCCCCCATGGCGCCGGGGAAAGTCAGAAACTCGATTCGCTCCGACAACGGCAGCAAGCATTCCAGCGCGATGCGCGTGCGCGCCGCGGCGCGCGGCTCGGCACCCAGCGCCAGGGCCTGGGCGGCCACGCCGTCGCTGCCCTTGAGCGCCACCGTGCCGCCCAGACCGGCCAGCGGGTTGATGATCAGCCCCAGATGAAACACAGACATTGGTACCTCGCAATGAACTCTTTTCGCGCCGTGGGGGTCGACTCCAACGGACCGGCTGATTGCCATGCCATGGCGTCCGGCCCGCTGTCACAGCCCCTTCATTCAGACCGCCTAGACTGCGCGCATACCGATCGAGGAGACAGGCCATGCACTCACCAGACCAGACATCCCCGCACCGGGTAATCCCGCTGAGCCAGCCCGTAGGCGGCGCTATCATCGATGCCCACGGCCGGGAAATCCCCATCACCGAAAGCATGATTCGCCGTGCCTGCAGCGAGCTGGAACAGCACTGCATCGCCGCTCCGCTGCACCAGCCGCACCAGGCTAGACCGGCGTCGCACCCAATGCCTTGAGCAGGCGCACAAGCTCTGGCGCATCGCCCTGCAGGCGCACGGGCAAGCCCTCGATTTCCCGCCGCGGCGGATAAGCCTTGCGCAGGGCATCGAACGCGGCCCGCCGGGCCTGCTTGTCGCCCTGCAGGCTACGGCGGAAGTCCGCGTCGTCACGGCGCGGGTCGTAGACCGCCCGGCACAGCGTCGCCAGTGCCCAGTCCGGGTCGGCGTCGGCTTCCAGTCCGATCTCGCCCAGCCAGCGCCTGGGCAGCAACTCATCCAGTTCCACCGTCGGCGCCACGCCCTGCCTCGCGCAAAAGGCCTGGTAGATTTGCGCCGTGCCACGCATCTTGCCATCGAGGCTGTAGCCGGCGATGTGCGGCGTGGCGATGTGGCACAGCTCGGCCAACTCGACATCCACCTGCGGCTCGCCCTCCCATACGTCCAGCACCGCTTCCAGGTCATCGCGGCGTTGCAGCAGCTGGCGCAGCGCGACGTTATCCACCACCGCGCCACGGCTGGCGTTGATCAGCCAGGCGCCGGGGCGAAGCTGCTCCAATTGCTCGCCGCCGAGCAGGTGCCGGGTGGGCCAATCGCCGGCGGCAGTCAGCGGCGTGTGCAGGCTGATTACATCGCACTCGCGCAGGATGGTCGGCAAATCCACGTAGTCACCGCCCTCCGCCAATTGCCGTGGCGGATCGCATACCTGCACCGACCAACCCAGGCCACGCAATACCTCGAGCAAACGCCCCCCGACCTGGCCGGCCCCGACGATACCGTAGCGCCGTGCCGCCGGCGCCACGCCATGGGTTTCCGCCAGGCTCAGCAGGCTGCCCAGCACGTAGTCCACCACGCCGCGGGCATTGCAACCCGGCGCGCTGGACCAGGCGACGCCGGATTGTTCGAAATACGCCAGGTCGAGATGATCGGTGCCGATGGTGCAGGTGCCGACAAAACGCACCGAACTGCCCTCCAGCAGGGCGCGGTCGACCTGGGTCACCGAGCGCACCAGTAACACCTCGACGTCGGCCAGCGCGGCCCGGTCGATGGCGCGGCCCTGCAGGCGGCAGATATCGCCGAAGCCTGAGAAGAAGGCTTCGACCAGGGGAATGTTTTCGTCAGCGAGAATGCGCATGGTCCACCGGCTCCTGAAACAGGCCGACATTCTAGGGCAGCCGCCCTCCGGCGTCGCCCCGCGCGCGCCTTCCTGACCGACACGTCAGGATGTAGACTGGCAGGCTTTCCGCGAGTCGTCCGAGTCGCGCCTTTAATGCTTCAGGAAGTTCGAGATGTCCGCCGAATCGCGTTTCGGGCGGGTGCGCCGTGAATTGCGCAGCCTGCTCGCGTTGGCAATTCCAATCATGATCGCCCAGCTGGCACACACCGCCATGGGTTTCGTCGATACCTTGATGGCCGGCCGCGTCAGCCCGGGCGACCTGGCGGCGGTGGCACTGGGCAACTCGCTGTGGGTGCCGGTGTTCCTGCTGATGACCGGTACGCTGCTGGCTACCACGGCCAAGGTCGCCCAGCGCTTCGGCTCCGGTCAGGAGCAGGAAATCGGCACGCTGGTGCGCCAGGCCCTGTGGCTCGCCTTGATGGTGGGCGGTGCCGCCGCAATCTTGTTGTGGAACGCCGAACCGATCCTCCAGCACATGGGTATCGAGCCGGCCCTGGCGCAGCAGTCCATGGCCTACTTGCGCGCAGTCGCCTGTGGTCTCCCAGCGGTGGCGCTGTACCACGTGCTGCGCTGCTTCAGCGACGGCCTCGGACACACCCGGCCGAGCATGGTGCTGGGCATCTGCGGTCTGCTGTTGAACATCCCGGCCAACTACATCTTCATCTACGGCAAGTTCGGTCTGCCGGCCATGGGCGGGGTCGGCTGCGGCTGGGCCACGGCCCTGGTGATGGGCTTCATGCTGGTCGGCATGCTTGTCTGGGTGAGCTGGGCACCTTACTACCGGGCGAGCCGGTTGTTCGCCCAGTTCGAATGGCCGCGCTGGGCGAGCATTCGCCCACTGCTGGCGATCGGCGTGCCGATTGGCGTGGCGATCTTCGCCGAAGCCAGCATCTTTGCGGTGATCGCCCTGCTGATCGGCGGCCTCGGTGCCAGCGTGGTGGCCGGCCACCAGATCGCGCTGAACTTCTCGTCGCTGGTGTTCATGATCCCCTACTCCCTGGGCATGGCGGTGACCGTGCGCGTCGGCCAGGCGCTGGGGCGCGGCCAGCCGCGCGACGCGCGCTTCGCCGCCGGCATGGCGATGTTGGTGGCACTGGGGTATGCCTGCATATCGGCAACGGCCGTGCTGCTGCTGCGCGAACAGATCGCCAGCCTCTACTCGCCGGACCCGACGGTGATCGCCATCGCTGCCTCGCTGATGGTCTACTCGGCGCTGTTCCAGTTCTCCGACGTGGTCCAGGTCACCGCCGCCGGCGCCTTGCGCGGCTACCAGGACACCCGCGCGACCATGCTCTTCACCCTGTTCGCCTACTGGGGCATCGGCTTGCCGGTGGGCTATGGGTTGGGGCTGAGCGACTGGTTCGGCGAACCAAGCGGGCCGAGCGGCCTCTGGCAGGGCCTGGTGGTCGGGCTGAGCTGCGCCGCCGTGCTGCTCGGCGTCCGTCTGGCGCGAAGTGCCCGGCGGCAGATCCGGGCCACTAGACTGGCGCAATGACCGTCGGCAAAACGCTGATCCCACTGCTCCTTCTGCTGCTGTCCGCCTGCCGGCCCGGCAATGACGGCCTGGCATTGCAAGAGGACTACCTGCAGCGCCTGGGCAATGCCACCGGGAGCGCGGCGGCCGTCTTCGACAGCGACACGCTGATCCGTTATCGGCCGCCGCCGCGCCGAGAACGCCTTAGCGAGGTGCCCGAACTGCGCATCGGCCTGCTCGACCTGCTGGTGGACGTGCGCCACTGCCCGTCCCTGCAGCAACTGATCAGCTTGCGCAACAGCTCCCTCGGCAAACAGATGGCCGCCAGCCGCCGACTGGCCTACGAGGGCGACCTGCTGCGGGCGCTGGACGACTGCCTGCCTCGGCTGAAAGACAGCGAGCTGCGAGCGACCCTCGAAACCTTGCGCCAGGAAAAAGGGCGCCAGCTGCCCGCGGTGTTCTGGAATGCGCTCAATGCCAGCCCCGAGTTCGAGCACTATCTGCGCTTTGCCGAACAGGCCCTGCCAACCGATGCCACGGAAGACAGCGCGGCCCTGGATGCCCTGGCGCAGTTGGCCAGGCTCGGCGCCGGTCTGCCCGAGCAGTTGCCACCTGGCGCGGAACAGCTCGACCCGCTCTTCTATGCTCTGCACGCCAGTGCCCAGGGAAGCCAGCTGATCACCAGCCTGGCCAGCCTCGGTCATACCCTCGACGCCGGAAGCGAGCTGCTGGAAAAACGCCTCCAGCGCCACACCATCTGCCCGCAGGGCAAACCCACCGAGCGCGCCCGCATCCTGCAGAACGTCTTCGCCAAGTACTACGCCGGCGGCATGCAGCCCTATCTGGCCGAGGTACACCAACGCGGCCGCCGCTGGCAGGCGTCTTTGCGAGAGCTGAGCGAAGTGGCCGGCATACCGCCCGCCACCCGCCAATACCTGCAGGCGCTGGCGGGAGCGGAGCATTCGCTGTGGCGCGACTTCGAGACGGCGACGGCACGCCATGTGCGCGCCTGGCAGGCCTTGCTGAAAAGCTGCGACCTGGCCCCCGGTCAGTCCGGATGGGTCGGCACCGCGGCCAGCGCCGACCAGTAGGCCTCGGAGAGGTATTCGCGGCCGGCCAGCAGGTGGTCGAGATAGGCGCGGGTCGGCGACAGCCCCGGCTCGCGCAGCGCCGGGTTGGCAATGTACACCCAGGCCGGCTGCACGCCATGGGCGGCGATCACCGGCATGCGCTCGCGACTGTAGAACACCGGCGTGCCTTCGAAGTGATCCATCTTGACGATCTCATCGGCGTGGCCGAGCCGATATAGCACGCCCTCCACCACGCCATCTCGCTGATGACGAATATTGGCGTAAGCGCGCCCAGGCGGCAGGTCGACCGCACGCTTGTCGAAGCACAGCGCATAACCCGGCAGGCGCCCGGCCATGGCTTCGATGACCTCCAGGCCACGGGCCCGCATGCGCGCCGGATTCATGTTCGAGCCGTAGGCGAAATACCAGCCCATCAGTCGACCTTCTTGCGGATCCAGTACAGGTAGGTGCCCGCCTCTTCCTGCTGCTCCAGCAACTCATGGCCAAGGAACATGCAGAACTTGGGAATATCGCGGCGGGTAGATGGGTCGGTGGCAATAACCTTGAGCAGACCGCCGGCAGCCAGGTCACGCACCTTGTTGTGCAGCAGCATCACCGGTTCCGGGCAGTTCAGGCCGCTGGCATCGAGAATCGCATCGGCGGGGGTATCGGCATAAGACATTGGGGTACTCCAGAAGCAGGCGCTTATTGTGGCGCAAAGTTGACCCCAAGGTCATCTTGCCTGAGGGTACGCCTGTCCGGCTGCCGGAAGCAGGCCGACGCCACCGCAGGCCATTTGGGCGGGCCAGGAAGCTACGCTTCGCTGGGCGGTATCGATTTGGGTGCGGCAGACGGCCCGCAGGCCTCTGCCGCCAACACTCACCGAGACTTCGGCAGGACAATCCCATGAGTTTTGCAACCAGCCGGACAATCCTGTTCGGCGACTGCGACCCCGCCGGCATGGTCTATACGCCGCGCATCACCTACTTCGTTGTGGAGGCGGTGCACGAATTCCTGACGCACGCCCTGGGAGCACCGGCCATCCGCGAGATCCTCGCCATGGGCATACTTCCCCCGGCGCGCGCACTTTCCATCGAGTACCTGGCGCCGATGACGTGGGATGAGGTCATAACCCTGGAGGTACACGTCCAGGAACTGGCCACGACATCCTTCACGTTCCTGGTTGAAGCTCACAATGGCGAAGGCGTGGTGACGTTTCGCTCGACGCTCACCCAGGTGTCCGTATCACCGCAGAGCAGACGCCCCATCCCCCTCCCCCAGGCCCTGCGAGAAGCACTGGGTTCGGCCTGAGCCACACGCGCCCGGGTATGTGGTCCAAAGGGCTGGACTGCGGGGGCAGATCTCTGCCAGAAACAGCATAGGCCGGAGCATTGCCAGCGAAGGCTGCACGACGATGCGGCTAAACCTGGGTGTTTGAAGTGCCGCGAGCGTATTTCTTCTGCAGGATCATCGAAGCTTCGTTGTAAGCCGCCTGAAAAGCGTCGCTGCTAACCCAACTCACTGCCGCGTCTTCGTCTTCATTGTGAAAGATGCCGCGATAGACGATAAGCAGGCCCATCATGAAGTCGATGGCAGCGTCTTCCGCCTCTTCGGCGACTACTAGCTCCAACACCGGGTACTGCAGAAAAACCAGACACATCGCCACCAGGCTGATGCCTTCACCGGCTTTCATCGCCTGAAACAAATCGTCGAAGTGCGCCGGGTCGAATCCGTTCTCTTCGATGTCTTTGAAGTCGAAGGTACTGAGGTCGATATCGACATCATCGAATGGCTCGTTGACCAACGGATTGGCTAGCAGAGGATGGATGGCATGGGCCTTGGCTTTGCCTAAGCGGTTCTGCTTAGCCTTTGCTTTGGCCCGTTTGGCATGTTTTTGCTGCTTATCCGGGGAGGCCATGGGGCATTCCTTGTTTGAGGCAGCCATGTTCATGGCTCAGGGAAATCGAGCACCAATTGTATTCAATTCTGACCAGATGCTTCGGCCAAGAAAGCGGATTCTTCGTGCTTTAAACGCTGCTTCGGGCCACCAGAGACAGCCTGGCACGCAACCGTTTTATCTGGAACCGGCAGACGCCGTTGGCTGGCCAGTGTTTGCCGCAGGCCAACACCCACCCCTGCGCCTGGTCATTCCCGGACAGGCCCACCCGCTGTTTCGTATCTACAGCCTGTCCAGTGCATCTTCCGACGAATTTCTGCGCATCAGTGTTAAGCGCCAAGGACTGGCCTACGACTACCTGCATGAGCAGGTGGCGGTTGGCAGCCTGCTGCCGGCCAAGGCTCCGCAAGGCCAGTTCGTGCTCGAGCCCGAGCAGCGTCGCCCACTGGTGCTGCTGGCTGTCGGCGTCGGCATCACGCCATTGCTGAGCATGCTGCGCGAAGTGGCTTATCAGAACCGCCGTCTGCGCCGGCGCCGCGAGGGCTGGCTGATCCAGGGTGCCCGCCAACTGGCGGATCTGGCATTCAGCCGGGAACTACGGGATCTGCAGCAGGGCAGCGGCGACTGCCTGCATGGGTGTCCGACGAGCAGGGCCTGATGCAGGTACGTCATGCCAGCATCAACGACCTGCCGATCTGCGAAGATCAGCGTTTGTTCCACTGGCCGCAGGGCCGACGCCCGTATGATCACCCGGGATTGAGCGAACTTGGACTTTGATCGTGCCGATCACTAATCCAAATGCCCCGGCCCTTTCATCTTGTAGCTGGTGATGTGAGACGCGTTCTCCGGCTGCGTCAAAGCCTCCCAATCAGTCTTGCAGAAAATGTCGGCATGGGCAGATCGCAGATACCAGGGATTCGACCGCTGCATCCGACGGCGTATCGAGCAGTGCCGGATGAACCAACGGCAGTCATCCCCCTCACCTGGCATCCAATACGGCCATCTCGCGCCACCAATGCGACGCCACGCGCGGCGAATGTATGCTCAGCGCCTCACCTGTGATCGGCGTAGTCAGCGCAATCCCGCGCTGCTCCGCCAGCATGGCGATACGGTCGAATGGCTCATGCCAGGTGTGCATCGCCAGATCGAAGGTGCCGTTGTGGATCGGCAGCAACCAGCGGCCCTCGAGGTCCAGGTGCGCCTGCACGACCTCTTCCGGTTGCAGATGCACATCTGGCCATCTCGTGTCGTAGGCTCCAGTTTCAATGAGTGTCAGATCGAACGGGCCATATTTCGCTCCGATCATCTTGAAACCGTCGAAGTAGCCGGTATCACCACTGAAGAACACTCGCAGGTCACGGTCGATGATCACCCACGATGCCCATAGGGTCTTGTCGCGATCCAGTAAGCCACGCCCGGAGAAATGCTGTGCCGGCGTTGCGACCAGGCGGACGCCTGCGACATCGGTGCTTTGCCACCAGTCGAGTTGCTTCACCTTGGCCGCATCGATTCCCCAACCGATCAGCCGATCACCTACACCGAGCGGCGCCAGGAACCACTCGGCGCTGTCAGCCAAGGCCTGGATGCTTTCGTAGTCGAGGTGATCGTAATGATCATGCGACAGGATCACCGCCTTGATCGGCGGAAGATCCGCCAGCGCAATCGGTGGCGCATGAAAACGCTTCGGTCCCATCCAATGCACCGGCGAGGCCCGCTCGGCAAACACGGGATCGGTCAGGAAGAACTCGCCACGCAGTTTCAGCAAAACAGTTGAATGGCCGAGGCGAAACAGGCTGCGGTCAGGTGCCGCGAGCAATTCCTCTCGGCTCAGTGCCCGTACTGGCAACGGTGCGCTGGGTTCCGTGTCAGCCGGCTTGTTGAAGAAAAAGTCCCAATAAACACCGAGCGTCTTCGCAAGACCCAGCGCCGGTCGCGACCGCGGGTTCTGAAACCTGTCCCGCCCCGCCTGTGGTGAATCGGAATAGGAGAAGGATTGGCAGGATGTCATACACAGCACGGTCGTCATAACGATGGCTCCTAGCGACAGGTAACGGGACGACTGCTTCATGTGGGCGGACCCGCTCGGGAAATGAGGTTTGGAGAGCCGCTCACAGGCCCGAGAGTTGCCGAAGCATGGCCAGCCGCTCCGTTTCCGACAGGCTCCGGTGCAGCGCGTAGGCTTGTTCGGCATCCGCGCCTGCGAGGTACGTCACCCGCTCGGTGCCGTCGGTTGCCGCCATGAAGATGACCTCGGCAATCGACTCTGCGCTGGAGTAGTTCCCTCGCCGCGCGCCCATCGCGGCCACGACCTTGCCCAGGCTGCCGCTGTAGGCATGCTTACTCTCGGTGAAGGTCCGCACCATCGAGCGACCGGTGAAGTCGGTGGCGACTCCGCCTGGAGCGATGGCCTTGGCACGAATGCCGAGCGTTGCCAGTTCGAAGGATAGGGACTCGGTGAAGCCGATCACGGCGAACTTAGTCGCGCTGTAGAGGGAGAAGAAAGGCAGAGCAATCAGACCGCCTAGAGAGGCGACGTTGATGAGCGTACCGCTCCCCTGATGCCTCATGATCGGCAGGACCGCACGGCTAACGGTGAAGATGCCCTCGACATTGGTGGCGAACTGGTGGTGGATCTGCTCGTCGGTCGCGGTTTCGAAGGGGCCGAACAGGCCATAGCCGGCATTGTTGACCACTGCATCGATCCGGCCGAAGTGCTCCAACACTGTCGCCACGGCTGCTTCGGCGGAGTCGGTACTGGTTACATCAAGCGGCAGTACCTCGACCCCTTCTTGCCGATCCAGCTCCGCACCGTCTGACGGGTTCCGCATGGTGGCGGCAACGCGCCAGCCGCGCTGGGCGAACAGCCTTGCGGCAGCCAGGCCGATGCCGCTGGATGCACCGGTGATCAGGACAACAGGGGACGTTTCAGAGGTCATGGATACACTCCTTAAGAGAATATTTATTCTGCTAAATGGCAAAAAAATACTTATGCCCGAATACCGTCCCAGCAGAGCTGGAACGCGGTAGCGCGGTTCTCCTCCGTATCGGTAACCGCACCTGCGCGGATGAGACGCGCGGTCTCGCGGACCGAACCAATGAACAACGCATTCAGGAAAGACACCGGTACTGCTTTGAGGATTTCCTCGCGCTGCCCCTCGGTAACCATCTGCACCAACCCTTCACCCAATCGCTCGATGTAGACACGGCTTTCTTCGTTCATGAAGGTCGAACCGACGAACTGCTCCATGAACGTGACCTGGTCAAAGCGCTGCAGGCGATGATCGAGCATCCTGTTCCAAACGTTGCGCACCCGCCCCTTCAGCGGCAAGGAAGGGGCGAGGTCGGCGCTGTAGAACGCCAATGCCTCGCGCTTGGCACGACGATAGACTTCGTTGAACAAGGACTCCTTGTCCGCGAAATAGATGTAGAGCGTGCTGGTACCGATGCCCGCCGTCTTGGCTATTTCCGCCAGGGTCAGGCCGAACAGCCCACGTTCGGCTGCCAGGCGGCAGGTCGCCGCGAGCACGGCTTCCAATTTTTTCTCGTCTTTAGGCTTCATGCCGGCAACATTAGACGAAAATATTTTCACTTAAAAGAGCCATAGTCAGAAATCGCCTACCGTCTGTCGCCATCGATGAATTGGCTCGTCAGAGGCGCTTTTCTGCAATCCACTCCTCGGCGCAACTGGTGGTCGCGCCCGTAGCGCCTCGCGAGCAGGCACGACGGCAACCAGGGCTCGCGGCGAGAGGGAGAATACCGAGTCCATGTCCCTATCCTCCCCTGGGTAGCCAAGCTATACGGTACCCATGTCGGCCGGAAGGGTGACCGGGGCGTGCCGGGCCATCAGCTCGACGACCCAATCGATGAATACCCGCAGCTTGGCGCTGAGGTGCCGGCTCGGCGGGAACGCCAGGTAGAGGGGCATGTTGTCGAGTTGCCAGCCGTCGAACAGGCGCACCAGCTCGCCGTTCGCAACGTGCTCCCTAGCCATGTAATCCGGCAGCCAGAGCGCACCGAGGCCAGCCAGGCCGGCGGCGAGGTAGGCGTTGCCATCGTCCACCGTGAGCGTGTAGCGGCCCTGCACATTGACCGTCTCGTCGCCGCGGCGCATGGGGTATGCCAGCGGCTTGCCGGTGCGCGCCCAGAGGAACCCGACGATGCGGTGGCGCACTTCCTCCAGTTCCTTGGGATGGACGGGCGAGCCGGCGCGCGCCAGGTAGCTCGGTGCCGCGTAGACGCCGAGCCTTAGATCACCCACGCGACGGGCCATCAGCGACTGGTCGGTGAGCTCGCCGCCGCGCACCACGCAATCCACCTTCTCGCCGATCAGGTCGACGATGCGGTCGCTCACGCCCATGTCGATCTGGATGTCGGGGTAGCGGGCGAAGAAGCCCGGCAACGCGGGGATCAGGATCATGCGTGCCAACGGGCTCGGCACATCCACGCGTAGCCTGCCCCTGGGCGATGCCGAGGCGCTGGAGAGGCTGGTCTCGGCGTCGTCCATGTCGGCCAGCAGGCGGATCACCCGCTCGTAGTAAACAGCGCCGTCGGCGGTGACGTTGACCTTGCGCGTGGTGCGGTTGAGCAGCCTGACCCGCAGCCGCGCCTCCAGTTGCTGTACCAGCTGGGTCACGCTGGTCTTGCTCATGTGGAGTGTCTCGGCTGCCTTGGTGAAGCTGCCGGTCTCCACGACACGGGCGAACGCCTGCATCGCATCGAAGCGGTCCATCGGTGCTCCCGAATCTTCAGAGGATTATTTGGATTCTACAAACAGTGCTGGGTGGTTTTGCGCGTTTATCGGCAACGGGCACGCGCCTAGAGTGACTTCGACCTACCGATGGAGATACCCCATGCCTACACGTGACGTCGTTTTCCCGCCCGGACGCCAGGCGCTCTACGAGCGCAACCGTTACTCGCCGGCCATCCGCGCCAACGGCCTGCTGTTCGTTTCCGGGCAGGTTGGCAGCCGCGAGGATGGCTCGCCGGAGCCCGATCTGGAAGCGCAGGTTTGCCTTGCCTTCGACAACCTCAACGCCATCCTGGCGGCCGCTGGCTGCACCTTCGATGACGTCATCGACGTCACCGTGTTCATCGTCGACCCCGAGTCGACCTTCGAGACCATCTGGAAGGTCGTTTCGCAATACTGGGGCGCGGCGCCGCATCCAACGCTCACCGGAGTGGGGGTGACTTGGCTCTACGGCTTCCAGTTCGAGATCAAGGTGATCGCCAAGCTGCCCGATGGCGCTGGCGGATGACGGGGCCGGGAGGGCTCTGCGGCTCCCGCCCTGTTTGCTTTCAAGATAAAAAAACCGGGGACGGCTCGAAAGCCGCCCCCGGTCGCTTTGCATCAAGCGTGGCTTACGCCATTACTTGATCCAGTGCTTGCCCCAATGGGTCACGTCGTAAGCAGCTTTGGACTGCGAACGCAGCATGCCAGGACCGGCGTCGCCGCCTTTGGCACCGTCGATCTCCTCGTCGACCAGCTTGGTCGACAACGCCAGCCAGCTGGTGACGAAGGCCATGGCATCGCCGTTGATCTCCAGGGCTTCCTGGCTGATGTTGGTGATGTCATCGCAGGCCTGGTGGTAGCACTTGTCGAGAGCCACACCCGCTTCGCCGCCGAACTTGGCCGCTTGTTCTTCGGTCTTGATCTCTTCGGCGCCAGTGAACAGGCCGCCGAAGGCGATGCCGTCGGTGAAGAACTGCGCATAGTCGGAGCGGAAGCTGATTTCGCTTCCTTCGGACGCCAGCCCACGCAGGCGGTAGTACTTCTCGAACAGCTTCTCGATGGCTGCGGAGCCGGGCGGGCCTTGCAGGCCGAAGTCGGAACCGTCGCCGTCGTAGATGAAGTAACCGAAGTTCGGCGACGCCACCATGTCGTAGTTCAGGTAGGCCTTGATCTTGGCTTTCTCTTCCGCGGAGAGGCTGTTGACGTAGTAGGTCGAGCCTACCAGGCCGGACTCTTCGGCACCCCACCAGGCGAAGCGCATCTTGTTCTTGGTGTAGGCCTTGCTCATTTGCAGGGCCAGCTCCAGTTGCGCGGCGCTGCCGGAACCGTTGTCGTTGATGCCGGGGCCTTCGAACACGCCGTCCAGGTGAGCACCCGCCATGACGACGTTGTTCGGGTTACCGCGCTTGCTTTCGGCGATGACGTTGTGGGTTTCGCTCATGGTGCGAACCACGTCGGCCATCATGTGTACTTCCACGCCTTCGGTGGTCGCCAGGCTCTCACCAAGATCGTAGGTCGCGAACATGACCGGAATGCCGCCATTGAACTCCGAACCCACTGTGGCACTGATCAGGCCCTTGCGGTCTTCGGTGTTGCCCTGGTTGAAGATGATCACGCCAGTCGCACCAGCGGCTGCCGCGTTCTCGGCCTTCTGCTGGAAGGCGCAGGTACCGCGTTGCACCAAAGCGATGGAGCCCGCCGGGAAGCCGGCGAAGTCTTCGGCTTCGCAGCCGCTGTCCGATACGTTGTCCGGACCGAGGTGAATGTCCACAGCCGCGACTGGTGCAGTCACGTCGCCCTGCTCGGTGTGCGACATGTAGGTGAAGTCCACGTCCCACTCGTAGGGGGTGGGGGTCGGAGCGGTCTGCTCCATCACGCCTGGGCCATTCTCATGGAAGGCGGTGTAGGGGAAGGCTTGCACAGTGACGGTATAACCGGCGCCTTCCAGCTTGCTCTTCACGTAATCGAGCGAAGCCTGGTAGCCCGGCAGACCGGCAGCGCGGTTGCCATGGATGTTGGCGATGTCCTGGAACGCTTGCAGGTGATTGGTGATGGCGCTAGCCGTCATGCAGCGCGGAAGGCCCAGGGGAGTGCTGGTCATGCTGACCGAGTTGCATTCGCCGGGGTTCTGGACCGCCGGGCTCCAGAACTCATTGAAGTAATCGTTGATGGGGGAAGCGGCAAAGGCCGACGAGGAAAGCGCTAGAGCGAGAGAGCTGACAACAAATCCGAGCTTCTTCTTGTTGTTTCTGTTGTTAGACATGGTTCCTCCAGTCCTTAAGGGGAGATACTTTTGGCAGGTCAGCTTATGGCGTGATGCCACTAGTCCTTTACTGCATCGATCGGACGCGAACCTGGAGAAGTAGACCGGAGCGGCGGGCTTTTGGTTCTTTCGTTCCAACTCAGGAGCGAAGAAAGATAAATCCTCCTTAAAAAAACCGCCGAAACATGCCATTTATCTGAAAAAAATTAAGCCACAGTTAAATTTTCCGTTTTTCTCCCCTTTTACAGAGACGCCAAACCTGGTCGTCATCCGCCGGGACAGGCGTGACCATGTTCACCGTTCCAGACGATTGCGCTACCGCCTGGCCGAAAAGAGCCAGAAAAAATGAACCGAAGCCTCATTGCACCAACCAAGCCCTCCGACCCCACGGCTGGATATGCCGCGGACTCGCTCAGACGCAGCGGCTTGGCAGGAGCCCGTCCCTGCGTCTAGCCAGACAAGGCCAGCGTAGCCTGTCGGCAAAACAGGGAACCCCCGATGATCGATCTGACCACCTGGAATCTGTCGATTCCCACCGAACCGGCGCCGACCACCATCGAGACGCCGCGGCTCGCCAATCACTACCGCAGCCGCTACTTCTACCCCGCCACCGATGGCTCCGGCGGGGTGACCTTCTGGACGCCGGTGACCGGGTCCAGCACCGACAACGCCAAGTACCCGCGCAGCGAACTGCGCGAGACGCTGCCGGACGGCCAGCTCTACAACTGGCGTTATCCGGAGGCAGACAACTTCCTGCGTGCCGCGCTGGCGGTCACCCGCATGCCTTCGTCGAACAAGGTGGTCATCGGCCAGATCCATAGCGTCAACACGTCTACCCGTGTGGGACGGCCGATGATCAAGCTGCAATACCACCAGTTGCGTGGCGAGGGTCGCATCGAGGCGCTGATCCGCCAGCACCCGGACGACAGCACCAGCAAGAACGTATTGATCGCCTCCGGCGTATCGCTGAACCAGCGTTTCGCCTACAGCCTGCATCTATCGCCAGGCGGCATGCTCAGCGTCAGCCTGCATCACCAGGGCAAGCGCTATTCCCATGAGCGCCAGATCAGCGGCAGCTGGTCGAAGAAGCCGCTGTACTTCAAGGCCGGCGCCTATGTGCAGGACAACCATGGCGACTCCAAGGAAGGCGCTCGGGTCACCTTCTACAGCCTGAGCAGCATTCACCGCTAGGCAGCCATCGGCAGGACCATGCACCACAAGCGCGCCCATTGGCGCGCCCCGCACCAGGATAGCGCCCCCATTTCGAGCACCGGCATGCCGTAGAAGCGCCAGCGCGCCCGCAAACAGGGCTTGTTGGGAACTTGGCTCGGCGCTTGCAAAACCGCTCGGAAAGGCGGCCAACGGTGGTCGCCCCACCAACGACAAAGGCGTCGCGTCACCCCGCTCCGGCGATCAGGTGACGCGGCGCCTTTTGCGTTTCAGCCCCAGTGACCGGGGTTGGCGCCCAGCCCGCGATCCGGATGTGGCGCCGACGGCGATCGAGCAGCCGTGCGCTGCTGGCTCGCCGGCAATCTCTCAACCTGACTGTGGCTTCGGCCGCAGGGTGCCGCGCCACAAGTGCGGTGCCTCCCCGGCGGGCCGTTGCCGACATGCCCACGATCATGTCGCGCCACACCCGGCCGGGACCCTATTTCTGCCGATGAGGTGATCGATGAACACGAGTTTCTGGAAAGCCGGTCATACCCCGACCCTGTTCGCCGCCTTTCTTTATTTCGACCTGAGCTTCATGGTCTGGTACGTGCTCGGCCCGCTCGGCGTGCAGATCGCCGCCGACCTCGATCTGACCACCCAGCAACGTGCCCTGATGGTCGCCACGCCGATCCTTTCCGGTGCCGTGCTGCGTTTCTTGATGGGCATGCTGGCCGATCGCACCTCGCCCAAGGCCGCCGGCCTGCTCGGCCAGGTGATTGTGATCGCTGCGCTGGCCACCGCCTGGCAATTGGGCATCCACAGCTATGAACAGGCGCTGCTGCTCGGTCTGTTCCTCGGCGTCGCCGGGGCCTCCTTCGCCGTGGCCCTGCCGCTGGCCTCGCAGTGGTATCCGCCGCAACACCAGGGCAAGGCCATGGGCATCGCCGGCGCCGGCAACTCCGGCACCGTGCTGACCGCCCTGTTCGCCCCGGCGCTGGCCGCCGCCTTCGGCTGGACCAACGTGTTCGGCCTGGTGCTGATTCCGCTGGTGCTGACCCTGATCATCTTCGCCAGCGTCGCCAAGAACTCGCCCCAGCGTCCGAAGCCCAAGGCCGTGGCCGACTACCTGAAGGCCCTCGGCGACCGCGACAGCTGGTGGTTCATGTTCTTCTACAGCGTGACCTTTGGCGGCTTCCTCGGCCTGGCCAGCACCCTGCCCGGTTACTTCCACGACCAGTACGCCTTCGACCCGGTGAAGGCCGGCTATTACACCGCCGCCTGCGTGTTCGCCGGCAGCCTGATGCGCCCGCTGGGCGGTGCCCTCGCCGACCGAATCGGCGGTATCCGCTCGCTGCTGGTGATGTACACCGTCGCCGCGCTGTGCATCGCCGTGGTCGGCCTCAACCTGCCCAGCTCCATGGCGGCGCTGGCCCTGTTCGTGGTTGCCATGCTCAGCCTGGGGGCCGGCAACGGTGCGGTGTTCCAATTGGTGCCGCAACGCTTCCACAAGGAGATCGGCGTGATGACCGGCTTGATCGGCATGGCCGGCGGCATCGGCGGCTTCTGCCTGACCGCCGGGCTGGGCGCCATCAAGCAATCCACCGGCGACTATCAATTGGGCCTGTGGCTGTTCGCCAGCCTCGGCATTCTCGCCTGGGTCGGCCTGTATGGCGTCAAGCGCCGCTGGCGCACCACCTGGGGCTCGGCGGCGATGACCGCGGCCCGCGTCTGAGCCCGACTGGCGTCGAGCCGCGACGACCAACCCGGAGCACGCCATGCTCCCTGCGTTGGTCGGCGCTCCTCGACGCCAGCCGTTCGTGTAGGTTGAGGCAAAGGCGGCGCCGCGAATGATCGCGACACGTTTGCACTGGTCAGGAAAAGCCCGGCGTCGTCCCTGCAAGGCGGCGCCGCTCCGCGCTCGCTCCGGCCTCGCCTTTGCCTCAACCTACCCCTGAATTCCGTGGAGCGGACATGAGTTTGCAACTGACTTTCGGCGAAGCCAGCGCCACCGGCCCACGGGAGGAGAACCAGGACGCCCTGCGCGTAGTGACGCCGGCGCCCGCCCTGGCGGCGAGCAAGGGGTACCTGTTCGCCGTCGCCGACGGTGTCAGCCAGTGCGCGGACGGCGGCCTGGCGGCCCGCGCCACGCTGCAAGCCCTGGCGCTGGACTACTACGCCACGCCGGAGACCTGGGCGGTGGCGCACTCCCTCGACCGCCTGCTATCGGCCCACAACCGCTGGCTGCAAGCCAACGGCGGCGGCCAGCCGCTGCTCACCACCCTGACCACGCTGGTCCTGCGCGGCCGTCGCTTCACCCTCGCCCATGTCGGCGACTGCCGCGCCTACCGCTGGCACGCCGGCCAGCTGGAGCGCCTCAGCGAGGATCACGTCTGGGAGCAGCCGGGCATGCAGCATGTGCTCAAGCGTGCCCTCGGCCTCGACCAGCATCTGCTGGTGGACTATCTGGACGGCGAGCTGCGCGAGGGCGAGAGCTTTCTGATCGTCAGCGACGGCGTCTGGGCCCAGCTTGGCGATCACGGCATCCGCCGCATCCTGCAGGATGAAAGCGACCCATCCGCCATCGCCCAGGCCCTGGTGAGCGCCGCGCACCTGGCCGGTAGCCAGGACAACGCCAGCGCATTGCTGGTGCGCATCGATCACTTGCCGGAAAGCGCCCTCGCCGACACCCTCGCCCAGTTGCATCATTGGCCGCTGCCGCCGCGCCTGCGCGACGGCCAGGGCTTCGAAGGCTGGCAGGTGGAGCGCCTGCTTGGCGAATCGCGGCAATCGCTGCTCTACCGGGTGCGCGACGCCCAGGCACGGCGCTGGTTGCTGAAAACCCTGCCGGCCAGCCGCCACGACGAGGCCAACGCCGGCCCCGCACTGCTGCAGGAAGAGTGGTTCCTGCGCCGCGTCGCCGGTCGCTATTTTCCCGAGCTGCATCCGCTGCCGCAGCGCCAGCACCTGTACTACGTACAGCGTGAGTACCCAGGCGAGACCCTCGCCGAGCACCTGCGCCTGACCGGCCCGCTGGGTCTTCCGGAATGGCTCGACCTGGCGCCACAACTGCTGCGCGCCCTCGGCATGCTGCACCGGCGCAATATCCTGCACCGCGACATCAAGCCGGATAACCTGCTCTGGGGCGACGACGGCGAGCTGCGGGTATTGGACTTCGGCCTCGCCTATTGCCCGGGCCTGTCCAAGGACGAGGCTCATGCACTGCCCGGCACGCCCAGCTATATCGCCCCGGAGGCCTTCGCCGGCGCCGCGCCGAGTGCCCAGCAGGACCTCTACGCCGCCGGCGTCACGCTCTACCACTTGCTTACCGGGCACTATCCGTACGGCGAAGTGGAGCCGTTCCAGCATCCGCGCTTCGGTGCACCGATACCAGCCAGCCGCTATCGACCGGATCTGCCCGCCTGGATCGACGAGAGCCTGAGCCGCGCCATCGCCGCCGACCCGACGCAGCGCTTCGAAACCGCCGAGGAGTGGCTGCTCAATCTCGAACAGGGCGAACGCCAGGCGCTGAGCCAGCGCCCTCGCCCCCTGCTGGAACGCGAGCCGCTGAAGTTCTGGCGCGGCCTGGCCTGCGCCTCCTTGCTACTGCATCTGGTGATGCTCATCGCCTGGCTGTACCGCCACTGACTCGGCACGGCGCGATCCTGTAGCCGTCCAGGCCAGGAGGCGCCCTCCACCACACCTCGGCGGCGACCAGCCGCACGGCCCGTGGCCGAGCCGCTGGCGCCGAGCGCACCGGCCCGGCTCGCACAGCAAGCGTGCACCGTGCTGCAGCATGGTGCACTCGGACCGCCATCCGGCCTGAGCATACGGGCGCCATGCCACGCCAACCGTGGCTTTCAGCCAGTTGGCACGCCCCCTGCTTAGGGATAGGCACATCGAGCGCGGCCTTCAAAGGTGAACGGCGGCGCTCCCCGACAGGCCCAAGGCTGATAACGGGAACGGACAAAGGCGTCCTCGCTAGCACTAGCGGGGCGCCTTTTTTGTTGCCTTGAATTTCATGAACATCCCTGCGCGGCAGGCCCGGTTCGCGGAGACACCTGATGAACAAACTCAAACTAGTGATGATCGGCAACGGCATGGCCGGCGTGCGCACGCTGGAGGAGCTGCTCAAGCTCACGCCGGATCTCTACGACATCACCGTGTTCGGCGCCGAGCCACATCCCAACTACAACCGCATCCTGCTCTCGCCGGTGCTGGCCGGCGAGCAGACCTTCGAAGAGATCGTGCTCAACGACCTCAACTGGTACGCGGAAAACAACATTCGCCTGATGCTCAATCGCAAGGTCGTGGAAATCGACCGAGTCAAGCGCCGGGTGATTGCCGAAGACGGCAGCGAGGCCGAATACGATCGCCTGCTCATCGCCACCGGCTCCAACCCGTTCATCCTGCCGATTCCCGGCAACAAGCTGCAGGGCGTGATCGGCTACCGCGATATCGCCGACACCCAGGCGATGATGGACACCGCCCAGACCCACAGCCATGCCGTGGTCATCGGCGGCGGCCTGCTCGGCCTGGAAGCAGCCAACGGCCTCAAGCTGCGCGGCATGGACGTAACCGTGGTGCACATCAGCGACTGGCTGATGGAGCGCCAGCTCGACCCCACCGCCGGCAAGCTGCTGCAAACCGCACTCGAAGCCCGTGGCCTGAAATTCAAGCTGGCCAAGCAGACCGCCGAGCTGATCGGCAACGAAGAGGGCCGGGTCAAGGCCGTGCGCTTCTCCGACGATGAAGTGATCCCGGCTGATCTGGTGGTGATGGCCGCGGGCATCCGCCCCAACAGCGAACTGGCGGAAAAGGCCGGCATCCCCTGCAACCGCGGCATCCTGGTCAACGACACCCTGCAAACCTATGACCCGCGCGTCTACTCGGTGGGCGAATGCGCCAACCACCGCGGCATCGCCTACGGCCTGGTGGCGCCGCTGTTCGAACAGGCCAAGGTCTGCGCCAACCACCTGGCCATGCTCGGCTTTGCCCGCTACCAGGGTTCGGTGACCTCCACCAAGCTCAAGGTGACCGGCATCGACCTGTTCTCCGCCGGCGACTTCATGGGCGGCGAAGGCACCGAGACCATCACCCTCTCCGACCCCATCGGCGGCGTCTACAAGAAGCTGGTGATCAAGGACGACGTCCTGGTCGGCGCTTGCCTCTACGGCGACACCGCCGACGGCGGCTGGTACTTCCGGCAGATCCGCGAGAACCACAACGTCAGCGAGATCCGCGACCACCTGATGTTCGGCGAGAACGCCATCGGCGACACCGGCCACCAAGGCCAGAGCAAAGCCATGTCGATGCCCGACGACATGGAAGTCTGCGGCTGCAACGGCGTGTGCAAGGGCACTATCGTCAAGGCCATCCAGGAGCACGGCCTGTTCTCCGTCGACGAGGTGAAGAAACACACCAAGGCCGCCAGCTCCTGCGGCTCCTGCACCGGCCTGGTGGAGCAAATCCTGATCAACACCGTCGGCGGCGCTGCCGATGTCAAACCGAAGAGCGAAAAAGCCGTGTGCGGCTGCACCGAACTGAACCACGGCCAGGTGCGCAAGGCGATCCGCGATCACCACCTAACCAGCATCGCCGATGCCATGGCCTTCATGGAGTGGACCACGCCCAACGGCTGCGCCACCTGCCGCCCGGCGCTGAACTACTACCTGATCTCCACCTGGCCGGGCGAGGCCAAGGACGACCCGCAGTCGCGCTTCATCAACGAGCGCGCCCACGCCAACATCCAGAAGGATGGTACCTACTCGGTGGTACCGCGCATGTGGGGCGGCGTGACCAACGCCTCCGAACTGCGCCGCATTGCCGACGTGGCGGACAAGTACCAGGTGCCGATGGTCAAGGTCACGGGCGGCCAGCGCATCGACCTGCTGGGCATCAAGAAGGAAGACCTGCCCGGCGTGTGGAGAGACCTCGACATGCCCTCCGGCCACGCCTACGGCAAGTCCATCCGCACGGTGAAGACCTGCGTCGGCAGCGAATTCTGCCGCTTCGGCACGCAGAACAGCACGCAGATGGGCATCGACCTGGAGCACGCGCTGTTCAACATGTGGTCGCCGCACAAGGTCAAGCTGGCCGTCTCCGGCTGTCCGCGCAACTGCGCCGAATCCGGCATCAAGGACGTCGGCATCATCGGCGTGGATTCCGGCTGGGAGCTCTACATCGGCGGTAACGGCGGCATCAAGACCGAAGCCGGCGAGTTCTTCGTCAAGGTCAAGACGAGCGAAGAAGTCATGGAATACAGCCTGGCCTTCCTCCAGCTCTACCGCGAGGAGGCCTTCTATCTGGAGCGCACCGTGCACTACCTGCAGCGGGTCGGCATGGAGCACATCAAGAAGGCCGTGCTGGAAGACGCCGAACGCCGCAAGGCGCTGCACCAGCGCTTGCTGTTCTCCCTGTCCTTCGAGCAGGACCCGTGGAAGGAGCAGCTCTCCAAGCCGCAACTGAAGAAAGAATTCGATCGTATCGCCGTGCGCGAACTGGAGGTGCAAGCATGAACTGGTTGGATATCTGCGCCCTGGACGAGATCAATGTGCTCGGCTCGCGCATCGTCGATGGCCCCAAGGGCGACATCGCCATCTTCCGCACCTCGGACGACGAAGTCTTCGCCCTCGACGACCGCTGCCCGCACAAGGGCGGCCCTCTCTCCCAGGGGTTGATCTACGGCAAGCGCGTGGCCTGCCCGCTGCACAACTGGCAGATCGACCTGGAGTCCGGCGAGGCCCTGGCACCGGATGTCGGCTGCTCGCACAAGTACCCGGTGAAAGTGGAAAACGGCCGCGTGTGGCTGGCCCTGAAAACCGTCGCCGAATGTGCATGAACCGATAGCCGAGCCGCTGGCGAAAGCGCCGGCGGCGGTATCGACGGCAAGCCGCAATTACGGAGTTGAGCGCATGTCCACCCCCCATCAAATCACCGCCTCCACCTGCTGCTACTGCGGCGTGGGCTGTGGCGTGCTGATCGAGCACGATGGTCAGCGCGTATCGAATGTGAGCGGCGACCCGGCCCACCCGGCCAATTTCGGCAAGCTGTGCAGCAAGGGGTCGACCCTGCACCTCACCGGCGACCTCGCCGCCCGGGCCCTGTTCCCCGAGTTGCGCCTGGGCAAGACCCTGGCCCGCTCGCGCACGGACTGGGACAGCGCCCTGGAGCATGCCGCCAATGAGTTCGCCGAAACCATTCGCGAGCACGGTCCCGACAGCGTGGCCTTCTACATCTCCGGCCAGTTGCTGACCGAGGACTACTACGCCTTCAACAAGCTCGCCCGCGCGCTGGTCGGCACCAACAACATCGACAGCAATTCGCGGCTGTGCATGTCCAGCGCGGTGGTCGGCTACAAACGCAGCCTCGGCGCCGATGCCCCGCCCTGCAACTACGAGGACATCGAACTTGCCGACTGCCTGCTGATCGCCGGCAGCAACATGGCCTACGCCCATCCGGTACTGTTCCGCCGGTTGGAAGAAGCGAAGGCCAGGCGCCCGGACATGAAAATCGTGGTGGTCGACCCACGACGTACCGACACCTGTGAGCTGGCCGACCTGCACCTGGCCATCCAGCCCGGCACCGACGTCGCCCTGTTCCACGGCATCCTGCACATCCTCATGTGGGAAGGCTGGATCGATCGCCGTTTCATCGACGCCCACACCCAGGGCTTCGACGAGCTGAAAAGCCTGGTACGCGACTACAGCCCAGCCATGGTTGCCGACCTGTGCGGCATCTCCATCGATGACCTGCAGGCCTGCGCCCGCCTGATCGGCAGCGCGCCGGCGTTCCTCTCGCTGTGGTGCATGGGCCTCAACCAGTCCAGTGCCGGCAGCGCCAAGAACAGCGCGCTGATCAACCTGCACCTGGCCACCGGGCAGATCGGTCGCCCCGGCGCCGGGCCCTTTTCCCTTACCGGCCAGCCGAACGCCATGGGTGGCCGCGAGACCGGCAGCCTGTCTAACTTGCTGCCCGGCCACCGCGACGCGGCCAACGCCGGGCATCGCGACGAGGTCGCCGCCTACTGGGGCGTCGACAAGCTGCCGGAGAAACCCGGCCTGACCGCCATCGAACTGTTCGAAGCGGTACGCGCCGGCAAGATCAAGGCGCTGTGGATTGCCTGCACCAATCCCGCGCAGTCGCTGCCGGACCAACAGCGAGTCCACGAAGCGCTCGCCACCTGTCCGTTCGTGGTGGTGCAGGAAGCCTTCTTCACCACCGAGACCTGCCGCTATGCCGACCTGCTGCTACCTGCCGCCAGCTGGGGCGAGAAGGAAGGCACGGTGACCAACTCGGAGCGGCGCATCAGCCATGTGCGCAGCGCCGTACCGGCTCCCGGCGAGGCACGGCCGGACTGGGCGATCACCTGCGACTTCGCCCGCCGCCTGGAACAGCGACTGCGACCTGAACAGCCAAGCCTGTTCGATTTCGCCGAGCCGCAATCGCTGTTCGAGGAATACAAGCACCTCACTGCCGGTCGCGATCTCGACCTGACCGGCATCGACTACTCACTGCTGGACGCCGAGGGGCCACAGCAATGGCCCTATCCCCTTGGCGCCGACAGCGGAACCACCCGTCTCTATACCGACGGGCGCTTTCCCACCGAAGACGGCCGCGCGCGCTTCGTCGCCGACGCCTACCGCGCGCCTCGGGAAAAACGCGAAGCGCGCTTCCCGCTGACCCTCAATACCGGCCGCCTGCGCGACCAGTGGCACGGCATGAGCCGCACCGGCACCGCCGCCCAGCTGTTCGGCCATGTCGAGGAAGCCGTGCTCAGCCTGCATCCGGACGAACTGCGCCGTCGCCGCCTGCTCGATGGGCAACTGGTACGGGTCAAAAGCCGCCGCGGCACCCTGGTCCTGCCGGTACAGAAGGACGAAAACGTGCGCCCGGGCCAGGCGTTCCTGCCGATGCACTGGGGCAATCGCTTCCTCAAAGGCCTGGGCAGCAACGTGCTGACCCAGCCGGCGTTCGATCCGCTGTCGAAGCAGCCCGAACTCAAGCAGGCCGGCATCGAAGTGGAAAAGGTCGAACTGCCCTGGCAGCTCTTCGCCCTTGTCGAAGGCGACGTGCAGAGTCGCTTCGAAGCTCTGCGTCCGCTTTGCGAGGGTTTCGACTATGCCAGCCTCGGCCTGGCCGGACGCGAGCGCCCCGCCCTGCTGATTCGCGCTGCCAGCGGCGAGGCGCCGCCAGCCGAACTACTGGCGCGGATCGACCGCCTGCTGGGCCTGGATGAAGGCCCGGTGTTGGCGTACGACGACCCGCGCAAAGCGGTCGGCAAGCGGGTGCGCATCGACGAGGGGCGCATCGTCGCCTTGCGTCTGGCCGGCGAAACCGCTGCCCGCGACTGGCTGCGCGAGCTCTGGCTCGACGGCGAAGCCGATGCCCAGCTGCGCCGCTGGCTGCTGGCACCGCTCAGCACCCCGCCGGGCAGCGCAAGCAAGAAGAGCGGCAAGACCCTGTGCAATTGCATGAATGTCGGCGAGGCGGCTGTCTGCGACGGCATCGCTCGCGGTCTCGACCTGAACGGCCTGAAACAAGAACTCGGTTGCGGCACCCAGTGCGGTTCCTGCGTCCCGGAAATCAAGCGCCTGCTGGCCCAGACCCCAGTGGCAGCCAGCGCATGAAAGTAGGGGCGAATTCAATCGCCTGACGAAGCCTTGCAAGGCGAATGAAATCGCCCCTACAGCAGTATCGAAGGAGAGTTGAAGATGAGCGGTAAAGTCTGGCTGGTAGGCGCGGGTCCCGGCGACCCGGAACTGCTGACACTGAAAGCGGTACGCGCCCTGAGCGAAGCCGAGGTGGTGCTGATCGACGACCTGGTCAATCCGGCCGTGCTGCAGCACTGCCCTGCCGCCCGCGTCATTCCCGTGGGCAAGCGCGGCGGCTGCCGCTCCACGCCGCAGGCCTTCATCCACCGCCTGATGCTGCGCTATGCACGCCAGGGCAAATGCGTGGCGCGTCTGAAAGGCGGCGACCCCTGCATCTTCGGCCGGGGTGGCGAGGAAGCCGAATGGCTGCGCGAGCGCGATGTCGAGGTCGAGCTGGTCAACGGCATCACCGCCGGCCTGGCCGGCGCCACCAACTGCGGCATCCCACTGACATTGCGCGGCATCAGCCGCGGCGTGACCCTGGTCACCGCCCACACCCAGGACGACAGCGCGCCAAACTGGCAGGCCCTGGCCCAAGGCGGCACCACGCTGGTGGTGTATATGGGAGTGGCCAAGCTCCACGAAATCCGCGACAGCCTGCTGCAGGGCGGCCTGCCCGCCAGCACCCCGGTGGCGATGATCGAGAACGCTTCCCTGCCGCAGCAACGGGAGTGCCGCAGCAATCTCGGCGACATGCAGCGCAGCGCCGCCGAGTTCCAATTGAAAAGCCCGGCGATCCTGGTGATCGGCGAGGTCGCCGCAACCGCTCAAGTCTTGCCCCTGGCTGAAAGCGCCTAACCGCTTCGCTCCTGCGGAGTAGTCCTTGCCCGGCCTCTTGGCCGGGCTTTTTTTGCGCTCGCCAAACAGCCGGCCTGCCCGCCCATGCTTTCTTCCCAGACAAAGAAAAACCCGGCCGGAGCCGGGTTTCTCTGTGAAGCGCCAGGCTTGATTACTTGGCTTGGGCTTCCACTTCCGCTTCTACGCGACGGTTCACGGCACGGCCGGCGTCGGTGGAGTTGTCCGCCACCGGACGGGACTCGCCATAGCCGACAGTGTCGACGCGCTCACCGGATACGCCGTACTGGTTGACCAGCACGTCACGCACCGCGTTGGCACGACGCTCGGACAGCTTCTGGTTGTAGGCGTCGGTACCGATGGCATCGGTGTGACCTTCGACCACGGTATTGGTCTGCGGGTACTGCTTCATGAAGTCGGCCAGATTCTTGATGTCGTCATAGCTTTCCGGCTTGACCACAGCCTTGTCGAAGTCGAACTTCACGTCCAGCTCGACACGCACCACTTCGGCGACATCCGGGCAACCATCGGCGTCCACGGTGACGTTCGGCTCGGTGCCGGGGCACTTGTCGTTTTGATCGCATACACCGTCATTGTCGCTATCGGTGCAGACTTCCGGCATCGGCTCGACCGGCTCGGCAGCGGCCACCTTGCGAGTGCTTCCGCCGAAGTTCATGCCGACGCCCACGCCTGCCATCCACTCGGTGTTTTCGGTATCCAGGCTGTGCATCACGTCAACGCCTGCTTTCACCAGCACGTTCTCGGAGATGTAGTACTTCAGGCCGGTACCCACCAGGGCGAAAGTGCTCTTGTCCTGGCCGTCGGTGTAGGTGTTGTCCAGTTGCTGATGGCCAAAACCGGCGGACACGTAAGGACGCAGGCTCTGTGCACCCGGCGTGCCGAAGTGGTAGACCGCTTCAAGCGTGCTCAGGTGGCCGTCGATGTCTTTGCGGCTGGTAGTGCCCGGGTAGTCGTCATCGGACTCGATGCTCTTGTACACACCATGCGACAGGTTCAGCGACACGTCGTCGGTCAGGTAGTAGCCGATGCTACCGCCGAACAAGTTGCCGTTGCTGACGTCACGATTGCTCTCGGTAAAGGAACGCTTGCCGAAAGCTTCCACCTCGACCGCGCCTTGACCTTGGGCCAACGCGCCGAAAGAGGTGGCGGCAACTAAGGAACCAACGACAACGCCTAAGGTGTTTTTCAGTTTCATCCGTAAATCCCCATCAATGGTGAAATAACTGTGTTGGACAATCCAGGCATAACTTAGCGACAAGTCCACCCGAGCTTGTTCGTTCCTCTGAGGCCCCGACCCAACTTAAGTTTCGGCAGCCCCGGAAAATTTCTCACGTAAACGGTCCAATGCGCGTTTGTAGCGCATTTTAGTCGCGCTCAATCCCATATGCATGATGTCCGCAATTTCCTGGAACTCCAGTTCTGCCACAAAGCGTAGCACCAGGATTTCCCGGTCGATTGGATTCACATGCACCAGCCAGCGGTCCAGGCCGCCGCGCTCCTCCAATTTCGGCGCTTTTTCTTCCGAAGCCTCTTCCAATGGGTCCAGACTTAACGCATCCAGCAAACGGCGCTTGCGGCGCTCCTTGCGATACTGAGTAATGCACTCATTGTAAGTAATGCTGTAAAGCCACGTCTTGAATTTCGACTTGCCTTCGAAGTTCTTCAGACCATAGAGAACTTTGAGCATAACCTCTTGACAGACATCATCAGCGTCCCGTTCGTTCCCGAGATACCGAGCGCACACATTAAATAGCGTGCGCTGGTAACGGCGCATCAGCTCTTCATATGCACGAGTGATATGAAACAACTCGGCATGCGCACGCTCCACCAGCTCCTCGTCGGTGAGCTCATGGGGATCGTAACGCGTGGGTAGCGATTGGGTTTTGTTCAAAACGAGTCGGGCCGACAAAGAGGTCAATAGCCGCCGATGCCCAAGACCTCAGGCTTCTTCCATGGCGGCATACATTAGCAGAATTGCACGCTCAGCGGCTGCTTACCCGTTGTTCGAGCAATGTGCGATTGGCCACCGAGACCAACTCGCCCTCCTCCGTCAGCAGGATGGTTTTGACCGTGCCGATTTCTTCGATCTGCCCCTGCAGATCGCCGACCTGGATCTCTTGCCCGACCTCGTACAGTTCGCGCACATAGATGCCGGCGAGAATCTGCCCGGCCACCTCACGGCTACCCAGGCCAAGCGCCAGCGCGGCCGCCAGGCCGACAGAAATCAGGACAATGGCAATGACGTTGTTGAGCAGGTCGGTCTTGATTTCCAGCTGACCGATCGCCAGGGAAATGCTGATGATGATCACCAGCCCCTGAGCGATGCGCCCCAGCCCATTGGCGTAGTCCAGCCCCACGCCTTCGGCGGCGCCGCGCACCAAACCGTTCACCAACTGGGCCAGCAACACGCCGACCAGCAGCACGAGGGCGGCACCCAGGACCTTCGGCAAGTACAGCACGAAGACGTCCAGCGTCGCGGAAACCCGGCCCAGGCCAAGCGAATCGGCCGCTGTGACGAGGAAGATCAGCAGCACGAACCAATAGAAGATCTTGCCGATCAGCACCGAAACCGGTGCATGGATACCGGCCCGGCTCAGCAGCTTGGTCAAGCCGGCGCCGCTCATCAGACGATCGAGGCCCACCTTGGCCAGCAGCTTCGACAACAGGGTATCGAGCAACTTGGCCACCACGAAGCCGAGCAGCACCACGATCAAGGCACCGAACAGGCGCGGAATGAACCCAGCAATAGGGGTCCAGACGTTGGCCATCGCTTCTACCAGACCTTGAGTAAATTCCATGCTTAATCAGCCTTATCAAGAGGACGATTGGAAGATTTCAAACGGGATACCGGGGCGACGTGAGACGAGCCGTTGTTGATGCCGATCATCAACGCCTCAAACCAATGGCCCATCAGGCTGAACAGATCGCCTGCACCCACTTGCCGGTTGGCCGCCTTCAGCACACGCCCCAGACAGGCTTCGTCGTCATGGGCAGACGCCGGGCCCTTCATCAGGTCACGCAGGGATTCTTCGAACGGATCGTGCATACGAACCTCGTGGGATGTGTCGCCTAGACGTATCGTGCCGGAACCAAGTCACATCGGCAGTCGGGCAGCGGACGCCGAAAAACGCAACCGGCAGCCCCGTAAGCCGGCTGTTTTCGAGCGGCCCAATGCCTTCAGGCTGGCATCTGCAACGCTTTCGGCGAAACGATGATGCCGTTGTTGTCGGCATAGACGTATTCGCCCGGGCGGAAGGTGACGCCGCCGAAAGTCACCGGGACATTCAGATCACCGATACCGCGCTTGTCGGTCTTCATGGGGTGACTGGCCAGTGCCTGCACACCCAGCTCGGTCTGCGCGATCACATCCACGTCGCGAACGCACCCATAGATCACCAGGCCTTCCCAGCCGTTCTTCGCGGCCTTTTCGGCCAGCATGTCGCCGAGTAGCGCGCGGCGCAGCGAGCCCCCGCCATCGACCACCATGACCTTGCCCTCGCCGGGCTGCTCGACCTGATCCTTGACCAGCGAATTGTCCTCGAAGCACTTGATGGTCACGATCTCGCCACCGAAGGAGTCGCGCCCGCCAAAATTGCTGAACATCGGTTCGACCACCTGCACCAGATCAGGGTAGGCATCGCACAGATCGGGAGTGACGTATTGCATGAAGGAACTCCTGTGAAGAGAAGACGAAGAAGGTCGGCTAGCACCGCACGCTTCGGCGCGCATGCAAAGAACAGCAGGAAGCAATGACCGCGACGAAAAAATGGGTCATATCTTAGCCGCTAAGCCGCACCGGAGGAATGCCCTGGGACGCTGGCGAGCCGCCCCGTCTCGGCAACCCCTTGCGGCAGACGACCTTCGCGCAACCAATACTCAACCAGCGGCCACACCTCGCGCTGGGCAGCCTTGCTGATGAGCATCTCCACGTGACCGTAGTCGCTGGAAAAGCCCTGCTCTTCGGCAAGGCAAAGAAATTCGCGGGTTGGCGATCCGAACTGCTCCAGCAATTTGCGACAGGCCCACGCGGGATCCTGATGGTCCCCTTGGGCACCCACTGCCAACACCGGCACATCCACCTCGCTCAAACCAGCCCACCAATCACGCTCGGCATCGCCAAAACGACCGAACAGTCCGTGCCAACGCAGGCTTTCCAATACCAGCCCCATCGGCTCGTCCTCCGGCCCGCGACGCAATCGCTGCCCGGGTACCGCCTGGAAGCGCCCTAGCAACAGGCGACTGCCCCACTCCAGGGGCGGAAACTTCAGCGGCCAATAGACACGGCTGACCTGGCTGCCAAAGAGGGCTACCGAGGCCGCGGACGCTGCGTCCAGATAGTGCCCCCCCAAGGCCGCCGCCAGGATGATTCCACCCAGTGAGTGGCCGATCCAGTGCGGAGCTTGCCCACTCTGCTCGCGCACGAAGCCGGCTATCGCCGGCAGGTCATAGCGTACGTAGTCGGCAACTCGGTTGTGCCGATAGCTTCGATTGCGCGGCGACAACCCATGCCCCCGCATCTCGGCGATCCACACGTCGAAGCCGGCGCGCGCCAGGAACGGGCCAAGCCCGATACCCTTCGGCGAGTACCAGAAGCGCCGATTGGAGAAACTGCCGTGCAGCAGGATGACCGGCACACCTCGGCTTTCGCCATGGCAGGCCATACCCAGGCGGGTCAGCGCCAACTCGACGCTCGAGTCGGGACTGTTGCCGGGTTTGAGCCGGTAGACGTCTTCGCTGAGATCGCCACGGAATTCGGCGCTGATCAGCGCCACCGGAAATAGATCGCTACTGCTTTGCATATACTTCTTGCACAAAAAAGGGCGGGACTCGCCCGCCCTTCTGAAGGTTTAGAACTCAGGCCTGCTGGCCCTCGGCAAGGAAGAACCAGGTATCCAGTACGGAGTCGGGGTTAAGGGACACACTCTCGATGCCCTGCTCCATCAGCCACTTGGCCAGGTCCGGATGATCCGACGGGCCCTGACCACAGATGCCGATGTACTTGCCGGCCTTGTTGCACGCCTGGATGGCATTGGCCAAGAGCTTCTTCACTGCCGGGTTACGCTCGTCGAACAGGTGGGCGACGATGCCGGAGTCGCGATCAAGACCGAGCGTCAGCTGGGTCAGGTCGTTGGAGCCGATGGAGAAGCCATCGAAATACTCGAGGAATTCTTCGGCGAGGATCGCGTTGGACGGCAGCTCGCACATCATGATGACACGCAGGCCGTTCTCACCGCGGGCCAGACCATTGCTGGCGAGCAGTTCGACCACTTGGCTGGCCTCGCCCAGGGTACGCACGAACGGCACCATGATCTCGACGTTGGTCAGGCCCATTTCGTTGCGCACCTTCTTCAGTGCGCGGCATTCCAGCTCGAAGCAGTCGCGGAAGGATTCGCTGATGTAGCGCGAAGCCCCCCGGAAGCCGAGCATCGGATTCTCTTCTTCCGGCTCGTAAAGCTTACCGCCGATGAGGTTGGCGTATTCGTTGGACTTGAAGTCCGACAGGCGCACGATGACCTTTTTCGGCCAGAACGCCGCAGCAAGCGTACTGATGCCCTCGACCAGCTTCTCGACATAGAAGCCGACCGGATCGTCGTAGCCGGCAATGCGCTTTTCCACGCTGTCCTTGATTTCCGCGGGCAGGCTGGTGAAGTTCAGTAGCGCCTTGGGGTGCACGCCGATCATGCGGTTGATGATGAACTCGAGTCGAGCCAGGCCAACACCTTCGTTGGGCAACTGCGCGAAATCGAAAGCACGATCAGGGTTGCCGACGTTCATCATGATCTTGAACGGCAGCTCCGGCATCGCGTCCACGGAGTTCTTGCGAATGTCGAAGCCCAGCTGGCCTTCGAAGATGAAACCGGTATCGCCTTCGGCACAGGAGACGGTAACCCCCTGGCCGTCCTGCAGCACATGAGTGGCATTGCCGCAACCGACCACCGCCGGTATGCCGAGCTCACGCGCGATGATCGCGGCATGGCAGGTCCGCCCGCCGCGATTGGTGACGATGGCGCTGGCACGCTTCATGATCGGCTCCCAATCGGGATCGGTCATGTCGGAAACCAGCACATCGCCGGGCTGAACCTTGTCCATTTCGGCGATGTCGTGGATTACCTTGACCGGGCCCGCCCCGATGCGTTGCCCGATGGCACGACCTTCCACCAGCACCTTGCCCTTTTCCTTCAGCAGGTAGCGTTCCATCACCGTCGCGCTGGCACGGCTTTTCACTGTCTCCGGACGCGCCTGGACGATGTAGAGCTTGCCGTCGTCGCCATCTTTGGCCCATTCGATGTCCATCGGGCGACCGTAGTGCTTCTCGATGATCAGCGCCTGCTTGGCCAACTCGCTGACTTCGGCATCGCTGATGCAGAAACGAGCGCGATCGGCACGATCGACCTCGACAGTCTTCACCGACTTGCCGGCCTTCGCCTCGTCGCCATAAACCATCTTGATGGCCTTGCTGCCTAGGTTGCGGCGCAGGATGGCCGGCCGGCCAGCCATCAGCGTCTGCTTGTGCACATAGAATTCATCGGGATTCACTGCCCCCTGCACGACCGTTTCGCCCAGGCCATAGGCGCCGGTAATGAAGACCACGTCACGGAAGCCGGATTCGGTATCCAGGGTGAACAGCACGCCAGCGGTGCCTGTTTCCGAGCGCACCATGCGCTGCACACCCGCGGACAACGCCACCAGTTTGTGGTCGAAGCCCTGATGGACGCGATAGGCGATAGCGCGATCGTTGAACAGCGAGGCAAAAACCTCCTTCGCGGCGCGAATCACATTGTCCACGCCCCGGATATTGAGGAAGGTCTCCTGCTGGCCAGCAAAGGAAGCATCCGGCAGATCCTCGGCGGTTGCCGAAGAGCGCACGGCCACGGCCATGTTGTCGTTCCCACCGGCCATATCCGCGAATGCCTTGCGGATATCGGCATCGAGCTGGGTAGGAAAGTCGGCCTCCATGACCCACTGGCGGATCTGCGCGCCGGTCTTGGCCAACGCATTGACGTCATCCACATCCAATGCATCGAGGGCCGCGTGGATGCGCTCGTTCAAACCGCTCTGCTCGAGGAAATCCCGGTAGGCCTGTGCGGTAGTGGCGAAGCCACCCGGTACGGAAACACCGGCGCCGGCGAGGTTGCTGATCATCTCGCCCAGCGAGGCGTTCTTGCCCCCTACGCGCTCAACATCATGATTGCCGAGCTTATCGAGGGAAACTACGTACTCAACCAAGGTGATCTCTCCACTAACTGTTGGAAAAGCTCATGCGGAACGGCTCCGCGTGACTGTGGCCTGGCCCGGGAAAATAAGTAACAATGCCTGCCGGCAGGGGCCCAACTGAGGCGGGCCTATGATAGCCAACAATCGTTCTTATCTTGAAGGCCTGCGGCGCAAATGAAACGAACCGCTTTTTTCATCTCCGACGGTACCGGCATCACGGCTGAAACGCTAGGCCAGAGCCTGCTGGCGCAGTTCGAGAACATCGCCTTCACCAAACTCACGCGCCCCTACATCGATAGCGTGGAAAAGGCGCGCGCCATGGTACAGCAAATCAACAGTGCCGCTGAGCGCGACGGCGCCCGCCCGATCATCTTCGACACCATCGTCAACCAGGAAATCCGCGATACCCTTGCCGAATCCAACGGCTTCATGATCGACATCTTCTCCACATTCCTGGCGCCGCTCGAACACGAACTCACCTCCCACTCCTCGTATTCTGTCGGCAAGTCGCACTCGATCGGCCACAGCACCAATTACATGGAGCGCATCGAGGCAGTGAACTTCGCCCTCGAGAACGATGACGGTGCCCGAACCCATTATTACGACAAAGCCGACCTGATCCTGATCGGCGTTTCTCGTTGCGGCAAGACACCAACATGCCTGTATATGGCCATGCAGTACGGCATTCGCGCGGCGAATTACCCACTGACCGAAGAAGATATGGAACGCCTGCAACTGCCGGCCGCGCTGAAACCCTACAAGAACAAACTGTTCGGCCTGACCATCGACCCCGACCGGTTGACCGCAATCCGTCATGAGCGCAAGCCGAACAGCCGCTATGCCAGTTTTGCCCAGTGCGAATTCGAAGTCAGGGAAGTTGAGAACCTGCTGCGCAGGGAAAACATTCCCTTCATCAATTCCACCCATTTCTCGGTGGAAGAAATATCCGCCAAGATCCTGGTTGAAAAAGGCGTCGAACGTCGCCTCAAGTAAGCCAGGCCTACTTGGGCCAAGCATCCATTATTCACGCAGTGAAGCCGCTTGGTCTGACGACCTCCGCCCCTATAATCGCTGCCTCGCATGATGGAGGCCATGAATGAGCGCTATTCACATCCCCTTCCCTGCCCTGACCCTGAGAGCAGGCACGCGGGCCCTCACTCGCATTCGTAATCAGGGGCTGAGCCCGGCCGACGTCGGTATTTTGCCTGGGGCGGCCGGCGGGCCCAAAGCATTGGGGATTCAAGGCCTGGACCTGGCGCTCTTTGGCGACTGGTTGCCCAGGTCGCCACGGGAGCGCTCGCTGATCGGCGCATCCATCGGCTCCTGGCGTTATGCCAGCGTCTGCCTGCCAGACCCCGTCAAGGGGCTGCAGCGCCTTGGAGAACTCTATACCGCACAGCGCTACGCCAAAGGCGTAACCATGGCCGAGGTGACCCATAGTTGCCGGCAAATGCTTCATGACCTGCTGGCCGGCGAGGATGCCAGCGTTCTCGGCAACCCTCATTACCGCCTTAACATCGTGGTGGTGAAGAGCCATGGCCTGCTCGCCCATGACAGCCGGAGGACCCTTGGCTTGGGCCTGACGTCGGTGATTGGCAGCAACCTGCTTGGCAGACCGCGACTGGCCAAGCATTTCGAGCGGCTGATTCTTCATGACTCACGCCAACTCCCCCCTCTGGCCCCACTCACCGACTTTCCTTCGCGCTACCTGGCGCTCGACAGCAACAATCTGCGCCATGCCCTACTCGCCTCCGGAGCGATTCCCATGGTGATGCAGGGTGTTCGCGATCTTCCAGGCGCCGGGCCGGGCACTTACCGCGATGGAGGGCTATTGGACTATCATCTGGACCTGCCCTATCACGGCGATGACGTGGTGCTCTATCCGCACTTCACCGACAAGGTGATTCCCGGCTGGTTCGACAAGGGTCTGCCATGGCGCCGAGGCTGTGCCAAACGCCTGCAAGATGTCCTGCTTGTATCCCCCTCACGGGAGTACCTGGCCAGGCTACCCCATGGCAAGCTGCCCGACCGCAAGGACTTTCAGCGTTATATCTCCGATGATGCTGGTCGCGAGCGCTACTGGCGTAAAGCGATGCAGGAAAGCCAGCGCCTCGGTGACGAATTCCTCGAGCTGGCTGATAGCGGACGCCTGGTGGAGCGACCAGCCCCCTTGGACTTGAAGCCTCGCTGGCGCTAGGCTCGTTGTAACTCTGCGCGGAATGGCTTATGAAACTCGCGGTGGCGATCATCCATGGCATAGGCACGCAGCCAGACCTGCGCGATACCGAAGGGCAATACCACTACGCACAGGGGCTCCTTAAAGGGCTGCGCAAGCGTTTGGGCGATGACGCCAGCCACATCGCCTTCCGCAGCCTCTACTGGGCCAGCGTCTTGGACCAGCGCGAACTGGGCTATCTCGATAGGCTCGATCGCGAGCCAATTCGCTGGCGCAAACTGCGCCGATTGCTGACCCTGTTTCTCGGAGATGCCAGCGGCTACCGCAAAGTCAGCGAGGCCTATGACACCGCCTATGAGCAGGTGCACCAGAGCTTGCGCCATGGCTTCAACGCATTGCGTGCGGAGGTGGATTCCCACACCCCGCTAGTGGTCCTGGCTCATTCCTTAGGCGGCCACGTGTTTTCCAATTACGTGTGGGACCAGCAAAAACTCAATGCGACGCCCAGTTGCCCGCGAGACCCCTTCATTGCCATGGAAACCCTCGCCGGATTGATAACATTCGGCTGCAACATTCCCCTGTTTACCTTCGCCTATGACCAGATCATCCCGATTCGTTTTCCCGGCTATTGTCTGAACGACGCCATGCGTCAAAGGGCTCGTTGGTTGAACTTCTACGCCCCAGCCGACCCACTGGGCTACCCGCTGCGCCCCATACCGGCCTATGCAGAAATAGTCGCCGAAGACCGCGCTGCCGCCGTAGGACCATGGCCCAGAAAACACACCCCATTGAGCCATATGGAATATTGGAACGACAGAGGTTTTCAGAAGTACGTAGCCGACTATTTAAGAGAACTGGTGGTAGGCGGGTAGCATTCGCCAGCCCAAGAACACTGGCACCACCCAGGGCTGACTCGAAAGTCAAACTGCTCGCCGCTTCCAGAGCTGATAAACTGCGTCCAGCCTTGACCGCCAGGGCGGTCGTTCCTGAGATGAGCGTAACAGCGTGGAATTATTCAAAGAGTTCATATTCGAAGCAGCGCACCGACTTCCCCACGTACCCGCCGGCCACAAGTGCGGTCGCCTCCACGGGCACTCCTTCCGTGTCGCAATCTATATCGAAGGCGAAGTTGATCCTTATACTGGATGGATTCGGGACTTTGCCGAAATAAAGGCGATTTTCAAGCCGCTCTACGAGCAGTTGGACCATAACTACCTGAATGACATTCCAGGCTTGGAAAACCCTACCAGCGAAGTCCTGGCCAAGTGGATCTGGAACGAACTGAAGCCGCTACTTCCAGAACTGTCGCGAATCAGAATTCACGAAACCTGTACAAGCGGCTGCGAATATCGCGGCGATTAACCGATAAAGATTTCATCTCCAAGAGACGGAAACTGATTGGTTTATCTTTTATTGAATCACCCCGGGTTTCGTGGAGGCTGTTTCGTTTAAGTCAGGCCGCCATGGCCTGACCTGCTTGTTGCCGGTGGAAGTTTGC